>NZ_JADCKV010000024.1:0-134023 GCF_014982105.1 Enterobacter cloacae complex sp. P18RS | reverse complement strand
GGGCTACAACTGTGCAAAAGACATTGATGACAATGAGTTCAAGATTCTTCTACGCAAAGCCACGAGGAGTTTACGCAGCATGTTTCATGAACAATTGCCCACATTTGGATGACAACATCTGACTAAGTCGACCATGCACCACCCAGACCGATTTCCTTTTATTCAACCTTGCATCAACGGCGCGCTTGAGGAGGTTGTCATTGCGGTGATTTTTCTGGAAAATTCGATATATAAAAAAATATATAGCGAGAGGGTGTTTATGGCCAGGAAACGAATGCAGGTTGTGCTGGTGGCGGTTGCGCTGATGCAAATGCCATCCATGGCGCTGGCAAAGGATATCAGGGTGACTTATGCCGGTTCCATGGGCAAAGTAATGGACCAGGGGTTAGGTCCGGCCTTTTCCAGAGCAAATAACGACGGCTATCAGGGGCAGGGCCAGGGTGCATACGGGATGGCACGCCTGCTTGCAAACCACAAAATTGAGGCCGATGTGTTTGTCTCCATCACCCCGGGGCCGATGCAAATTCTCAAAGACGCCGGGCTGATAGATGAGGCGGTCCCTGTCGCCAGTACCAGCATGGTGGTCGCTTACAGTCCTGAGGGTAAATATGCAGCGCAGTTTGAACAGGCCAACAGAAAGAAAGACGGCTCGTGGCTGACTCTGCTGACGCAGAAAGATGTCTTATTTGGCCGCACCGATCCTTATGTCGACCCAAAAGGCCAGAATATTGTGTTTAGCCTGATGCTGGCGGAAAAGTATTACAACATGCCGGGCATCACCGATAAAATTTTAGGCTCGCTGCAAAACCCACAGCAGACTCATCAGGAAGGAGGGCTGCTGGCGCGTCTGGAAAGCGGTCAGGTGGATGCAGCAGCGGGATACGAGAGTGAAGTTCGCTCAGCGCATTTGCCGTATGTCGCGCTGCCGGATGAAATAAACCTCAGCAACCCGGCGATGACGAAACAGTGGTATGACACCGTCAGTTTTACCATTAAAGACAGTAAAGGCCAGGATCAAATTCTGCACACTCAACCAATGGTGTTCTATGCGGCGGTGCTGAAAAACGCGCCGAATGGTGTAGAACAGGGACAAAAGTTCGTATCGTTCATGCAAAGCGCCGAGGGGCAGAAATTGTTCAAAGCGTTTGGCTACGCCGAACCTAAAGGAGACAGCTTATACGCCCGCTAAGAAAACCGGGCTGGGTGGCGGGGTGGTTATCTCTGCCCGCTATCCTGCTGTTAAGTATCCCCTTTATCACGCTGATTAGCGTCACGCCCTGGCATCATCTGAAGCTGGCCTGGCGAGACGACAGCGCCATTGCCGTCTCTATGGGACTGGGTGTGCTGGCACTCGGAATTATCATTCTTATCGGCATGCCGGTGGCATGGTGGCTGTCACAAGCCACGGGTCGAAAACGATTGATCGGTGAACTGCTGGTGATGATCCCTCTGCTGACGCCACCGCTGGCAATGGGGATTTTGCTGGTTTCGGCTTTCGGGCCTTATGGCGTGTTTGGCCGCTGGCTTTCACTGTTGGGAGCTACGCTGGTAAATAATCCGGCGGCGTTTGTGCTGGCTCAGGTTTACGGCGCTTTGCCTTATTTTATCGTGGTGTCGCGTTCGGCGTTTGCCACTGTTCCCCAAAATATTCTTGAAGCGGGACAAACGTTGGGAGCTTCTCCCTGGAACCGCTTTCGTTTTCTTACATTACCCCTGGCATTGCCTGGGCTGGCTTCTGCCGTAACACTCGCCTGGGTTCGCGCGGTAGGCGAGTTCGGGATCGTGTTGATCTTTGCTTATTTCCCGCAGGGTATACCGGTAAAGCTGTATACCAATCTGCAAAATGACGGGGTGGACACAGTATATACTTTGCTATGGATGCTGCTGGTAGTGACGCTTCCCCTGCCAATGGTCTGCTTTGCTCTTGGCAAACGAATGGCCAGGAAATGAACACCCCTTAGATCGTCCGTTCCTCGTTCATAGCGGATGAGCTTGCTCACGTTTCCATTTCAGCGGGCTACCTCGAATAACCCCAAACCGGATTCTTCATAAAAGGCCACACACAGAAACCTCCAGTCAGTCAGACTGAAAGTACAAGGCAGGAAGAAAATGTGGCGCGCGCTGGATATGTCTTACAATTGGATCGGTGGGATTATGCTGGGGGAACCATGGAGGCGTAAATCGGTACGTCGCGATAGCGGAAGAAATTACGCAAAGTTAACGTTGTATGCTCTTTGTCTCCCGAAGCCAGAACCGGGCTTTGCGCCCGGTTACTCTTGTATTAACCACATGTCCGACTCTTCGAACATCTCCTCAAGCATGCGGTTGAGCTTTTCACGGTCGCTTTTGCTGGCGTCGCTGTTCAGGCCGTTCGCTTGCATTGGCTTAACCGTCACGCTGGCATCAGGAAAAATCCGGTGCACGCGTTTTGTCAGCTCGGCCAGGATGATTTCCCTGGCTCCCTCCAGCCCCTGTACGTTTCGCTTGTCATAAACCAGTTCCACAAACATGATTGTTTACCTTATGGATATTACGCATGTGATTCAGCCTGAACGTAAAATACTACTGTATATGGGTACAGTCAAACGGCGTTCAGACTAAAGCATTGTCCAGAGCAATGCAGACAGCGTTGCCAGCCCGCCCAGAACAACCAAAAACACCGTCACGCCGCGAAGCTCTGCCAGCGAGGGGCGGGTGTATATGAGGTACGCCGGGATAAGGAACAGGATCACCGCGATCAGTGGTCCGCAGAACATTTCAATCAGGCTGAGCACATCCGGATTGGCATAAACAATGCCATAGGTCAGCAGGAACAGCGCCAGAGAGGCCAGCCGCTTGCTGGCGTTGGCCTTTTTGCCGGATACGCTGGCAGCCAGCTGACCAAACGTTTGTGCGACCGACAGACCTACGCCGAGGAAGGATTTCGTCATACCGATGATAGCAATGAGCGGGGCAATGTGGTAAATCAGGCTGAAATCACCGTTTCCCTTCATCACCGACAGCACATTCAGGTTTTCCGCCTTCGCTCGCACAAAGTTGTCATGGGGGATCCCCAGCACGCAACTCAGCACGAAAAATAGGATACTGGCGAAGATAGCTAAGTAGGCGATGCGGATCACGAACAGTGCCTTTTTCTCACCCTCCGCTTTCCTCTCCCGGTAGTAAGAGCTCAGCGGGGAGACCATAGGCGCACAGCAAAACGAGAAGGTAATAAGCGGCAGCGTCAGCCAGATATTTTTCAGCGTTACCGGCAGCGGCGTGGCGTTCATTTCAGCGGCCGTATCGGTCAGGTTAGACAGATGCCATCCCGGGATAAGTGATACGGCGATCAGCAGTACAGATGCCGCGAACGGCAGCGCCAGTGCGCTCATAATGGCCACGACTCTGTCCCGGCCCTTGCTAAGCACCACATACAGCGCAGCAACCACGATAAACGACAATGGCCCACGGCTGAGGGCGGTAATATGCAGATGCTCCACCAGTAAATTACTCAGCGCATTAATCAGCGCCACCCCGTAAACCAGGGTTACCGGGAAGAAGGTCACACAATAGAACAGGGTGATCAGCTTTTCACCCCTTCCGCTGAAGAAGGAGCCGAAGATCGGCAACGTGCCGTTTTCAGTCTTCTCTTCACGCATATACACACGACAAAGGAGTAAATGGGGGATCAGGGATAACGGCAGCCCCAGCAGGAGCATAACCAGAAAAATAACCGGACCACGGGTGCCGATTTCCACGGGAAGGAACAGTGTTCCCGCTCCGACGGCTGTACCATAAAGGCCCAGCGTCCAGATATTATCCTGCCAGTGCCAGTTAGAGCGTGTTGTAATATTAGCTGAGAGAGTTGTGGCTTTATTCATCATATTTTACCGCGTTGTTAGAGGGACGACGACTTATTTAGTTTTTATCTGTCTGTAGTCGTCGCTGCGCCATTACGTCACGGGTGGGAGGGGTTTGATGTTGCATACCGAAAACCTTATGTGTATGCCTGCAATAACTATCGTTATTCTTTGACGATGCTTTAACAGGCGGTTAATTAAGAAAGGGATTTGTTAAATTAACGAACAAATAACGACTGACTTTCCCTGCCTGCACGTCTGTTAATTAAAGAATAAACACCCTGTTTTATTAAGTACCATAAGGCGCCATCATATTGAAGGGGGGCTTATTTAATTATTTTATTGGGCGTGAAATTATCCCGTTATGCCTGAAATTAAAAAACAGAATGTAGACAATCGCGTAACCCGCTCGTAGCTTTCGAACCGTCTTGTAACATAACGCTCTCTTTATGGTGGCGAAGGGGTTCAGGACGTCGTATGCCTGCTATTAAACGCCCCATAAGAAAATCCTCTTCTATACTCAGTTACGTTTAGTGAAATATGCCGCCGCTCCACACGTCGCGTTTCCTTAATAGCGGCGGGCAGCAGGGGTATATATTCACGAAAACGCCTTAATAATGGTCAATTTTGCATTTTAGAGGGGGTTTCCTGGTATGTTGCATTCTCAATCCTCGCGGGTCGGCAGCATTTTGCTGCTGCTGACCGCGATAATAGCCTTCGCGGTGGCGCTATACGCCTGGTGGACGCCGCTTACCGGCGTCACTGGCACCATTGGCGCACTGGGCGTGGTCATTGCCAGCGTAGTGCTGGCGATCCTGACCTTTATATTACGTGCGGCATCGCGTCGCGGGGCGCGCGTTTTTCTGATTATTGTCACCCTGGTGGTGTTGGCGGGTATTGCTTTCGCCGCCGCGCTGCTGCACCAGTACATCATAACGGCAGCCATGGTGGTCGGCCTGATTGGTCTGATTATGCTGAGCAGCCATTCCGCTCGTTACAACCATCCCGTCAGAAGCTGAGGAGCCGCCCGTGCACAACGATAAGCATTATCCCTTCATAAAAGTCAGCATGACGGCGCTGGCACTGCTGGTCGCTCCGCTCGCGCTACAGGCGCAGGATAAGGCCGCTGAAGCCTCGCAGGGGACCCAGGAATCACTGAACATTGATGCGGCCGATCAGCAGGCGCCCGGAACCACAAAAACCACCGACGATGCCTCAACCGGCAGCGGTGATGGAAAGAAAGTCGCCTCGGCCAGCCAGCCAGCGACGCCGCTGGTGCCCGGCACCGCCACCTGGGACAGCTTCCACGGCCAGCTTAACGCGCAGAAATACAGTCCCCTGACCCAAATTACGGCGGATAACGTCGGGAAATTAACGAAAGTCTGGGAGTTCCATACCGGCGACGTCTCGGATGGTAAAGGCGATACGCCAGCTACCGTCTGGTCCGCAACGCCCATTTTCGCCAACGATACGCTCTACATCGGCACGCCATTCGATCGCCTGATTGCGCTGGATCCGGGGACGGGTAAAGAGAAGTGGCACTATGACACCAAATCGTCGCGCAAGGCGCTGACCCAGCCGGTGCTGAAAAATCGCGGCGTTTCCTACTGGCAGGCTAAAAATCCGGTGACAGGTGAGGCATGCCAGAAGATGGTCTATATGGGCACCGTTGATGGCAAGCTCTTTGCGCTGGACGCCGATTCAGGCAAACCGTGCAGCGGCTTTGCGAACAACGGCGTGCTGGATTTGAACCAGTGGAATACCGTTAACGCGAAGTATCCGCTCTCTGTCCTGCAACCGCCAACCGTTGTCGGCAACCATCTGCTGGTGGGCTGGGCCGGGAAGGACTGGGCCTATGCCGAAGCCCCTCCGGGCACCGTATTTTCAGTCAACGCCCAGACCGGTAAGCTTGAGTGGACCTTTGAGGCGATCCCGGCAGAGATCCGCAAGCGTACCGGTACCGCCAACGTCTGGACGCACATGTCCGCCGACGAGGCTAACGGGCTGGTCTATCTCCCGGTCTCATCGCCGTCTCCCAACTATTGGGGCGGCAACCGCGTAGACGCTATTCCGCTTGGCACCTCGACCACCGCCCTGGACATCAACACCGGTAAAGTGGTCTGGTCACGTCAGTGGGTACACCACGACGTCTGGGATTACGATATCAACTCCGCCCCGACGCTGATGGACATCACCGTAGACGGCAAGCAGATCCCGGCGCTGGTGCAGGCCACCAAGCAGGGTTTCCTGTTTGTGGTTAACCGCCTGACGGGGGAGGACGTATGGCCAATCGAAGAACGTCCGGTTCCGCAGGGTGATGGTTCGGTCCAGGGCGAAGTTCTCTCGCCCACGCAGCCATTCCCGACCAAACCCGCGCCGCTGCTCGACCAGTCGAAAAAACCGGAAATCTGGAAGCTGGCGGATATCGTCGGTGGCGGCCAGTGCTCCCGTCTGTGGGATAACCTGACCTATGAAGGAATGTATACCCCGCCAACCACCAAAGGCGAAGGCACGCTCACCTATCCCGATAGCGCCGGCGGCGTCCAGTGGGGTGGGGTGGCGTTCGATCCGCAAAAACAGATCGCCATCGTCAACACCTCGCATATCGTCCAGTACGTGAAGCTGTACAGCCGTGAGGATTACGATAACGCAGACAAAGACTCCGGCAACGAAAGCGGCTTTGCCCCACAGGAAGGCGCCCCGTACGGTATGCGTCTGCTGGTGGCGAGCAACTGGCTGGGCATGCCGTGCTGGCAACCGCCGTTTGGTGAAATCGTGGCGCTGGACATGCACACGGGCGATGTGAAATGGCGTCGTCCGATTGGCGCCTCCCAGCAGTATGGCTTCTTCATGCCGGAAAGCTGGGGTTCGCCTACCATTGGTGGTCCGGCAGTGACGGCGGGCGGCGTGATCTTCATCGGTGCTTCAATGGATGCCAAAGTGCGTGCCTACTCGGTAGAGAGCGGTGAAGAGCTGTGGTCCGATCAGGCCGAAGCTCCGGCGGTAGCGAACCCGTCCGTCTATGAATATAAAGGTCGCCAGTATGTGGCCTTCGTGGCAGGCGGGAATACGATCCTGAAGGATCAGGTGGGCGATCAGGTGGTGGTCTACGCCTTGCCGGAATAATTCATCAGGAAGGGGAAATAAGCGTGGGGCCTGCGGGCCCCACTTTATTTTGCAGTAGTTGTTTTACCGACGCGTTATTTATCGGCTGATGCGCCAGCACGCGTTGACATCTGCTCGGCGGACTTCAGATGCTGCTCAACGACCGGAGTGTGCTCGTTGGCCAGAGCCTTCACATCCGGATCGTCGATTTTACTGGCGTCGCTCTTAAGCTTCGACAGCACCTTCTCGTGGTCCTTCACGCCAGCATATTCCATATACATTTTGTCAAAAGCGTCACCGCGCTGGTTTTCCAGCCTTGAGTTCAGGGCTTTATGCGCGGCGTCTGGTTCGGTCGGCAGCTCCACGCCCTTTTTCTGGGCAACGGTCTTGACTTTGGTCAGCGCGGCGCCGTGATCGTCGACCATTTTCTGGGCGAATGTTTTCACTTCACTGGTTTGGGCCTTGTCCAGGGCGAGCCTGGCGGCGGCAACTTCGTTGATATTGGCCTGCGCCATGTCCTTCAATGCTTTCTCGTCGCCGGAGCTGAGTCTGGCGTCCGGTTGAGCCTGGCCCGCAGTTTGAGTTTGCGCGGCGCTGGTTGTCTGGGCTTGTACGCCAACGGTGCTGAACATTACTGCAACTGCTGATACGGCTAGCAGCCTTTTCAGGGTTTTACTCGTGTGCATATTGTTCTCCTGATGGTCATGGTACAGGTAAGTTTCAATTGCTTCAGGCGCAACCGGCAGATAAATGACGACTGCACAGGTCAGTATAGTAGATGAACCTGCTGCACCCGCTGTTCAGGTCAGTGATGGCTGGTTGTGATGCTCAATCCTTCTACAATATTGATACGGATCATTTACATATTTGCTGCTAATGTTAAATATATAGATTCATCAACAGGAGGAATGATATGAAAAAAGCACTATTAGGGAGTGTATTGGCTTTAACAGTAGCAAGCTTCGGCGCATCTGCGGCAGATATGATTTCCAAGGATGAAGCGCACCACTTCAAGCTTGAATACCTTGGTAATGTATCTGTAGGGGCTTCAGGTGGACAAATTTCTTCACCTTCAGATCTTCATCAAAAACTCTCAAAACTGGCAGACGAGAAGGGCGGGAAATACTACGTCATCATCGCTGCCCGCGAGCATGGCCCTAACTTCCAGGCCGTCGCAGAAGTCTTTAAATAATTTTCTCGGATAACACAAAAACCCGCTTATGGCGGGTTTTTGCTTACAGACAGCCAAAAAAATGCCCCTGATGCGGGGCGAGTGTGAGTCAAAACTTTTCTTATGTTTATCTGTTTTGTGCTCTAAGGCTTTGGGACAATAACACCCTGTTCAAATAATGCAATCTAAATGCATATTTAAATGCGACGGCAGCATACGTTACACAGATAGTCTACTCTTTACATACAGTTATGGTGAAAGGCAGTTAATCGTTAGCTGTCGCCTGCTGGAGAATGGAAACAGTAAACGGTTGCAAGAGGTAAACATGAACGTTGACGCACTGACGCAAAAGGCAGAAGAAGAAATTTCAGCGCTTATAACCAAAAAAATTTCAGAGTTACGTAAAAAAACAGGGCAGGAAGTGTCTGAAATTGAGTTTATCGCTCGTGAAGCCATGACAGGCCTCGAGGGATATGAGGTAAAAATCAAACTTATTTAATCAAAATTATTACCTGTTTCGGGACACTGGATAAATCAGAACGGCAAACGTCAGCTAAGACTATCCTGCGCGTGGCAGGATTGAAGCCAAAAAGCCCGGTGACGCTGCGCTTACCGGGCCTACAATTAACGCAATCCACAGGCCGGGCAGGGCGTAGCCGCCACCCGGCTTACCAGGCTTACACTATCGCGTTCGGGCACGCTTCGCCCTTTTCGAGTTGACGCAAATTCCCCAGCGTGGTTTCCGAAATGCTGATCAGCGCTTCGGCGGTCAGGAACGCCTGGTGCCCTGTGAACAACACGTTGTGACAGGCAGACAGGCGACGGAACACGTCGTCCTGGATCACGTCATTAGATTTATCCTCAAAGAACAGATCGCGTTCGTTCTCATACACATCCATACCCAACGCGCCGATTTTTTGCGTTTTCAACGCTTCGATAGCCGCCTGAGAGTCGATCAGCCCGCCGCGGCTGGTATTGATGATCATCACGCCGTCTTTCATCTGGTCGAACGCCGACTGGTTAAGCAGATGATAGTTCTCCGGGGTCAGCGGACAGTGCAGGGAGATAACGTCAGACTGCGAGAAGAGCGTTTTCAAATCGACATACTCCACGCCCAGCTCCAGCGCAGCGGCGCTTGGGTACGGATCAAACGCCAGCAGGCGCATGCCAAATCCTTTCAGGATGCGAAGGGCGGCCACGCCAATTTTGCCGGTACCGATGACGCCTGCGGTTTTACCGTACATGGTAAAGCCGGTCAGCCCTTCCAGAGAGAAGTTAGCATCACGGGTTCGCTGATAGGCACGGTGAATACGACGGTTGAGCGACATCATCATCCCGACCGCATGTTCTGCCACGGCTTCCGGAGAATAGGCCGGGACGCGAACGACCTTCAGACCCAGCTCTTTGGCGGCATCGAGATCGACGTTGTTAAAGCCCGCGCAGCGCAGGGCAATGTATTTCACGCCCTGTTTTTTCAACTCTTCCAGCACCGGTCGGCTACCGTCGTCGTTAACGAAGATACACACGCCTTCGCAGCCGTGGGCGGTTTTAGCCGTCTTTTCAGTTAGCAGAAAGTCGAAAAATTCAAGATCGAAACCGTACGTCTCGTTAACATGTTGCAGATACTTTTTGTCGTACTGCTTTGTGCTATATACCGCGAGTTTCATAAGACTTTCTCCAGTGATTTTGGAACCACGTTAGCATGTTTAAAATTATCTTACAATTTTTCAAAATTCATTGAAATCAATAAGTTCTATGAATTATTGTAGAGCATCTACTCTTAAAAATGGCATTACCTTCAACTGACTGGCTAAACATGCGACAATGAGCGGCAAGAACGGCTTATTTTTTTCGCAAAATCAGGATATTAACTGCCCATGAAGGGTAAATACAAAGCCGCAATCGCGCTATTACTGCTGCTATTTCTTGTGCCGCTGACGCTGCTGATGACGCTCGCCCAGTGGGTACCCACGCTCGCCGGGATCTGGCTCCCCGTTGGAACGCGCATCGCGTTTGAAAAAAGCCCACGGCTCACGCGTCACGCCCTGATCATCCCCGATCTCCGCTATCTGGTAGAAGAGTGTGAAATTGCCCGCGTGGAAAACGTGACTCTGTCACACCCCAGCCGCTGGGATCTGGATATTGGCGCACTTGAACTTAACTCTGTCTGCCTGAGCAAATTACCGCAATCGGCGCCATCTACGGTGGCGCCGAAAACGCTGGCGCAGTGGCAGGCCATCCTGCCCAACACCTGGCTGACCATCCATCGCTTTACCCTTTCTCCCTGGCAGCAGTGGGAAGGTGAGCTGCATGCCTCACTGACGCCAGCCCGCCAGGACATCACCTATAAAGGCGAGCAGGTGAGCATTAAGGGGCAGTTACGCGGCCAGACCCTTTCCATCAGCCAGTTCGATGTGCAACTGCCGGATCAGCCGCAGCCCGTGAAGCTGGTCGGTGAATTTACCCTGCCGCTGGTGCCGGACGGCGTGCCGGTGAAAGGGCATACGGTCGCGACCTTTAACGTGCCACAGTTATCCTCGCTGGTCGATGCCGATCTGGACTGGGAGGACAATCAGGGCCAGCTGGTGGTCATGGCGCGGGACAACCCCGATCCGCTGCTCGATTTACCGTGGCAGATCACCGCTCAGCAGTTGACCATCAGCGACGGACGCTGGAACTGGTTAGCCTCCGGCGTGCCAATGAGCGGACGCGTCGGGCTGAAAGTGGATAACTGGCAGCAGGGGCTGGAGAAAGCCACCTTCACGGGGCGGCTCAACGTGCTGACCCAGGGGGATGCGGGTAAGGGCAACGCGGTGCTGAATATCGGTCCCGGCTCGCTCAGTATGGATAACAGCGCTATGCCGCTGCACCTGAGCGGGGAAGCCAAGCAAAACGATCTGATCCTGTATGCCAGGCTCCCGGCGATGCTGACCGGCAGCCTTTACGATCCGCAGCTTACGTTTGAACCCGGCGCTTTATTGCGCTCGCGCGGGCGCATCATCGACTCGCTGGATATCGATGAGATCCGCTGGCCGCTGGCGGGCGTGAAGCTCACGCAGAAGGGCGTGGACGGCCGCCTGCAAGCCATTCTGCGGGCGCATGAAAACGAGATGGGCGATTTTGAGCTGCATCTGGACGGCCAGGCTAACGACTTTTTACCGGACAACGGTTTGTGGCAGTGGCGCTACTGGGGTAAAGGGAATTTCACGCCAATGAACGCGCGCTGGGATGTCCGGGGAACCGGGGAGTGGCGCGACAACGTTATCGAACTGACCGATCTTTCCACGGGGTTCGACAAATTGCAGTATGGTACGATGCTGGTCAGCAAGCCACGCCTGGTGCTGGATCACCCGGTGCGCTGGTCGCGGGACCCGGATAACCCCACCTTTAGCGGCGCGCTCGCGCTTAACGCCGGGCAAACAAGCTTTTCAGGCGGAAGCGTGCTGCCGCCGTCCGTTTTGACCTTCAGTGTTGACGGGACAGACCCGACGGTGTTCCAGTTTAAAGGGAACCTGCATGCGGACGACATCGGCCCGGTCCAGGTGAATGGACGCTGGGACGGCGAACGCCTTCGCGGTCAGGCCTGGTGGCCAAAACAGTCTCTTACGGTGTTTCAGCCGCTGATCCCGCCAGACTGGAAAATGACCCTGCGCGGCGGCGAAATGTACGCGCAGGTGGCTTTCTCCGCGGCCCCCGATCAGGGGTTTGAGGCCGGGGGGCACGGGGTGCTGAAAGCGGGCAGCGCGTGGATGCCGGATAACGAGATCAACGGCGTGGATTTTGTTCTTCCGTTCCGCTTAAGCCAGGGTACCTGGTCGCTGGGCACGCGCGGGCCGGTAACGTTACGAATCGACGAGGTGAAAAACCTGGTCACAGCCCGAAATATCACCGCAGATCTCCAGGGCGATTATCCCTGGACCGAAGCGAACCCGCTCCTGCTCACCAACGTGAAGGTGGAAGCGCTCGGCGGGAAAATCACCATGCAGCAGTTGAGAATGCCGCAGCACGATCCGGCTTTACTGCGCGTGGATAATATTTCCTCCAGCGAACTGATAAGCGCGGTGAATCCGAAGCAGTTTGCCATGTCCGGCCCGGTGAGCGGCGCGCTGCCGTTCTGGCTGGACAATGAAAAATGGATCATTAAAGATGGCTGGCTGACCAACCCGGGGCCGATGACGCTGCGCATCGACCAGGACACGGCGGATGCCATTGTGAAAGACAACATGGTTGCCGGGGCGGCGATCAACTGGCTCCGCTATATGGAAATTTCGCAGTCGTGGACAAAACTCAATGTGGATAATCTGGGTGTGTTAACCATGCAGGCGGCCATTAAAGGCACCAGCCGCGTCGAAGGCAAAAGCAGTTTCGTAAACCTGAATTACACCCATGAAGAGAACATTTTTACCCTCTGGCGCAGCCTGCGCTTTGGGGACAATCTGCAAACATGGTTTGAGCAACATGCGGCGATACCCCTTCTCCGCGGTTCGACAGGCAAGGAAAGTGAGGAACAACAATGAAAAAGAGGGCTGGTGTACTCACCGTGGCCGTCGTCGCGCTGCTATCAGGCTGCACGCCGCGCATTGAAGTGGCGGCGCCCAAAGAGCCGATCACCATCAACATGAACGTGAAAATCGAGCATGAAATCCATATCAAGGTGGATAAAGACGTTGAAGCCCTGCTGAAATCCCGCAGCGATCTGTTCTGAGGATGTCATGAAACGATTTGCTCTGATGTTACTGGCGCTGGGGATGAACGTTCACGCCGCCACGCTTACGCTCAACGATGCGCGTGCCCAGGGGCGCGTAGGGGAAACCCTGAGCGGCTATCTTGCGCCCGTTCAGCACGACGCTGAAACCCTGGCGCTGGTGAACCGTATCAACGCCGCACGCACGGAAAGTTACCAGCAGCTGGCTGACAGTAATAATTTACCCGTCGACGAGGTGGCGAAAATGGCGGGACAAAAGCTGGTGGCCCGCGCGCAGCCGGGTGAGTACGTGAAGGGAATTAACGGCAAGTGGCTGAAAAAATAGCTAGCGGTAACGCCTGCGGTATTCGCCCGGCGAAACCCCGAAACGCTGCTTAAAGGCGGTGGAAAAATGGCTATGGTCGGTGAAACCCCAGCTGTAGCCAATCCCCGCCAGCTTTTCGTCATCGCTGATGGAACGCAGCGCCTGAGCGCATAAATCGAGGCGACGGTTCTTAATATACTGCGCTACCACCAGCCCTTTCCCGGCAAACATGCGGTACAAGCTACGCACGGACATGCCGCTCTCTGAAGCTATCCACTCCGGTCTTAACGCCTCCGACTGAATATGATCATCAATCAGGGACAGAACGTGGCGGAACTGACGTTCCTTGCGCGGCAGCACCTCGTCACGCTGCTGGAAGGCCGGACGCAGCAGACACACCATCGCCTCAAGCGCCGCTTCGCTTTCACTGGCGCTGAGATCGGCATTGCCCATGCTCTCCTGTAGCAGTCGGTAGCTCAGCTGTACGGTAGGCAGACTGCGGGAGAGGGGCAGCGCGCACCTCACTTCCTGAAAACGCGCGTGTTGCTCAATGATTTGTCGCGGGAGCAGCAGCGAAATCTGGCGGGAACGCTCCTGCCAGTAAATGGAGCACGGGCGGGAGGCGTCAATCAGCGTGATATCCCCGGCTTTCAGCATCGCGCGCTGGTCGTCCTGTTCGATTCCGGCGCTGCCTTCCAGCTGAAACACGGTGTAGAACCAGGCGTCGTTGCCGTTTTTGATCTCCTGACGGGTGCGAAACAGGTTAACGCCTGCGGCGGTCACCGTGCTCAGCTTCAGACTTTGGGTGTAGCTGGTTTCCAGCTCGCCGAGAAACGCCCCCTCTAACGGACGTGCCGCAAAGCGCCCACAAACCTGGTTAATTTGCGCCAGCCACTGCTGAAAATTGTCCTGTTCGCTTGCACACGCCATTGATGTTCTCGCTGCACCGTCACTGTTTTCGCATTGTTGCATTTATGTTGCATTTTGTCAGGGCTACGAGGCTGACTATAGGAAAGAACACTCAACGGTTACAGCGATATAAGCGGGAATTATCACGATTTGCGGACCCTGTCACAGCTGGCAAAGCGAATGTCACACAGACAAAAGCAGGAATGCGAATCCCCTCTTAGACTGCATACACACCCTGCGAAGCATAACGAAGGAGTATTCTATGTCCGAATCACATGTCGCCATCCTGCCGGGCGTGCAGCAGTTTTTAGATCGCCAGCACGGCCTGTGGATCGAAGGGCGTCAGGCGGCATCCGATAGCGAAAAGCGTCTGAACGTCTACAACCCGGCTACCGGAGAGGTTATTGCCTCTACCGCCGATGCCAGCGTCGATGATGTCGATCGTGCGGTGATGTCTGGCTGGCGCGCCTTTGTCGCCCGAAGCTGGGCCGGACGGCTGCCGGCAGAGCGGGAACGCATCCTGCTGCGGTTTGCGGATCTGGTGGAACAGCATGGCGAAGAGCTGGCACAGCTCGAAACCCTGGAACAGGGGAAATCGATTAACATTTCCCGCGCCTTCGAGGTGGGCTGCACCCTGAACTGGATGCGCTACACGGCAGGGCTGACCACCAAAATTGCCGGTAAAACCCTCGATCTCTCGATTCCACTGCCGCAGGGCGCGCGTTATCAGGCGTGGACGCGTAAAGAGCCGGTGGGCGTTGTGGCGGGGATTGTGCCGTGGAACTTCCCGCTGATGATTGGCATGTGGAAAGTGATGCCCGCGCTGGCGGCAGGTTGCTCCATCGTGATCAAACCGTCGGAAACCACGCCGCTCACCCTGTTACGGGTGGCGGAACTGGCGAGCGAGGCGGGGATCCCGGAGGGTGTTTTCAACGTGGTGACCGGCAGCGGCGCCGTCTGTGGCGCGGCGCTGACCTCGCACCCGCGCATTGCCAAAGTGAGCTTTACCGGTTCGACGGCGACGGGCAAGCAGATTGCCCGCGCGGCGGCGGATACGCTAACGGGCGTGACGCTGGAGCTGGGCGGCAAAAACCCGGCCATCGTGCTGAAAGATGCCGATCCGGCGTGGGTGATTGAAGGGCTGATGACCGGCAGCTTCCTGAATCAGGGGCAGGTCTGCGCGGCCAGTTCGCGTATTTATATTGAGGCTCCGCTGTTTGACACGCTGGTCAGCGGGTTTGAACAGGCCGTGAAGTCCCTGAGCGTCGGGCCGGGCATGTCGCCGGAGGCGTTTATCAACCCGCTGGTGTCGCGCGCCCACTGCGATAAGGTCCAGGCGTTCCTGGATGAGGCGAAGGCGCACCATGCGGAGCTGATCGCCGGGAACCGGGGGCCAGACGGCAAAGGCTATTACGTTTCGCCAACGCTGGTGGTCAACCCGGATAATCATCTGCGACTGACGCGTGAAGAGGTCTTCGGGCCGGTGGTGAACCTGGTCCGTGTGGCCGACGGGGAAGAGGGGCTTCAGCTGGCGAACGACACTGAATATGGCTTAACGGCCAGCGTCTGGACGCAGAACATCAGTAAAGCGCTGGCGTATACCGACAGGTTACAGGCCGGTACCGTGTGGGTGAACAGCCACACGCTGATAGACGCCAACCTGCCGTTCGGCGGCATGAAGCAGTCTGGCACCGGGCGCGATTTCGGCCCCGACTGGCTGGACGGCTGGTGTGAAACCAAGTCGGTGTGTGTGCGGTATTAAAAAAACGCCGGGTGGCGGCTACGCCTTACCCGGCCTACGGGATCGAGGAAAAGGTTGGTTTTGTAGGCCGGGTAAGCGTAGCGCCACCCGGCGTAACTTACAGCGACCACCGATCCCGCCCGGCCTCCTTTGCCCTGTACAGCGCCGCATCGGCGCGGGCGATGATTTCCGCCCCGACTGGCTGGATGGCTGGTGCGAAACTAAGTCGGTGTGTGCGGTATTAAAAAAACGCCGGGTGGCGGCTACGCCTTACCCGGCCTACGGGAGCACGGAAAAGGTTGGTTTTGTAGGCCGGGTAAGCGCAGCGCCACCCGGCGTAACTTACAGCGACCACCGATCCCGCCCGGCCTCCTTCGCCCTGTACAGCGCCGCATCGGCGCGGGCGATGATTTCCGGGCCGGCCAGCCCTGTGGTATAGCCTGCAATGCCCATACTCGTCGTCACATATTCACTCACCTTCGACGCGCTGTGCGGAATGGCTGCGTTGCGCAGGCCAGCCTGGATCCGCGCGGCGACTTTCTCAGCAATGCTTTCTTCGCAGTCAAAGAGGATCACCACAAACTCCTCGCCACCGTAGCGCGAAACCACATCCTCTGGCGTGCGCACCGAGGTGTTCAGCACCTCTGCCACCCGCGCGAGGCACGCATCTCCCGCCTGGTGACCGTAGGTATCGTTATACAGTTTGAAGTAATCGACATCCAGCATCAGCACCGCGAAGCGTTTGCCTTGCTCTACGGCATTTTCCAGCACCAGCTCCATCGCCCGGCGGTTGGCCGTTTTCGTCAGCGGATCCTGATGGGCCAGCGCATCCAGCCGTGAAATTAAACGCTGATTCTGCTGGTTGCGACGCCACGCCTCTTCAAACCAGCTCAACAGGATATAGCGCCCGCACACGAGAATGAACGTGAACACCACCCACAGCCCGGCAAAGCGATAATTAATTTCCTGATTCAGCAGCATGCTGGCAACGGGCAGGCTTACCCATAGCGGAACGGTGAAGCAGAGCAGTGCCACCGGGTGAAAATAGAGCGCGGTCATACCGGCCATCAGCAGGGTAACGAATATAGGCCAGGGATGAGGAAGCTGTAACACGTTGATAAACCAGTAACAACTTATCGACCACAGCAGGCTGCACATAAACAAAACGGCGCTGACGCCGCGGATGTGGCGCCAGGCCATGATCACCAGCGCTACGGAAAGGATCACCACGCCCAGCATGGAGGCGTCAATCATCTGCCGCAGAGGGGGGCTGATGTGCAGGAGGGCATCGATATGGCCGAACAGCGAATTGCGCAGCAGGACCATAAGGGCAAAGCTGGCATTCACAAAGGCGAGCCACGGCAGGTTCACGGCCAGCCCGTGAACAACCATTGATTTACGGGTAGGCCATATCGCGGGTTCGGGTGTGGCTGGATGTCTTTTTTCCATTGAAGAGAATTTTCCTTGAGCGGGCGGAACGTCCGCCCGCGAGTGCTGCCTTTACGGGGTCACAATGTTAAACCAGAATTCAAATTTATCCATGTAACCGAGCATGGCATCAAGTTTTGCGGCATCGCCGGTCACTTTGATATCGCCGTTATCCTGCGCCTGTTTAAGCGTCACTTCTTTCAGGATGATTTTATTCAGCGTATCGCGGTTGAGGGTCACGGTCGCGTCAGCGTCTTTCGCTTCGGCGTTCGCCGTGTGGTTCAGCACGCCATTTTCCAGCTCCAGCTTGTATTTACCGCCGTCGCTGCCGAGGTCGATGTTAAACACCGATTTTGCATCCGCCGCTTTTTCACCGTTAATGTGCACCGCCAGATAGTCAAAGAACATTTCTGGCGTCATCGCGCGCACGGTATCCGGGCTGGCGGTGTTCGGGGTCGGTCCTTTCACCACGCCGTTACGCAGCTCCTGGGCGCCGGTCAGGTAGAAGTTACGCCACGGGCCTGATTCAGCCTGATAACCCAGCTGCTCCAGCGCATCCGCTTCCAGGTTTCGCGCGGCCTGATTATTTGGATCGGCAAAGACCACTTTGCTGACCACCTGAGCCACCCAGCGGTAGTTCCCCTGGTCAAAGTCGGTTTTCGCTTTGCTCAGGATGGCATCCGCACCGCCCATGTAGTCCACAAATTTCTTCGCGGCTTCTTCAGGCGGCAGTTCGTCCAGGGTCGCCGGGTTGCCGTCAAACCAGCCTAAATAGAGCACGTAGGTCGCTTTAACGTCATGGCTGACAGAACCGTAATAGCCACGGTTTGCCCAGGTATTGGCCAGGGAGTTTGGCAGTTTGAAGTTGGCGGCAATCTCGTCACGGGTCAGCCCTTCGTTCGCCATGCGCAGGGTCTGGTCGTTGATGTAGCGATACAGGTCGCGCTGGCTTTTCAGCAGGTTAACCACGTTGTCGTTGCCCCATGTCGGCCAGTGGTGCTGCGCCATAATGATTTCGGCTTTATCACCCCAGCGTACAATCGCCTGGTTGATGTATTTCGACCATGGCAACGGCTCACGAATTTTCGCGCCGCGCAGGGAGTAGGTGTTGTGCAGGGTATGGGTGACATCTTCCGCTGACTCGATCAGCTTTTTCTCTTCGATATACCAGAGCATCTCAGAAGGCGCTTCCGATCCCGGCGCGAGCATAAAATCATAGGTCAGGCCGTCGATCACCTCTTTCTGACCATCTTTCTCGATGATATTGGTCGGGGCGATCAGGGTCACCGTCCCGGCGGAGGTGGTGGTGCCGAGACCCGCGCCGACCTGGCCCTTCGCATCCGGCTTCAGCAGGTTGCCGTACATATAGCTGGCGCGGCGGCTCATGACGTTACCCGCCATGATATTCTCCGCGACGGCGGCCTCCATAAATCCGGCGGGCGCGTAGATTTTCACCTTACCGGACTTCACATCTGCTTCATCCACCACGCCGCGCACGCCGCCATAGTGGTCAACGTGGCTGTGGGTGTAAATAACGGCGACCACAGGCTTATTACCGCGATTTTTATAGTAAAGATCCATCCCGACTTTGGCCGTTTCCGCCGACACCAGCGGGTCGACCACGGTAATGCCTTCTTTACCTTCAATAATGGTCATGTTTGACAGGTCGAGGTTACGGATCTGGTAGACGCCTTCGGTCACTTCAAACAGACCGCTGATGTTAATCAGCTGGGACTGACGCCATAAGCTCGGGTTAACCGAGTCGGGCGCCTTATCGCCTTCTTTGATAAAAGCGTACTGCTGCGGATCCCAGACGGTGTTGCCTTGCTCACCTTTGATAATGTCCTGAGGCAGCGGGGCAATAAACCCTTTGTGGGCGTTGGTAAAATCGGTGTTATCGGAGAAAGGAAGCTGGTTGAAGAGTGCGTTGTTGGCCTGTTGCGTTGCTGCGGTGGCATCCTTAGGTGCTTCTGCGGCCCAGGCGGAACTGGCAGAAATAAAACATCCCGCCAGCGCGAGACTCCTGACGATCTCATTGATTCTCATCCTAAAACCTCTCAGTAAACTGTGACGTTGTTTGTGGGGACTTCGAATCCTGGTGAAAGTGTGTCAAGAAATGCAAAAGGATTAAGCGAGGTAACAATAACTATAATCGGGGAGAGTAATTCAGCAAGTAAGCGGATGAAAAACCGGGCATTACGCCCGGTCGGTGGGTTATTTCTGCTCTTTTTTCTTGCCGAGCGTTGGCGTCTCGTCAAAGAAATTTCACGGCTTGAGTAACGTGTGCACCCATTCCGTCGGCATTATCGGCCACTCCTCGGCGCGGGCGACATGGGTGGTGCCGGTGGTCATCCAGATGACGTTATCCTGGTCGTTCAGCGATTCGTTATCTTTGCTGTACTGGCCGAGGCCGGTATCGTGCGTGGAACGGTTCGGGTATTTTCCCTCCGGGTACATCTCGTCGGGATGGTAACGCGTCACCCACAGCTGTTTATCCATAAAGCTCAGGCGGTGATAAATCCACTCGTCCGGGGCAAACTTCGCGCCGGACGCTACCGGGTGTGTGCCGCCCGCGTAAGGGATGATCTGATACGAGACCGGGTTGCCCATGCGGTTCTCTTTGCTGGTATTGCTCAGCAGGCGGATGGTGCCCGGGTCAAACTTCTGCGCCGCCTGCTGTTCGGTATCAATATCATACTGATTAACCTGCATGGTGCTGGTGCGCGGTCCGCCAGCGGTGTTCGGTTTGACGTCCGGATCCATGGCCACCAGCTTATTGTTGATGCCGTCCACGTCCATATCCAGACGGAAGTTGTAGATGTGCTGGTGGGTGGTACCGACAATATTATGGTCGATCAGCGTTCCGTATCGGGTGTCATCCTTCGCGGTGGCATCATGCATGGTTTTCGTCTGCACGCCTTTCACCGCTTCAATGCCCGTAGCCCCTGCATCAATGCCGATGGTGCCGTTTTCGTGGAATACCCAGTCGAAGATGTAATCGTAGTTACCCACGGTGCTGACCCAGCGCACCACCAGCTCGCGGCGTTCGGTGCTGACGTTGGGTTTACCTAACTCCTGATGCTTATATTCCGGCCCGGCGTAACGCTCGAAAATGGCGATCGCCCGGGGGATCTCCATTGGCGCGCCGGTGTAATCCGGGATGGTTTCGTTGAGCATCACGGCGTTAGACGGAACATCCTTGCCGCGCACCAGCGGGGAGGTCAGGGTACCCATGCCGTAATCGCCGGAGTCCAGGTAGGCTTTAAAGTACCAGCCGATATCCGGGTCGCCGTACGGCACAATCATGCCGCCGAGCGATCCCTGATACATCACCTGTCGCTTTTTGCCGTTGTCGTTATAGGTCACGGTGGAGATTATCGGGCCGACGCGTGAGTCCAGGCTCAGATGAAAATCCCAGTTCTGCCAGTGCACCCTATCCCCGGTGATGGTGTAGTTCTTGCCTTCCGGCTCGATAATTTCCAGCGGTTTTTTCACCGTTTCAACGCGGTCGCGGCCATCATAAGGGCGCGACGTGAGCGGAACCGGCACGACCGGGCCTTCCTCAATCTTCTGGATTTTCTTCTGCTCGAGATCCACCACCGCAACCAGGTTTTCGATCGGGTGCGCCCAGTAGTTACCGTCGCCCACGTCGAGATAGCTGATCACTTTCAGCAGGCGGTCTTCCTGTTTCAGCCCATCCTTGCCGTCAAAAAAGCCGACGGTAAGCGGAGTGGTGATCACTTTCTTCGGGTCGGTAATGCCGCGCTTTTTCAGCACGGCGGCAAACTCCGGGCTTTCATTGATGATCTGCTGCACGGTATTGAAGTCATCCAGCAGCACCATGCCGTGCGCGTCTTTGATCGGCTCCCAGCGGAGGATCTTTTTCTCCTTCAGATCCACCCGGCTTTCGATGATGTGTTTACCATCAAGCATGATGATATTGGCCTGGCGGGGCGCATCCACCGCCGTGCCGTTAAGCACAAAGTCCCAGACTTTGGCCTTTTCTGGCTCCGCCAGCGCAATCTGGGTAAAGCGGGTATTGGGTTTAAAATCCGCAGAGGCTTTCACAATGGCTACGGCCTGGTTGATTTCATCAGCCGTCAGCGCGTTTAACGGGTGGGGGCTTTTTTCAACCTGGAATGTCTGATCAAGACCGGACTGAAAAACATCGTTGATAAAGGTCTCCGGGATAAACGCCTTATTGTTCTTCATCACCACGGGCACCTGGAGCGTCAGCGGTTTGCCGTTAACGATGGCGGTGTTTGCGCCGGGTTTGACCTTCACAAAGGCACCGTCTTTGACGATGGTGAACATCTGGGCGTAATCATCCCACTGCACGTCCGCGCCAAACGCCTGAAGCGTTTTGTCCATCGGGACCATATGCGCCTCGCTGCCGTGAGCGTAAACAGGGGATTGCCAGGCGCAACAGAGCGCAACGGCCATGGCCAGTGCCGTTCTACGGGCAGAAAAAGAAGAATTGCTTCCCATCGCAGACCTCATCTTGTTGTGTTTATTGTGTTGTGTCAGCCTTATCCTGACAGGGGCGCACGAAAAGCGTTTGCCTGCATCTGCCAGGTTGTTTGTCAGTCTTGCCAGGTTAAAAAAAGAGCGGGGGTGCATCACACCCCGGTCAGGTAGTTGTAGGCCGGGTAAGCGGAGCGACACCCGGCAAGAAAGAGGTGCGTCAGAAGTCACCCTGCTGGCGCGCCACCAGCGTCAGGATGGAGTAGAGCGCCACGGCCTGCTGGTGCTGGTTGAAGATCTCCACCGCCCATTCCACCACGCCGGTGGGTTTTTCCTCGGCATTGCGCTGTTTCTTCAGCGTTTTACGTTTACAGGTCAGGCGCACCTGAATGGTATCACCCGGCTTGACCGGCTCAATAAAGCGCAGGTTTTCCATGCCGTAGTTGGCAATAACCGGCCCAACCCCGGCATCGACAAACAGCCCCGCCGCGGCGGAAATCAGGAAATAACCGTGTACCACGCGCTCACCAAAAATCGACTCCGCCGCGCCAATTTTGTCCATATGGGCGTAGAAATGATCCCCGCTCAGGCAGGCAAAATTCACGATATCCGCTTCCGTCAGGGTACGACGCGGGGTCAGCAGGCTGTCGCCCGGCTGTAACTCCTCGAAGTATTTACGGAAGGGATGAACGCGATCTTCCTGCACCTCCGCGCCACGGACCCACTGTTTACCGATCGCGGCGAGCATGGACGGGCTGCCCTGAATGGCCGTGCGCTGAAGATAGTGCTTCACCGCGCGCAGGCCGCCCAGCTCTTCGCCGCCGCCCGCACGTCCCGGACCACCGTGCACCAGCTGCGGCAGCGGTGAACCGTGGCCGGTGGATTCTTTCGAGGATTCCTGGTTGAGGATCTGAATGCGTCCGTGGGCGCGCGCGGCACCGGCAATAAACTGCCGCGCCACGCGGGTATCTGCCGTAACCAGCGTTCCCACCAGGCTGCCGCCACCCGCCCGCGCCAGCTGCATGGCGTGTTCGGTGTTACGGCAGGGCATCAGGGTTGCGACGGGGCCAAAGGCTTCGGTGGCGTGGACGGCCGGGGTTTCGTCCGGCTGCGGGCAGAACAGCAGGGTGGGCGGGAAGAATGCGCCAGCCGCCTGCAAATCGGCTTTACCACCCAGACGGATCTGGCAGCCCGCGGCAAGGAGATGATCGACTTTTTCCTGCACGTCAGCACGTTGCTCACCGTTGACGAGGGCCCCCATCTTCACCCCTTCCTGGGCCGGATCGCCGACGACCACTTTCTCCAGCCGCGCAATCAGCGCCTGGCTGACGGCGTCAACCTGCGCTTCCGGCACGATGATGCGGCGGATGGCGGTACATTTTTGTCCGGCTTTGGCGGTCATCTCGCGCACCACTTCTCGGATAAACAGCGCAAACTCCGGGTGTTCCGGCGTCACGTCCTCACCCAGCACGCAGCAGTTGAGAGAATCTGCTTCCATGGTAAACGGAATGGAATGCGCGACGATATTCGGGTGGACGCGCAGACTCTGCCCGGTGCTGGCCGATCCGGTAAACGTCACCACGTCCTGGCTGTCGAGCTGGTTCAGCAGATCGCCCGCGCCACCGCAGATCAGGCTGATGGCGCCGTCGGGCACCAGTCCGCTCTCGACGATCGCTTTCACCATCGCCTGAGTCACCTGCGCGGTGGCGGTGGCGGGCTTGATGATGGCGGGCATCCCGGCAAGCCAGGTGGGCGCGAGCTTTTCCAGCATCCCCCAGCACGGGAAGTTGAACGCGTTGATATGCACCGCCACGCCGGATTTCGACGTTAACACGTGACGTGCCGCAAAGCCGCCTTCCTTCGACAGCGGGATCAGCTCATCCTCCGGCCACAGGGTATCGTCCGGCAGCTCACGGCTGCCGAGGCTTGCGTAGGTGAAGAGGGTGCCGATACCGCCTTCAATATCCACCCAGCTGTCGGCCTTCGTCGCGCCGGTCTGAGCTGACAGGGCATAAAAGCGATCCTTCTGGCTCAGCAGATGTTTGGCCACCGCCTTCAGCATGGCGGCGCGCTCGATAAAGCTCATTGCGTGGAGCGCTTCTCCGCCGTGTTCAATGGCGTAACGGCGCGCGGCCGCCATATCCAGCCCTTCGCTGGTGACTTCAAATAGCGTTTCCCCGCTGATGGCGTGGGTGATGGTGCGCTCGCGGCCCCGGCCTGATTGCCAGGTGCCGGACAAGAAGCTGGCTAACTGCTGCATTTCTTCTCTCCAGATGTTTCGTGATTTCACTGTAAATAGTTTGATCGCGAATCATAAAAATCAAGCTAAGTTTTAATGAATTGTTAACGCTGTGATCTGTATTGCTTAACCTGACCACCCAGAAGCCTTGCGTCATCGGCCTTTAATCAAAAGGCTTGCGAGCGTCGTCACAAAATAAACAAACGCTTCTTGGGGTTATATTTAACCTTTGTGTAACTTTTAAGGAAACAAATGATTCACCATTTTGCTATTTGTGGTGATTTAACGAATCATAAAGGTGGTTATGTGACGCAAGAACAACGCTTTGAGCAACGCATCGCACAGGAGACGGCCATCGAGCCGCAGGACTGGATGCCGGATGCCTACCGCAAGACGCTGATCCGCCAGATTGGACAGCACGCCCATTCTGAGATTGTCGGCATGCTGCCGGAAGGAAACTGGATCACCCGCGCGCCGACGCTGCGCCGGAAAGCCATTCTGCTGGCGAAGGTGCAGGACGAAGCCGGACACGGCCTGTACCTCTACAGCGCGGCGGAAACGCTGGGCTGCGCCCGGGAGGACATCTATCAAAAGATGCTCGACGGCAAGATGAAATACTCCTCCATCTTCAACTATCCGACCCTGAGCTGGGCCGATATCGGGGTCATTGGCTGGCTGGTGGACGGGGCGGCCATTGTGAACCAGGTGGCGCTGTGCCGTACCTCTTACGGCCCGTATGCCCGGGCGATGGTGAAAATCTGTAAAGAAGAGAGCTTCCATCAGCGTCAGGGTTTTGAGGCCTGCATGGCGCTGGCGCAGGGCAGCGAAGCCCAGCGGCAGATGTTGCAGGACGCCATCAACCGTTTCTGGTGGCCCGCGCTGATGATGTTCGGACCCAACGACGACAACTCCCCAAACAGCGCCCGCAGCCTGGCCTGGAAGATCAAACGCTTTGGCAACGATGAGCTTCGCCAGCGCTTCGTGGACAACACGGTGCCTCAGGTGGAGATGCTCGGTATGACCGTGCCGGACCCCGACCTGCGTTTCGATGAAGCGAGCGGCCACTACCGCTTCGGCGAAATCGACTGGCAGGAATTTGACGAGGTGATCACCGGGCGCGGGATCTGCAACCACGAACGTCTGGCCGCAAAACGTAAAGCCTGGGGCGACGGCGCATGGGTGCGTGAAGCCGCTCTGGCCCACGCGGAAAAACAACGCGCCCGCCAGGCCGCATAAGAGGAATCAACCATGAGCAATGTTTACTGGCCGTTATACGAAGTTTTTGTCCGTTCGAAGCAGGGGCTGTCGCACCGGCATGTGGGCAGCCTTCACGCTGCCGACGACCGCATGGCGCTGGAAAACGCGCGCGATGCCTATACCCGCCGCAGCGAAGGCTGTTCCATCTGGGTGGTGAAGGCGAGTGAAATCGTCG
Source organism: Enterobacter cloacae complex sp. P18RS (assembly GCF_014982105.1). Classification (NCBI taxonomy): domain Bacteria; kingdom Pseudomonadati; phylum Pseudomonadota; class Gammaproteobacteria; order Enterobacterales; family Enterobacteriaceae; genus Enterobacter; species Enterobacter cloacae complex sp. P18RS. The sequence goes on along the minus strand of NZ_JADCKV010000024.1, from coordinate 108,686 downwards.
CTTCCCAGCCGGAAGAGAGCGGGGAGTTTTTCGATCCGGCGGAAAGCAAGGTCTACCGCCATCCGACGTTTTACACCATCCCTGATGGCATCGAGCATATGTGAGGTTGGGGATGAACAACGTATCTGCTTATGCCCTGCGTCTGGGCGACAACGGTCTGGTGCTCTCACAGCGTCTGGGCGCCTGGTGCGGCCACGCGCCAGAGCTGGAAATTGACCTGGCGCTCGCCAATATCGGCCTTGATCTGCTCGGGCAGGCGCGCAATTTCCTGACCTACGCCGCTGAACAGGAGGGTAAGGGCGATGAAGACACCCTGGCCTATGGCCGCGATGAGCGTCAGTTCCGCAATCTGCTGCTGGTGGAACAACCAAACGGCAGCTTCGCTGACACCATTGCCCGTCAGTATCTGATGGATGCGTGGAACGTGGCGCTCTACGAGCGGCTGATCCATAGCAGCGACAGTCAGCTTGTCGCCATCGCGGCAAAAGCCATTAAGGAGGCACGCTATCACCTGCGCTTTAGCCGCGGCTGGCTGGTGCGGCTGGGGGACGGAACAGAGACCTCCGCACAAAAAATGCAGCAGGCGGTGGATAGCCTGTGGCGCTTTACGGCTGAACTGTTCGACGCCGACGACGTCGAGCTGGCGCTAATTGATGACGGCGTGGCGGTTGATCCGCGCGACCTGCGGGACCCGTGGGAGCGCGAAGTGTTTGCTGGCCTGGCGGAAGCCACCCTCCGCGTGCCCGAAGAGGTGGCGTATCGCACGGGCGGCAAGAAGGGGCTACATACTGAACACCTCGGGCCGATGCTGGCAGAGATGCAGTATCTCCAGCGCGTTTACCCCGGCCAGCAGTGGTAAAGGAGGACGCCATGCAACGCCTCGTCGACATCGCGCCTGCACAAATCCCGCAGATTTGGGCGCTGTTAAGCCAGATCCCCGACCCGGAAGTGCCGGTGCTGACCATCACCGACTTAGGCATGGTGCGCAGCGTGAAGGCGCAGGGGGAAGGCTGGGTCATCGGCTTCACGCCAACCTATTCGGGCTGTCCGGCAACGGAGCATCTGCTGGGGGCGATCCGCGAAACCCTGACCGGAAACGGCTTTAGCCCGGTACATATTGTGCTGCAACTGGAGCCCGCCTGGACCACCGACTGGATGACCGACGATGCCCGCAGGCGCCTGCGTGAATATGGCATCAGCCCGCCTGTCGGCCATAGCTGCCATGCCCACGTTCCCGCAGAGGTGAGCTGCCCGCGCTGTGCGAGCACCGATACCTCGCTTATCAGTGAATTTGGTTCTACGGCCTGCAAAGCGCTCTACCGCTGCAATACCTGCCGTGAGCCCTTCGACTATTTCAAATGTATTTGAGGCTGCCATGACAACGTTTCATTCATTAACAGTGGCAAAAGTAGAACCCGAAACCCGCGACGCGGTGACCATTACCTTCGCGGTGCCGCAGGCGTTACAGGAGGCGTACCGCTTCCGTCCCGGTCAGCATCTGACCCTGAAAGCCAGTCCTGGCGGGGATGAACTGCGCCGCTGCTACTCCATCTGCCGGAGCACCGCGTGCGGTGAGATCAGCGTGGCGGTCAAAGCCATCGAGGGCGGACGTTTTTCCCGCTATGCCCGGGACGAGATCAAACCGGGCATGGCGCTGGAGGTGATGGTGCCCCAGGGGCAGTTTGGCTATCAGCCGCAGGCCGAACGCGAAGGCCACTATCTGGCGATTGCCGCCGGGTCCGGGATCACCCCGATGCTGGCGATTATGTCCGCTACGCTGGCCACTGAAGCCCACAGCCACTTCACCCTGATTTACGGCAACCGCAGTAGCCAGAGCATGATGTTCCGCCGGGCGCTGGCGGACCTGAAAGATAAATACCCGCAGCGTTTGCAGCTGATCGCCATCTTCAGCCAGGAGACGCTCGACAGCGATCTGCTCCATGGCCGCATTGACGGGGAAAAGCTCCAGGCGCTGGCAAAAACGCTGGTGAATTTCCGTCAGTACGATGAAGCCTTCATTTGCGGCCCGTCGGCGATGATGGATGAGGCCGAAGCGGCGCTGCAAGCGCTGGGTATGCCGGAAAAAGCGATCCATCTTGAGCGCTTTAACACGCCGGGTACCGCCGTTAAACGGACAGCCAGCGTGCAGGCCGACGGGCAGAAGGTCACCGTCCGTCAGGACGGGCGCGACAGGGAGATCACCCTGACGGCGGACGACGAGAGCATTCTTGACGCGGCCCTCCGTCAGGGGGCGGATCTGCCTTACGCCTGCAAGGGCGGCGTATGCGCCACCTGCAAATGCAAAGTGCTGCGCGGAAAAGTCGATATGGCGACCAACTACAGCCTGGAGCCGGACGAGCTGGCCGCAGGCTATGTGCTGAGCTGTCAGGCGCTGCCGTTAACCGCCGATGTTATCGTCGATTTTGATGCGAAGGGGATGGCATGAGTGAACTGATTGTCACCCGTCATGGCCGCGTGTTGCAGCTGACGCTAAACCGTCCGGCGGCGCGCAACGCGCTCAACAATGCGCTGCTCCTGCAAATCGCGGAGCAGCTTGAGGCCGCCGCCGCGGATGCTGAGATCGCCGTCTGCGTGATTTCCGGCAACGAACGCTGCTTTGCCGCCGGGGCCGATCTCAACGAAATGGCGGAGAAAGACCTGCCCGCCACCCTGAACGATATCCGCCCGCAGCTGTGGGCGCGGATCAACGCCTTCACCAAACCGCTGATTGCCGCCGTGAACGGCTTCGCGCTGGGGGCAGGCTGTGAGCTGGCGCTGCTCTGCGATGTCGTGATTGCCGGCGATAACGCCCGTTTTGGCCTGCCGGAAATCACCCTCGGGATCATGCCGGGCGCAGGGGGCACCCAGCGGCTGATCCGCAGCGTGGGCAAATCGTTGGCCAGCAAAATGGTGCTGACGGGCGAAAGCATCACGGCGGTTCAGGCGCACAGCGCCGGGCTGGCCAGCGACGTCTACCCGGCCTCGCTGACGCTGGAGTACGCCCTGAAGCAGGCGGCGCTGATGGCGCGCCACTCGCCGCTGGCGCTACAGGCGGCGAAGCAGGCGCTTCGCCAGTCGCAGGAAGTCCCGCTTCAGGCCGGGCTGGCGCAGGAGCGTCAGCTGTTTGCGCTGCTCGCAGCCACCGACGATCGCCGGGAAGGTATCAACGCCTTTTTACAAAAACGCACCCCAGACTTTAAAGGACGCTAATTGTGGAATCTATTCTGAGCCATGTTGAGCAGGGCGTAATGACCATTACGCTGAACCGCCCGGAGCGCCTGAACAGCTTTAACGACTTCATGCACCAGCAGCTTTCCGAATGCCTGAAGCAGGCCGAGCGCGATGACGCCATCCGCTGCCTGCTGATCACCGGGGCAGGACGCGGTTTCTGCGCCGGGCAGGATCTTAACGACCGTAACGTCGACCCGAACGGCCCCGCGCCCGATCTGGGCATGTCCGTTGAGACTTTTTACAACCCGCTGGTGCGCCGCCTGGCAAAACTGCCGAAGCCGGTGATTTGCGCGGTTAACGGCGTGGCGGCGGGCGCGGGGGCCACGCTGGCCCTCGGCTGCGACATGGTGATTGCGGCCCGTTCAGCCAGCTTTGTGATGGCCTTCAGCAAGCTCGGGCTGGTACCGGACTGCGGCGGAACCTGGCTGCTGCCGCGCGTGACCGGACGCGCCCGCGCCATGGGGCTGGCATTGCTGGGCGATAAGCTCAGCGCCGAGCAGGCACAGGCCTGGGGAATGATCTGGCAGGTGGTGGACGACGACCAGCTCTCCGCCACCGCACAGCAGATGGCGCTGCATTTTGCCTCGCAGCCGACCTTTGGCCTGGGCTTGATCAAGCAGGCGATCAACGCCGCCGAAACCAATACCCTCGACGCCCAGCTTGATCTGGAGCGCGACTATCAACGTCTGGCCGGACGCAGCGACGACTACCGGGAAGGCGTCAGCGCGTTCCTGGCAAAACGCGCGCCGAACTTTATGGGGAAATAAGATGGTGAATATCCATACGGTCGCCGTCATTGGCAGCGGCACCATGGGCGCCGGTATTGCCGAAGTGGCAGCCAGCCACGGTCATCCGGTTCTGGTGTACGACATTGATGCAGCGGCGATTTCCCGCGCCATCGACGGCATTCGTCAGCGGCTCTCCTCTCGCGTTGCGCGCGGAAAACTCTCTGCCGACGCCGGGGAACAGATCCTCGCCCGCCTGACGCCGGTGACGACTATCAGTGCTCTGGCGAAAGCCGATCTGGTGATCGAGGCGGCCTCTGAGCGGCTTGAGGTAAAAAAAGCGCTGTTTACCCAGCTGGCAGAGATCTGCCCGCCGCAGACGCTGCTTGCCAGCAATACCTCGTCCATTTCCGTTACCGCGATTGCAGCGGAGATAAACCACCCTGAACGCGTCGCCGGGCTGCACTTCTTCAATCCTGCCCCGGTGATGAAGCTGGTGGAAGTGGTCAGCGGGCTGGCGACCTCTCCCGAAGTGGCCGATGCACTGTGCGAGCTGGCGTTGAGCTGGGGAAAGCAGCCGGTACGCTGCCAGTCCACGCCGGGGTTTATCGTCAACCGCGTGGCGCGCCCGTTCTACTCGGAAGCCTGGCGTGCGCTGGAAGAGCAGGTGGCAACGCCCGAGGTGATCGACGCTGCCCTGCGAGACGGCGGAGGCTTCCCGATGGGGCCGCTTGAGCTGACGGACATGATTGGTCAGGACGTCAACTTTGCCGTGACCTGCTCCGTGTTTAACGCCTTCTGGCAGGAGCGTCGTTTTCTGCCGTCGCTGGTGCAGCAGGAGCTAGTGCTGGCGGGGCGTCTGGGTAAGAAAAGCGGGCAGGGCGTTTACCGCTGGCTGGAGGAGAAACCCGCCGTCAGCTGGCTCGCCCCGGTCAGCGACAGCTTCAGCCCGATGCGCGCACAGCGAAGAAGTGACGGTGTCACGGAAATTGACGATCTGTTGCTAATCGAAACGCAGGGTGAAACCGCGCAGTCGCTGGCGCTGCGCCACGGCTGCCCGGTGGTGGTGGTCGACCGCATCGAGCGGGATGTGGCCGTGATAGCCGCCGCACCGGGCAACCCGCACGCCGCCACGCAGAAAGCCATTTACTGGTTGCAGCATCAGGAGAAACGGGTGGTACAGATTGCCGATTACCCCGGCCTGCTGGTCTGGCGCACGGTAGCGATGATTGCCAACGAAGCGCTGGACGCTTTGCAAAAAGGGGTCGCCAGCGAGCAAGACATTGATACCGCCATGCGCTTAGGGGTCAACTATCCCTGCGGGCCCATCGCCTGGGGCGAGCGCCTTGGCTGGCAGCGTCTGTTAACGCTGCTGGAGAATCTGCAACGTCACTACGGCGAGGAACGCTATCGCCCCTGTTCACTGCTGCGCCAGCGTGCGCTTCTGGAGAGTAGCTATGAGTCATAACGCCTGGCATAACGCCCGCGCGATGTACGAACGGGACGCCTGCGCGCAGGCGATGGGGATGGACATTATCGACATGGGCGAGGGCTACGCGGTGGTGACCATGACCATCACCCCGCAGATGCTCAACGGGCATAAAACCTGTCACGGCGGACAGCTGTTCTCGCTGGCCGATACGGCCTTTGCCTACGCCTGCAACAGTCAGGGGCTGGCGGCGGTGGCCTCAGGCTGCGCCATCGATTTTCTGCGTCCAGGCTTTGCCGGAGATAAGCTCACCGCCACCGCGCGGGTGAAGCATCAGGGCAAACTGACCGGCGTCTACGACATTGAAATTCAGAACCAACAACACAAAACCGTCGCTCTTTTTCGCGGGAAATCGCACCGCACTGGCGGCAGTGTGACAGGAGAAGCCTGATGTGTGACGCATTTATTTGTGAGGGTGTGCGTACCCCGGTTGGTCGCTACGGCGGAGGATTATCCAGCGTGCGCGCCGATGACTTAGGTGCCGTGCCGCTGCGTGCGCTGCTGTCGCGTTACCCGCAGCTCGATCTGGAGCGCATAGATGACGTGATCTTCGGCTGCGCGAATCAGGCCGGAGAGGATAACCGCAACGTGGCGCGCATGTCGGCGCTGCTGGCCGGGCTGCCGCAGACGGTATCCGGCACCACCATTAACCGCCTGTGCGGCTCCGGTCTGGATGCCATTGGCTTTGCGGCGCGCGCCATCAGGGCCGGGGATGGCGATCTGCTGATCGCCGGTGGCGTCGAATCCATGTCCCGTGCGCCGTTCGTGATGGGCAAAGCCACGGCGGCGTTTCAGCGTCAGGCGGAGATCTTCGACACCACCATCGGCTGGCGATTTGTGAATCCGCTCATGCATCAGCAATACGGAACTGACAGCATGCCGGAAACGGCAGAGAATGTAGCGGAATTGTTAAATATAAGCCGTGCCGATCAGGACGCATTTGCCCTGCGCAGCCAGCAGCGCACCGCGCGGGCGCAGCAGAATGGCGTTCTGGCGCAGGAGATTATCCCGGTACAGGTGGCGGGCAAAAAAGGTGCGGTAACGGAAGTGAGCGTGGACGAGCATCCGCGCGCCGAAACCACCCTGGAACAGCTTGCCGCGCTGAAAGCCCCGTTCCGTAAGAACGGTGTGGTGACGGCGGGGAACGCCTCTGGCGTCAACGACGGGGCGGCGGCGCTGATTATCGCCAGCGAGCCGATGGCGCTTGCCCAGGGGTTAACCCCGCGCACCCGCATTGTGGCCATGGCGACAGCGGGCGTCGAGCCGCGCCTGATGGGATTAGGCCCGGTGCCCGCCACCCGCAAGGTGCTGGAGCGTGCCGGACTCAGTATCACCGATATGGACGTCATTGAGCTTAATGAAGCCTTCGCCGCACAGGCGCTGGGAGTGCTGCGTCAGCTGGGCTTGCCGGATGACGCGGAGCATGTCAACCCGAACGGCGGGGCGATCGCGCTAGGTCATCCGCTGGGAATGAGCGGTGCCAGACTGGCGCTAGCCGCAAGCAATGAATTGCACCGACGCGGCGGGCGCTACGCGCTGTGTACGATGTGCATCGGTGTGGGTCAGGGCATTGCCATGATCCTTGAGCGTGTTTGAGCGAACAATAATGTGAGTACCCTGCGATGATAAATACAACAAAGCTTGATCCGATCGAAACCGCGTCCATTGATGAATTGCAGGCGTTGCAGACCGCGCGCCTGAAGTGGACGCTGCACCACGCCTACAACAATGTTCCGATGTACAAACGCAAGTTTGATGCCGCGGGCGTTCACCCTGACGATTTCACCGAGCTGGCGGACCTGCAAAAATTCCCGTGCACCACCAAGCAGGATCTGCGCGACAACTACCCGTTTGATACCTTTGCGGTGCCGATGGAGCAGGTGGTGCGTATCCACGCTTCGTCGGGCACCACCGGAAAGCCGACCGTGGTGGGGTATACCCAGAATGATATCGACAACTGGGCCAATATCGTCGCCCGTTCCCTGCGCGCCGCCGGGGGCAGCGCGAAGGATAAAATTCACGTCGCTTACGGTTACGGGCTCTTCACCGGCGGGCTGGGGGCGCACTACGGTGCCGAGCGTCTGGGAGCGACGGTGATCCCGATGTCCGGCGGCCAGACGGAGAAGCAGGCGCAGCTGATCCGCGATTTCCAGCCGGATATGATCATGGTGACGCCGTCGTACTGCCTGAACCTGATTGAAGAGCTGGAGCGTCAGATGGGCGGCGATGCCAGCGCCTGTTCCCTGCGCGTCGGCGTGTTTGGCGCCGAGCCGTGGACGCAGGCGATGCGCCGCGAAATTGAAAAACGGCTGGGCATTACCGCGCTGGATATCTATGGTCTCTCCGAGGTGATGGGGCCGGGCGTGGCGATGGAGTGTCTTGAAACCGCCGACGGCCCGACCATCTGGGAAGATCACTTCTACCCGGAGATCGTCAACCCGAATGACGGCACGCCGCTGGCCGACGGCGAGCAGGGCGAGCTGCTGTTCACCACGCTGACCAAAGAGGCGCTGCCGGTGATCCGCTACCGCACCCGCGACCTGACGCGCCTGCTGCCGGGCACCGCACGCACCATGCGCCGGATGGATCGCATCAGCGGGCGCAGCGACGACATGCTCATCATTCGCGGGGTTAACGTCTTCCCGTCACAGCTGGAAGAAGAGATCGTCAAGTTCGAACACCTTTCGCCGCACTATCAGCTGGAGGTGAACCGCCGCGGGCATCTTGATTCACTTTCGGTGAAGGTCGAGCTGAAACAGAGCAGCTTAACGCTGACCCATGAACAGCGCTGTCAGGTCTGCCATCAGCTGCGTCATCGGATTAAATCGATGGTGGGGATCTCGACCGACGTGATGATCGTGAACTGCGGCAGTATACCGCGCTCCGAGGGTAAAGCCTGCCGGGTGTTTGATTTGCGTAAAGTGGCAGCCAACGGTTGAATTTCCCTCACCCCAGCCCTCTCCCAAAGGGAGAGGGTGTATTAAGTTCCCTCTCCCTTTGGGAGAGGGTTAGGGTGAGGGTACACCCCAGATTCGTATGCTATGATTCATCCACGAAAAAAATAACAACAGAATGAATCACATGAATAAACTTGATGCCTTTATCCAGCACGCAGTCAGCTCTGTTCCCGTCAGCGGAACGTCGCTTATCTCCTCGCTGTATGGCGATGCGCTTTCCCATCGCGGCGGAGAGATCTGGCTCGGCAGCCTGGCGGCCCTGCTGGAAGGGATGGGTTTCGGGGAGCGCTTTGTGCGCACCGCGCTGTTTCGCCTCAACAAAGAGGGCTGGCTGGACGTGTCCCGCATTGGCCGTCGCAGCTTTTACCGTCTCAGCGACAAGGGGCTGCGTTTGACCCGCCGCGCGGAAAATAAAATCTACCGTGCGGAACTGCCGGCGTGGGATGGTAAATGGCTGCTGCTGCTTTCCGAGGGGCTGGATAAAACCACGCTCGCGGACGTGAAAAAACAGCTCATCTGGCAAGGGTTCGGCACGCTTGCGCCGAGCCTGATGGCCTCGCCGTCGCAGAACCTGGCGGACGTGCAGTCTCTGCTGCATGACGCGGGCGTGGCGGAAAACGTCATTTTCTTTGAAGCCCATTCGCCGCTGGCCTTGTCACGCGCGGCGCTACGATCCCGCGTGGAAGAGTGCTGGCAGCTGACCGAACAAAACGCGATGTACGAAACGTTTATCAACTCGTTCCGTCCGCTGCTGCCGCTGCTGAAAGAGGCGCCGCCTGAGGATTTGACTCCGGAACGCTGCTTCCAGATCCAGCTGTTACTCATTCATTTTTATCGTCGCGTGGTGCTGAAAGATCCGCTGTTGCCGGAGGAGTTACTTCCTGCGCACTGGGCGGGACAGAGCGCGCGACAGCTGTGTATTAACATCTACCAGCGCGTGGCGGCGGGAGCCCTGGCGTTTGTCAGTGAGAAGGGGGAAACCTCCGTGGGCGAGCTGCCCGCTCCCGGCACGCTTTATCACCAGCGTTTTGGTGGTCTGAATATCACATAAGGAGAGGGTATGCCTGTTTATCAAATTGATGGTCTGACGCCGGTCGTGCCTGAAGAGAGCTATGTTCACCCGACCGCGGTGCTGATTGGCGACGTGATCCTCGGAAAAGGTGTTTACGTGGGCCCTAACGCCAGCCTGCGCGGTGATTTTGGCCGGATCGTGGTGAAAGACGGCGCGAATATCCAGGATAACTGCGTGATGCACGGTTTTCCGGAGCAGGACACGGTGGTGGAAGAGGACGGGCATATCGGCCATAGCGCGATCCTGCACGGCTGCATTATCCGCCGTAATGCGCTGGTGGGGATGAATGCGGTCGTGATGGACGGGGCGACGATCGGCGAAAACAGCATCGTCGGGGCGGCGGCTTTTGTGAAGGCCAAAGCGGAGATGCCTGCGAATCACTTAATTCTTGGCAGTCCGGCGAAAGCGATTCGTGAGTTAAGCGCGCAGGAAATAGAGTGGAAAAAGCAGGGCACGCGGGAGTATCAGGTACTGGTGGATCGCTGTAAGCAGACGCTGCATCAGGTGGAGCCGCTGCGGGAAGAAGAGCCCGGACGCAAACGGCTGGTCTTCGATGAGAATTTACGGCCCAAGTCGGCTGGCCGGGATAAATAAGGCCGTTCGTTCCCGCATGTTGCTCAAGGCGTGAAGATGAGCTCAATACGCTTCCGGCAGGGGGCGGTCAATCGACACCAGCTTTCCGCGCTTCATGGTGATATAGCCCCCGGCTTTGAGATCTGCCAGCACGCGAAAGACATGCGTGCGTGACAGGTTAGTGCGCTTAATGATAAACAGCGCCAGGCCCTCATTCTCTCCCGTGTGGGTCTCCTGCCGATAGAGATAGCGGTACAGCATCGGTTTTATGGTCTGGTAGCTGGTGACCTGCCTGCGTTCATTGTGCAGGTCGATGGTGAAAATGGACATGTAGGTCAGTATGGTGGCCAGCGCCTGCATGCGCTCAGACCCGCCCTCGAAAAATAGCTGGTCGAAGTCGGCCCAGGCTATTCTCACCAGCTTCACCTTTGCACTGCTGCGATATTCATACTTCGCCAGTGGACAATACCTTTCCATTAACCCTATCGGCATATACTCGATAGTATTGCCAATATTTAGGCCATCATCAGGCATTAATATTGTCAGCGATCCTTCAGTGCAAAAATAGATATAGCCAGGCTCGACGGTGAATTTTTTATTTGCGGCAACGGTTAAGGCCTCGCCTTTACAAAGCATGTGCGGAAAGAATTGCCCAATATTGAGTTGCTGATAATAGGTATGGATATCCTGAAAATTCACGCTAAGCCTCTCCCCGCAACGTCTGCCGTGGTAACGAGTATAGCAGCAATAGCCCCCGGATTACGAACCGATAAATAACCAGTCCCATATGGGACTATGATGAGAAAGTATTCTGATTAGAATGGTCGTCAATGAGTTCGCATTAAAATTATCCGCCAACAGTAAATATCCAGGCGGCGCAATTAATCTACGAGGCCATTCAATGAAATTAACCCTAATTGCTAAACATCTGGCGCTTGCCGGTGTGTTGACGTCGCTGTCGCTTTCCGCGTTTGCGGAAGTGAAGCCGCAGGATGCCACTGCCACAACCCGGCAGGCAAATAACGCCCTGTATAAAAAATTACCGTTTGCCGATAAAACCGACTTTGAGAACGCCCATAAAGGTTTTATCGCCCCGCTGCCACAAAACATGATTAAAGGCGAGCAGGGGAACGTTATCTGGAACCCGGCGAAATATGATTTCGTGAAAGAGGGTGAAAAAGCCCCGGATACGGTAAACCCGAGCCTGTGGCGTCAGTCACAGCTGATCAACATTGGCGGGCTGTTTAAGGTCACCGACGGCGTGTATCAGATCCGCAATCTCGATCTCTCCAACATGACCATCATTGAAGGCGAGAAGGGCATCACCGTTATCGACCCGCTGTTAAGCGCTGAACCGGCGAAAGAAGCGCTGGATCTCTACTATGCAAACCGCGGCAAGAAACCGGTCGTCGCTGTGGTGATCACCCACAGTCACGTCGACCACTACGGCGGCCTGCGCGGTGTGGTTGACGAAGCCGACGTGAAGTCCGGCAAAGTGAAGATCTACGCCCCGGAAGGCTTTATGAAAGAAGCGGTTTCCGAAAACATTATGGCCGGGAATGCGATGAGCCGCCGTGCGAGCTATATGTACGGCAACCTGCTGAAGCCGGATGCAAAAGGCCAGGTGGGGGCGGGTCTTGGCACCACCACCTCTGCGGGTACGGTGACCCTGATCCCGCCGACCAACTACATTACCCATACCGGCCAGCAGGAAGTGATTGACGGGCTGACCTACGACTTTATGATGGCGCCGGGTTCAGAAGCCCCGTCCGAAATGCTGTGGTATGTCAAAGAGAAGAAAATGATCGAAGCCGCAGAGGACGTGACCCATACCCTGCACAACACCTACTCCCTGCGCGGCGCGAAAATCCGCGATCCGCTGGCCTGGTCTAAGTACATCAACGCCGCCATTGAGCGCTGGGGCGCGGACGCGGAAGTGATTATTGCGCAGCACCACTGGCCGACCTGGGGCAACGAGAATATCGTCAAGCTGATGAAAGGCCAGCGCGATATGTATCGCTACATCAACGACCAGACCCTGCGTATGGCAAACAAGGGGCTGACCCGCGACGAGATCGCCGCTGAATTTACACTGCCGGAATCGCTGGAAAAACAGTGGGCGAGCCGCGGCTATTACGGTTCCGTCAGCCACGACGTCAAAGCCACCTACGTGTTTTATCTCGGCTGGTTCGACGGCAACCCGGCTACCCTCGACGAACTGCCGCCTGAACAGGCTGCGAAGAAGTTTGTGGAATACATGGGAGGGGCCGATGCCATCATGCAGAAAGCCAAAGCTGACTATCAGCGGGGCAACTACCGCTGGGTGGCGCAGGTGACCAGCAAAATCGTCTTCGCCGATCCGCAGAACGCTGCGGCACGTAATCTGGAAGCCGACGCGCTGGAGCAGTTAGGTTACCAGGCGGAAGCGGGCACCTGGCGTAACTTCTACCTGACCGGCGCGCAGGAACTGCGTAATGGCGTGAAGAAGCTGCCGACGCCGAACACCGCCAGCCCGGATACCGTGCGGGCGATGACCCCGGAAATGTTCTTCGACTACCTGGGCGTGCACATCAACGGGGTGCGGGCCGGTAACGCGAAAGCGGTCTTTAACATCGATCTCGGTAAGGATGGCGGCAAATACAAGCTGGAGCTGGAAAACGGCGTGCTGAACCATACCGCCAACGCGCAGGCGAAGGATGCTGACGCAACCATCACCCTGGACCGCACCACGCTGAACGACATCATCCTTAAGAAAGAGACGCTCAAGCAGGCGATGGACAAGGGTGACGTCAAGATGAGCGGAGACGGAGCGAAGCTGGAAGAGATGCTGAGCTACATGGACACATTTGACTTCTGGTTCAATATTGTCACGCCATAAGTTTAGCGTTCATCCTGGTTAATCCTGGCGCCTTATTACGATAAGGCGCCATTTTTTTTATTCACGCATCGCCAGCGCGCTGGCGCTTGCCGGATCGAACAGCGAAATACTCTCGATCTGATCCAGCATGATCACTTTGCGAAAATCCATGGCGCTTTTGGGCTCCGAATCGAGCGTAATGTCATGCTCGGCATACCATTTGCTGTAGTTATGTTCGATACAGAGCTGCATGTTCTTCCCGTCACGGTAGCCGCTCAGCATCGGAATAAGCACGATATTGGCCGTTTTTTCATACTCCAGCGTGGCGGTATGGATCATGCCAATATAGATCCGCCGCGATTTCAGCGTGACGTGCGCCAGTTCACCTTCCTCCATGCACTGATAGAGCAGTTGTTCAATCCCGCTCGACTGCGCCAGCCGCTTGTACAATTTTTTCCGGCCATCGCCGTCCAGCCGCGCGCTTCCGGCCCAGTTCGATCGGTAAAGACAAAACAGGATCGCGAAGGTCAGCATCACCACCACCGGGGCCTGAATCCCCAGGAAGCTCCAGTTCATAAAATCAATTTGCCAGTCGGCATATTTTGCTGACGTGAAATGGAACGTGTTATCGGCGGCGGAGAGGGCGAACAACAGCAGCCACAGCAGGCCGGTGGCGATCACCCCCTGAAGAACAAAAATACAGCCATACAGTGCAACAAGAAAATAGACGTCCCAGCCAAAGGATCGCTTGATTTTAAACCGTGTTGAGAGGTCGCGGCTGGTGTACCAGTACCCGCATACCATCAATACCATGAATATTGCCGTTCCCATTTCAGGCCCTCTTCAGCGCGTTGACATGGCGCAGAAAGTCCTGCCGTACTTCGTGGCTTTTGTAGTTAACCGAGGCGTTTCCATCCTGATCGATGATGATGCGGTCGCCATCCTCTACGGCTTCGATAATTTCCTGGTGACTCATGACCTGCAACAAGGATTCCGGGCTGGAAAAGAGCGTCATCAGTAAATGTTTCATCGCGTGACATCCTTATGAATTAAAAGGATAAGTCTGGAAGATAAATGGCACCTTTGCCTTAAGGTTATCCCTAAAAAATCGGCAGCCTGGCGGCGAAATTCATATTTTTCACAAAATGGTTGTGCGTGGTGATATTCCATGTAACTGAAAAATAATAAGAATAAAAAATATAGCTGCGCAAACTTGGACAAATAAAGTTAATCGTGTAAGTTTAAATTATGCGATTCCGCTACGTTGTTTACACCCAGGATGTGACCCATGAGCACGTTGCCGTCCGTCATCAGTCGGTTCGTTGATTACTACGCCACGCTGGATACCCAGCCACCTTCGGCGCTGGCGGGGATTTATCGCGCCGATGCCACGCTTATCGATCCCTTTGGCGAACACAGCGGGGTGTTCGCGATTCAGCGCTATTTCACCCATCTGCTGGCTAACGTCCAGCACTGTCGCTTTACCGTCGATGCACCGTTGCAGCAGGGCGATCGCTTTGTTGTCACCTGGATGATGCACTGGTCGCACCCACGTATCGCCGGGGGGGCAATGCGCCAGCTGCCGGGCTGCTCCGTGGTAGACATGCGCGACGATCGCATTGTTCGCCAGCGGGATTACTACGATGCCGGAGAGATGATTTACGAACATCTCCCGATACTCGGCTGGGCCGTGCGCGGCGTGAAGCGAAGAGTGAAATCATGAAAACGGTTCTGATCACCGGCGCAAGCTCGGGCATCGGGGCGGGGCTGGCGAAATCTTTTGCCGACGATGGTTACCGGGTGATTGCCTGCGGGCGCGATGCGCAACGTCTGGCAGCCGTCCATCAGTACAGCCCCAACATTACGGTGCGCCTGTTCGATATGACAGACAGGGACGCCTGTCGCCAGGCGCTGGCGGACTGTACTGCCGACACGGTGATTCTCTGCGCCGGAACCTGCGAGTATCTCGACCGCGGCGAGGTGGATGCCGAGCTGGTGGCGCGGGTCATGACCACCAATTTCATCGGGCCGGTAAACTGCCTTGCGGCGTTGCAGCCGCAGCTGGTATCCGGCAACCGCGTGGTGCTGGTCAGTTCAATGGCGCACTGGCTTCACTTCCCGCGAGCCGAAGCGTATGGCGCCTCCAAGGCGGCGTTAACCTGGTTCGCCGATACGCTGCGCCTCGACTGGGAACCGAAAGGGATTGCCGTCACGGTCGTTTCACCCGGTTTTGTCGACACGCCGCTGACCCGCAAAAACGATTTCCCGATGCCGGGCCGGGTCAGCGTGGGGGACGCCGTCCACGCCATTCGTCGCGGTCTGGCAAAAGGGAAGGATCACATCGCGTTTCCCGCCGGGTTCAGCCTGGCGCTGCGCGTGCTTTCCGGCCTGCCCGATGTACTTCAGCGCGCACTGCTGCGCAGGATGGTGCGACCATGAAAATCGCAATTATCGGCAGCGGCATCGCCGGGTTAACCTGTGCCTGGCGGCTCGCCGGACATCATCAGGTCACGCTGTTTGAGGCGCAGGCCACGCCGGGCGGCCATACCGCAACGGTGGATGTCGATACGCCGCAGGGCAGCTTTGCCATCGATACCGGTTTTATCGTCTACAACGACCGCACCTATCCGCGCTTCATGGGGTTGCTCAGCGAACTGGGCATCTGCGGGCAAAAAACGCAGATGAGCTTTTCGGTGCACAACCCGCAGAGCGGGCTGGAGTACAACGGGCACACGCTGACGTCGCTGTTCGCCCAGCGACGTAATCTGCTCAACCCGGCTTTCTGGACGCTGCTGAAGGAGATCGTGCGCTTTAACCGGCTGGCGAAACAGACGCTCCGGGGCGAAGTCGATGGTTCCGCCACGCTGGAAACGTTCCTGCGCCAGCACCGTTTTACGCCCTTTTTTGCGCGCCACTACATCCTGCCCATGGGGGCGGCTATCTGGTCGTCGTCGCTACAGGAGATGAAACGCTTTCCGCTGCCGCTCTTTTTACGCTTTTTTGAAAACCACGGTCTGCTGGACATTACCCATCGTCCGCAGTGGTACGTGGTGCCAGGCGGCTCCAGGGAGTATATCCGCGCGATGCTGGATACGCTCGGCGATCGCCTGACGCTGCACCTTAACGCGCCGGTGCAGCAGGTTATTCGCCACGATCGTGGGGTTGATATTGCGCGTGAGGGCGTAACAGACACTTTTGATCAGGTGATCTTCGCCTGCCACTCCGCTCAGGCGCTGGCGATGCTCGCCAGCCCAACGCAGGCTGAACGCGAGGTGCTGGGGGATATCGGCTGGCAGCGTAACGAGGTGGTGCTTCACCGCGATCCGCGCTGGCTGCCGGTGCGCGAACGCGCGTGGGCGAGCTGGAACTACCGCCTCAGCGAGCAGGATCAGGCCAGCGCCTGCGTCACCTACAACATGAATATCTTGCAGGGACTGCCGCCGGGTTGCCCGCTGTTTTGCGTCACCCTCAACCCGGAAACGCCGGTGGAGGAACGGTTTGTGCTGCGCCGCTTTGTCTATGAGCATCCGCTTTTTAACCCGCAAAGCTGGCAAGCTCAGGCCCGGCGCGGCGAAATAAACGGTCGCCAGCGGAGCTGGTTCTGCGGCGCGTACTGGTACAACGGCTTCCACGAAGATGGCGTGCGCAGTGCGCTGGACGTGGTCAACGCTATCGCGACCGGGGAGGGCAACTGAGATGAACAGCTGCCTTTACCACGGTACATTGCGCCATCGTCGGCTTGCGCCGAAAGCGCACCACTTTACCTACAGCGTGTTTATGGCCTGGCTCGATCTGGATGAGCTGGACGCGCTGCCCTCTGTCGGCGTGCGTCGTAACCGCGTTGCGCCCGCGGCATTTTATGATGCGGATTACCCGCTGGGCACGCCGCTCAAAGCGCGTGTCCTTGAGCGTCTGGAAAATCTGACCGGCGAACGTCCGGCGGGGCGGGTCATGCTTCTGACTCAGCTGCGCTATTTCGGTTTTCATTTCAACCCGGTCAATTTCTACTACTGCTATGACGGGGAAGACACCCTGCGCTGGGTTCTCGCCGAAGTCCGTAACACGCCGTGGAATGAACGACATTACTACGCGGTAGCGGGGCGGGACGCCCCGCCGACGGAGAAAGCGTTTCACGTCTCGCCCTTTAATCCGATGGACATGATCTACCACTGGCGCTTCAACAGCCCGGACAGCACGCTGCGCATGCATATCGAAAACCATCAGGAGACGAAGGTGTTTGATGCCACCCTGACGCTGCGCCGGGTCCCGCTGACGCGCACGGCGCTGCGTTCGCTGCTGGCGCGGATCCCGTTGATGACCCTCAAAACCGTTTTCGCCATTTACTGGCAGGCGCTCAGGCTGTGGCTGAAGCGCGTACCGCTGCATAACCATCCCCTCAGCAGGAGTGAACGCTCATGACCAATCCCGTCTTTGCGCTTGAACCCGATATCCCGCGCAACGTCCGCGTCGCGCGATGGTTGCTCTTCCGCCTGCTGAATGGCCTGCACGGTGGCTCGCTGACGCTGCGTGAAGGCGCGCAGACGTTCCAGTTCGGCGACGCTTCCGCCGCGCTTCACGCTGAGGTGCAGGTACTTGCTCCGGGCGTCTACTGGCGCATTTTAACCGGGGGCAGCCTCGCCGCGGCACAAGCGTGGATGGATGGCGACTGGGAGACGCCCCACCTGACGCCGCTGCTGGAGCTGATTGCGCGCAATAGCCAAATCCTCGGAAAGCTGGAAAAAGGGTTTCGCCTGCTCGGGAAACCGGTGGAGCGGCTGCGGCACTGGATGCGGCGCAACTCCCGCGCGCAGGCGCGGGAAAATATTGCCGCCCATTACGATCTGGGCAACGCCTTTTACGCCCATTTCCTTGATGAACATCTCCTGTACTCCAGCGCGCTGTTTAGCGGGGACGAGCAGGATCTGACCGCGGCTCAGCAGGCGAAAATGGCGAGGCTGTGTGACCAGCTGGCGCTCACGGCAAACGATCATCTGCTGGAGATTGGCACCGGCTGGGGGGCGATGGCGGAATATGCCGCCCGTCATTACGGCTGCCGGGTGACCACCACCACGCTGTCGCAGGAGCAGTACCACTGGGCCACCGCGCGCATCGCCCGGGCAGGGTTGCAGGATCGTGTTGAGGTGCTGCTCTGCGACTACCGCGATCTGACCGGGGTCTACGACAAGCTGGTGTCGGTTGAGATGATTGAGGCCGTCGGTCAACGCTACCTGCCAACATTTTTCCGCACCTGCCAGGCGCGTCTGCGTCCAGGCGGGCGGATGGCGATTCAGGCCATCACCATTCAGGATCAACGCTATCGCGACTACAGCAAAAGCGTCGATTTTATTCAGCGCTACATCTTCCCCGGCGGCTTTTTGCCCAGCATCACCGCCATGAATGAACTCATGACCCGCCATACCGATTTTGTGGTGCGTAACCTCTTCGATATGGGACCGGACTACGCCCGCACGCTGGCGCACTGGCGTCAGCGGTTCGTTCACGCCTGGCAGGAGATTGAAAAGCTCGGGTTTGATGACCGTTTCCGCCGGATGTGGCTGTACTACCTCGGCTACTGTGAAGCCGGGTTTAATGCCCGCACCATCAGCGTGGTGCAGCTGACTGCGGAACGCGTGTGAAGCGCTACGGGCAGGTATTTCTGCTGGCCATCGGGTTTGATCTCTACTGGACGCTGACGGGGCTGATTGCGTTCACGGGCGCGTCCCTGATGCCGCTATGGATGGTGGCGCTGTGGCTAATGTTTGCCACCGTCTGGACGCAACTGACCCGCACGACCACCTTGCCGGGCTGGTTGCTGACGGTACTGGCGACCCTGGGCGGGCCGGTGGCCTACCTGATCGGCGAGCGTCTGGGGGCCGTTTACCGTTTATACCTCTCAGCTTCTGACGCACGACGGCAGCTATACAGGGTTAGACGGCGATAATGCGCTGATTATCACCTATGCCCGGGACATCGATGGTGACGACCTGGTTGAGGCGACCCGCGACCAGTGGCAGGCGCAGGGCATTTTGCAGCAGGAGCCGCAGAGTGAAGCCTGGCTGAGCGAGTATCCTGAACTGCGTCAGCAGTTAATCGGAGGACCACAATGAAACGTTTCCTGTTAATGGCGCTTGCCCTGACGATGCTGGTGGCCGGATGTAGCACCGAGGTGACAGAGTATCGTCAGCAGCAGCCACGGCTTGATATTTTTACTTACTTCCAGGGGAAAACCGAGGCGTGGGGGATGGTGCAGGATCGCAGCGGTAAGCAGATCCGTCGTTTTCACGTCGAGATCGCCGGGGATGTTATCGGCGATACGCTGACCCTGAATGAACATTTTGTCTACGATGACGGCGAGAAGCAGCAGCGCGTCTGGCATATCCGCCGCGTAGGGCAGAATCGCTATGAAGGCACGGCGGGTGACATAGAAGGTGGCGCGACAGGCCAGGCGGCGGGCAATGCCCTTAACTGGCGCTACAGCATGAACGTGAAGGCGGACGGCAAAACCTGGCTGCTGCACTTTGATGACTGGATGTATTTGCAGGACAGCACCCGTCTGTTTAATAAAACCGAGATGAAGAAATTTGGCGTCACCGTCGCCACGGTGACGCTGTTCTTTACCCGCAAAGAGGGCGGTCAATCCTCTTCGGGCTGAGGTTTACTGCTTGAGTAGATGAAGAAGAGCGCAATACTCAGGCAGACGACGGCCCCGAAACGGCTCACTGAAAACGGAATGGCTTCATTGTTCAGCCAGCCAAAGTTATCAATCAGCATGCTCATGGCCAGCTGGCCCAGGATAACCGCTACCGTGGCAACGGCGGTCCCGATGCGCTGCACTGCGAGCACCATAATCACGATATAGGGCACGCCGCAGAGGGCGCCCAGAAGCTGCCATTTGGGTACATCCATCAGGCTGACCGCCTGTTTCGGCTCAAAAAAGAAGATCAGCAGGGCGGTCACCAGCGCGCCGACGGAAAACGTCAGAAACGCGCTTTTAAATACCCCCACGCTGCTGCCTAATTGCCCGTTAATAGCAGCCTGAATGCTCAGCGTAGCGCCGCCAATCACCGCCAGAATAATCATAATTACTGTCATAACGTTACCCCTGCGCCACGAGAATGAGCGCGGCGATGATAAATCCCAGCGCAATAATGCGTTTTGTATCGATCCTGCGGTGCGGCGTACCCAGCAGGCCATAGTGGTCAATAATTAGGCTTTTAAAAACCTGGCCTGCCAGAATGCCGATCATCGTCATGGCAATGCCGATCGCAGGCGTGGCAATGGTGAGAATGATGACGTAAACCGGGCCGAGCACGCCGCCCAACAGGTGCCATGAAGGCTGCGCAAAAAATGAGGGACTGTTGCGCGGGCTGAAAAACAGCATCAGCAGAAACGTCAGCCCCGTTCCCACGCTGAATATGCTGAACGCCGCCCACAGGTCGCCCACCTCTGCGCCCAGCGGCCCCAGCAGCCCGGCTTCCACGGACAGCCCCATGCCGCCGGCAATCACCAGTAAAATTAAAATAATGTGCATAACGCTTTTTCTCCTTTTTCCAGGCGGAGAAGATTACGTCTGAACATCAATGAGAAAAATGCCATAATGCAGGAAACACCTTTGCAGGAAATGCATTAATGATGGATGCCGGACATATCAGCATTCGCGCGCTGCTGATCTTCATCGACGTTTATGAAACGCAGAATTTTTCCGTGGTGGCGAGGCGGGAAGGGATTTCTGCGTCGCAGGTCTCACGCGTGATCCACCAGCTTGAGGACGCCCTCGGGCAACAGCTTTTCTACCGCAACACGCGGGCGATTATGCCCACAGAGAGCGGGCATCTTTTTGTGCGCTATGCCCGGGCGATGGCCGGGAATATGGAGGACGCGCGACGCGAGCTGGATGAACGCGCCCGCGAGCCGTCGGGCACGCTGCGTATCAATGGCCCGGTCTTTTTCGGACAAAGGCACATCGCGCCGGGCCTGCCGGGGCTTCTGGCGCGTTACCCTCGTCTCTCCATTGAACTGACCCTCACCGACGATTTTATCGATCCGCACCGTGACGCCGCGGACGTTATCTTCCGCATCGGCGCGCTGACGGACTCCTCGTTTCACGCCCGGGTGTTCGGGCAGCAGTTCTACCATCTGGCGGCCTCGCCGGACTATCTGCAAAAACATGGCGCGCCCGAGGGGCCGGACGATCTCAGCCGTCACCACTGTCTGGTTTACCGCGGCTCGTCCGGGCCTAACCGCTGGCTGATCCGGCAGCCGGGCGAGGCGTGGGTTCACTATCCCATTGTACCGCTGATGACTTCCAATAACGCGGAAACGCTCCTGATTGCGGCGCTGGGCGGCATGGGCGTTGTGCTTTTCCCGGACTGGATGGTGAGCGAACGGCTCAAAAGCGGTGAGCTGGTGGCACTGCTGCCGGAAATGGAGTGTTCAATTAATACGGAGCCACTGACGATTGCGGCGATTTACCCGAACGCGCGTCATCCGCCCCTGAACGTCAGGGCGGTGATTGATTACTATATTGAGCGATTCGGTACGCCACTGTACTGGCAAACCTGAAGGTTAGCGGGCAAGCTCGCGACGGATAATGTCAGCCCCGGCGCTTAACGCCTTCAGCTTACCGTTGGCGACCTGGCGGGAAAGGGGGGCCATACCGCAGTTGGTGGACGGATAGAGCTTGTCTGCATCAACAAACTGCAACGCCTTGCGCAGCGTATCGGCCACCTCTTCCGGCGTTTCGATGGTCTGGGTGGCGACGTCAATTGCCCCGACCATCACTTTTTTACCGCGGATAAGCTCCAGCAGATCCATCGGCACGCGCGAGTTGTGGCACTCCAGCGAGATGATATCGATCTTCGAGGTCTGTAACTTTGGAAATGCCTCTTCATACTGGCGCCACTCGGAGCCGAGCGTCTTTTTCCAGTCCGTATTGGCTTTGATGCCGTACCCGTAACAGATATGTACCGCGGTTTCGCATTTCAGCCCTTCAATGGCGCGCTCCAGTGCGGCGATACCCCAGTCATTCACCTCGTCGAAAAAGACGTTAAAGGCAGGTTCGTCGAACTGAATAATGTCGACGCCGGCCGCTTCCAGCTCGCGGGCCTCCTGATTGAGAATTTTAGCGAACTCCCAGGCCAGCTTTTCGCGGCTTTTATAGTGGGCATCGTATAGCGTGTCGATCATGGTCATCGGGCCGGGCAGCGCCCACTTGATCGGCTTGTCAGTCAGCTGGCGCAGGTATTTAGCGTCGTCAACAAACACCGGCTTCTGTCGCGCCACCGCGTCTACCACGGTCGGCACGCTCGCATCGTAGCGGTTACGGATGCGCACCGTCTGACGGTTCTCAAAATCCACGCCGCTGAGATGTTCAATAAAGGTGGTGACAAAATGCTGGCGGGTTTGTTCCCCGTCGCTGACGATATCAATCCCGGCGCGAATCTGTTCATCCAGAGACAAACGCAGCGCATCCTGTTTCCCTGCCAGTAATTCCTCGTCCTGGAGTTTCCACGGCGACCAGAGCGTTTCCGGCTGCGCAAGCCAGGTGGGTTTCGGCAGGCTGCCAGCCGTTGATGTCGGGAGCAATGTTTTCATAAAAGAACCTTTTATCCGTATTAAATTAAAGCGTGAAGTGTTGAGACCACTGCTCAAGAAGGGTTTTATAGGGTTTGATAAACCGCTCTTCGGTATATTTACCCTGTTCAATGGCCAGCCGGCTGCGCTCTTCACGGTCATAGACGATTTTGGTTAATGAGTGATCCTGCTGATTCAGGTCGGGCTGATAGCACTGTCCCGCAGCGGAATTGGCATTGTAAATTTCTGGTCGATAGATCTTCTGGAACGTCTCCATGGTGCTGATGGTGCCGATCAGTTCCAGATTGGTGTAATCACGCAGTAAATCGCCGGTGAAGAAGAAGGCAAAAGGCGCGACGCTGTTTTCCGGCATGAAATAGCGAACCTTCAGGCCCATCTTCGCGAAGTACTGTTCCGTTAGCGACTCGCCGTCCGGCTGGTACTCATAGCCCAGCACCGGGTGGTGGTTACCGGTACGACGATAGGTGTCTTTGCTGGAGACGCTCAGGCAGATCACCGGCGCTTTTTTAAAGTTCGCCTGATATTCCGCAGAATGAACGAAGCTTTTAAAGATATTGCCGTGCAGCTCGCCAAAATTCTCGGGGAGAGAGAAACGGGCCCGGTCTTTATTATGCTCCAGCAGCAGGACGCTGAAATCATAGTCACGAACATACGATGAGAAGTTATTTCCGACGATGCCTTCGATGCGCTCGTGGGTTTTTTTATCCACGATCGTCGTTTGCAGAATTTCGATGGCCGGGAAAGTAAAATCGCCGCCGATATTCATATCGACTGAAATAATCTCCAGCTCGACGGCATAGCGGTCAGCTTTCGGGTTATCCCAGCTCGCCAGCGCGTTAAAGCGGTTGTTGATCATCACCAGCGTATTGCGCAGGTTCTCCTGACGCTTCTCGCCACGCGCCAGGTTGGCGAAGTTGGTGGTGGTACGCGTGTTTTCTGACGGGTTATAATTTTCATCAAAGCAACTGCGCTTAAGGGTAAATGTGAAAGCCTGACTCATTTGGTTATGCATCCTAAGTTCATGTTGCCGGAACGTTATCAATGCATAATTTATGCCTGAGCCACTGGCGCAGGGGAAGTGACTTAATTTCACTGCAACATGAGGGTTCTTCATGAACTGCGCGATTCAGGTATAATCCCCCGACATTTCCAACCGGTTTAAACGAACATGACAAAACTCACCCTACAAGAGCAGATGCTGAAAGCGGGCTTAGTCAGCAGTAAAAAGATGGCGAAGGTCCAGCGCACGGCGAAAAAATCCCGCGTCCAGGCTCGCGAGGCGAGAGAGGCTGTTGAAGAGAACAAGAAAGCCCAGCTGGAGCGTGATAAACAGCTGAGCGAACAGCAAAAACAGGCGGTGCTGGCAAAAGAGTTCAGGGCGCAGGTGAAGCAGCTGATTGAGATGAACCGCATCACCGTGGCGAAGGGCAACATTACCTTTAACTTTACCGACGGCAACCTTATCAAAAAAATCGAGGTCGATAAGCAGACGCAAACCCAGCTGATCAACGGCCGTCTGGCGATTGCCCGACTGGTGATTAACGCGAATGGCGACTGTGATTACGCGATTATCCCGGCGGTAGTGGCGGATAAAATTGCCCAGCGCGATGCGGACAGCATTGTGCTAAACAGCGCCCTGAGTCAGGAAGAGCAGGACGAAGACGATCCGTACGCAGACTTCAAAATCCCTGACGATTTAATGTGGTAATCCCCGCTCAGAACGGCGCGGCGTGACGGGCGTTTATCGTCTCGCCGCTCAGCGGATGAATAAAATTCAGAGCGCTTGCATGCAGCATCAGCCGGGGCGTTTCTTCCGCCCCCGGCCATTCCAGACCACCATACAGATCGCACCCCAGAATAGGGTGGCCTAACTGCTGGCAGTGAATGCGCAGCTGGTGGGTGCGCCCGGTCTCCGGGGTAAGCTCAACCCGCGTCAGCGGCATTGTCGTATCCTGGTAAATACGTTCCACCACCCGATAGCGGGAGCGAGCGGGCTTACCGGTGCGGGCACAGATCGTCATCAGCGGAAACAGCGCCGGATCTTTGGCAATCGGCGCATCCACGGTCCCTTCGTCCTGTTCCACATGTCCGCACAGCAGGGCGGTGTAAACCTTGTTCACGGCGCGCTGACTGAACTGGTGGCAAAGCGCGGCGTTGATCGCTTTGTTACGCGCAATGACCATCAGACCCGAAGTGCCAAAATCAAGACGATGCACCAGCGTGCAGCCGGGAAAGGTTTGAACAAGACGGTGGTGGACGGAATCGAGGTTTTGCGGATTTTTCCCCGACAGGCTGAGCAGACCGGAAGGTTTATTGATCAGCAGCAGATGCTCGTCCTGCCAGAGGATCTCAATGTCGTCGTGACAGTGTGGTGCAATAAACGTATCGATAATGACAGACATCAGGCCGCCGGGCTGGAGAGTGGGTGCGGATGATAACGAAATACGGGGGAAAAGAAAAACCCTCCCACCGGGCGGTGAGAGGGGGAAAACTTAGGCAGCGACCAGGCTGTCGATAGCGGCTTTCGCGTCGGTCTGCGCTTTGGTGGCCACTTCCGGGCCGTAAGCGATACCTTCAGCGAACACGAAGTTCACGTCGGTAATGCCGATGAAGCCCAGGAACAGCGTCAGGTACGGTGCGACCAGGTCGGTAGGGGTATCTTTGTGAATACCGCCGCGGCTGGTCAGTACAACCGCACGCTTGCCTTTCACCAGACCTTCCGGGCCGTTCTCGGTGTAACGGAAGGTTACGCCAGCACGCGCCACCAGGTCGAAGTAGTTCTTCAGCTGGGTAGGAATGTTGAAGTTGTACATTGGGGCGTTGATCACGATAACGTCGTGCGCCTGCAACTCAGCAATCAGCTCGTCGGAGAGCGCCAGGGCTTCCTGCTGACGCGGGGTAAGAGGCGCATCGCTCGGACGCAGCGCGCCAACCAGCTCGCCGTCCAGCACAGGAATTGGGTTTGCCGCCAGGTCACGCACGGTGATTTCATCCGCGCTGTGCTGTTCACGCCACTGTTCAACGAAATAGTCAGACAGCTGACCAGACTGTGAATACCCTGCCAGAATACTGGATTTCAACACTAATACTTTGCTCATGGGAAATTCCTGTTTTGTATTTGATTGAGGGGGTTGCCCCGTTGCTTGTTGACACTTTATTCACAATCCTGCCACAGGGATAGCGCAATATATCGAAGCCTATGTTCGAATTTTTTGAATAAGGCGCGAAAAGCGCTGATGTGGTACTCTATACCAATCATTAAAAAGAGATTTTATCCGGCAGTGCACTGCCCGTTAACGCTATGACAGAACACCAAAAATTGACCTTCCCGATGCTGATGCAAAAGCTTGATTCGCTGATGCTGCGCGATAAACAGCGGTTTGCGCGCCGTCTGCACGGCGTTAAGAAGGTTAAAAATCCTGATGCACAACAGGCCATTTACCAGGAGATGGCCAACGAGATTGAACAGGCGGCAGGGAAAGTTGTGCTGCGTGAAGCCGCACGTCCGGAGATTACCTATCCGGAAAATCTGCCCGTCAGCCAGAAGAAACAGGACATTCTTGAGGCCGTACGCGACCACCAGGTGGTGATCGTCGCGGGGGAAACCGGTTCAGGTAAAACCACTCAGCTGCCGAAAATCTGCATGGAGCTGGGCCGCGGGGTGAAAGGGTTGATCGGTCACACCCAGCCGCGTCGTCTGGCGGCGCGCACCGTGGCGAACCGTATTGCGGAAGAGCTGCAAACGGAGCCGGGTGGCTGCATCGGCTACAAGGTGCGATTCAGCGACCACGTCAGCGATAACACCATGGTTAAGCTGATGACCGACGGTATCCTGCTGGCGGAAATCCAGCAGGATCGTCTGCTGATGCAGTACGACACCATCATCATCGATGAAGCGCACGAGCGCAGCCTGAACATCGACTTCCTGCTCGGCTACCTCAAAGAGCTGCTGCCCCGGCGTCCGGATCTGAAAATCATCATCACCTCCGCGACCATCGACCCGGAGCGCTTCTCAAAACATTTCAACAATGCGCCGATTATCGAGGTGTCAGGACGCACGTATCCGGTGGAAGTGCGCTATCGCCCGATTGTGGAAGAGGCGGACGATACCGAGCGCGACCAGCTTCAGGCCATCTTTGATGCCGTCGACGAGCTGGGCAACGAGAGTTCTGGCGACATTCTGATCTTCATGAGCGGCGAGCGCGAGATCCGCGATACCGCCGATGCGCTCAGCAAGCGCGATCTGCGCCATACCGAGATCCTGCCGCTGTACGCGCGACTGTCGAACAGCGAGCAGAACCGCGTGTTCCAGCCGCACAGCGGGCGCCGCATCGTGCTGGCGACCAACGTGGCCGAAACTTCGCTGACCGTACCGGGCATTAAATACGTGATCGACCCGGGTACGGCGCGCATCAGCCGCTACAGCTACCGCACCAAAGTTCAGCGCCTGCCGATTGAGCCGGTTTCGCAGGCGTCGGCTAATCAGCGTAAGGGCCGCTGCGGCCGCGTGTCGGAAGGGATCTGTATTCGTCTCTATTCGGAAGACGATTTCCTGTCGCGCCCGGAGTTTACCGATCCGGAGATCCTGCGGACCAACCTGGCATCCGTTATCCTGCAAATGACCGCGCTGGGGCTGGGCGATATCGCCGCCTTCCCGTTTGTGGAAGCGCCGGATAAGCGCAATATTCAGGACGGGGTGCGGTTGCTGGAAGAGCTGGGGGCCATCACCACCGACGAACAGGCGACGGCCTACAAGCTAACGCCATTGGGCCGCCAGCTTAGCCAGTTGCCGGTCGACCCGCGTCTGGCGCGCATGGTGCTGGAGGCGCAAAAACACGGCTGCGTGCGCGAGGCGATGATCATCACCTCGGCGCTCTCCATTCAGGATCCGCGCGAGCGTCCGATGGACAAGCAGCAGGCGTCGGATGAAAAACACCGTCGCTTCCACGATAAAGAGTCCGATTTCCTCGCCTTTGTGAACCTGTGGAACTACCTTGGCGAGCAGCAAAAAGCGCTCTCCTCGAACCAGTTCCGCCGTCAGTGCCGGGTGGATTTCCTCAATTATCTGCGCGTACGCGAGTGGCAGGATATCTACACCCAGCTGCGCCAGGTGGTGAAAGAGCTGGGTATACCGGTGAACAGTGAACCGGCGGAGTACCGCGAAATCCATATCGCCCTGTTGACCGGCCTGTTGTCTCATATCGGGATGAAGGATGCGGATAAGCAGGAATATACCGGCGCACGCAACGCGCGTTTCTCCATCTTCCCGGGCTCCGGTTTGTTTAAGAAGCCGCCGAAGTGGACCATGGTCGCCGAGCTGGTGGAAACCAGCCGTCTGTGGGGGCGTATTGCCGCGCGTATCGATCCGGAGTGGGTTGAACCAGTGGCGCAGCACCTGCTGAAACGCTCATACAGCGAGCCGCACTGGGAGCGCGGGCAGGGCGCGGTGATGGCGACGGAAAAAGTCACCGTCTACGGCCTGCCGGTGGTGGCCGCGCGTAAGGTTAACTACAGCCAGATCGATCCGGCGTTGAGTCGCGAGCTGTTTATCCGCCACGCGCTGGTGGAAGGCGACTGGCAGACGCGTCATGCCTTCTTCCGCGAAAACCTGAAGCTGCGCGCCGAGGTGGAAGAGCTTGAGCACAAGTCCCGCCGTCGCGACATTCTGGTGGACGACGAGACGCTGTTTGAGTTTTACGATCAGCGCATCAGTCACGATGTGATCTCGGCGCGCCATTTCGACAGCTGGTGGAAGAAAGCCAGCAAAGAGGCCCCGGACCTGCTCAACTTCGAAAAGAGCATGCTGATCAAAGAGGGCGCGGAGTCGGTCAGCAAACTCGATTACCCGAACTTCTGGCATCAGGGCAACCTCAAGCTGCGTCTGACCTATCAGTTTGAGCCGGGCGCGGATGCCGATGGTGTGACGGTGCACATTCCGCTGCCGCTGTTAAACCAGGTGGAAGAGAGCGGGTTTGAGTGGCAGATCCCCGGCCTGCGCCGCGAGCTGGTCATTGCGTTAATCAAATCCCTGCCTAAACCGGTGCGGCGTAACTTTGTGCCGGCGCCGAACTACGCCGAAGCGTTTTTAGGCCGCGTCACGCCGCTGGAGCTGCCGCTGCTGGACGCCCTGGAGCGTGAGTTCCGCCGCATGACCGGGACCACCATCGACCGCGACGACTGGAACTGGGATCAGGTGCCCGATCACCTGAAAATCACATTCCGCGTGGTGGACGATAAAAACAAAAAGCTGCTCGAAGGCCGTTCTCTGACGGAGCTGAAAGAGGCGCTGAAAGGTAAAGTCCAGGAGACGCTCTCTGCGGTGGCCGATGACGGCATTGAGCAGAGCGGGCTGCACATCTGGAGCTTTGGTCAGCTCCCGGAAAGCTACGAGCAGAAGCGCGGGAACTACAGGGTGAAAGCCTGGCCCGCGCTGGTGGATGAGCGCGACAGCGTGGCGATTAAGCTCTTTGACAATCCGCAGGAGCAACAGCAGATGATGTGGCGCGGGCTGCGTCGACTGCTTCTGCTTAACATCCCGTCGCCGATTAAGTATCTGCACGAGAAGCTGCCGAACAAAGCCAAGCTGGGGCTCTACTTTAACCCGTACGGTAAGGTGCTGGACCTGATCGACGACTGCATCTCCTGCGGTGTGGATAAGCTGATCCACGAGGCCGGCGGTCCGGTCTGGACGGAAGAGGGCTTTGCTCAGCTTCATGAAAAGGTGCGCGCGGAGCTGAACGACACCGTGGTCGAGATTGCCAAACAGGTCGAGCAGATCCTTACCGCCGTGTTCAATATCAACAAGCGCCTGAAGGGGCGGGTGGATATGACCATGGCCCTGGGGCTGTCGGACATCAAGGCGCAGATGGCGGGGCTAGTGTATCGCGGCTTTGTCACCGGCAATGGCTTTAAGCGTCTGGGCGATACGCTGCGTTATTTGCAGGCGATAGAGAAGCGTCTGGAGAAAATGGCGGTCGATCCGCATCGCGATCGTGCGCAGATGCTGAAAGTCGAAAACGTGCAGCAGGCGTGGCAGCAGTGGCTCAACAAACTGCCGCCGGCGCGTCGCGATGACGACGACGTGCGGGAGATCCGCTGGATGATCGAGGAGCTGCGCGTCAGCTTCTTCGCTCAGCAGCTGGGAACGCCGTATCCCATTTCGGATAAGCGTATCTTGCAGGCGATGGAGCAGATTTCCGGCTAAAACCGTTGCCCGGTGGCGCTGCGCTTACCGGGCCTACGGGAGAATATGTAGAGCATGTAGGCCGGGTAAGGCGTAGCCGCCACCCGGCTTTTTATCGTTTCTCCGGGTATAATCCTTGCCCGGTGGCGCTGCGCTTACCGGGCCTACAGGAGAATATGTAGAGCATGTAGGCCGGGTAAGGCGTAGCCGCCACCCGGCTTTTTATCATTTCTCCGGGTATAACCCTTGCCCGGTGGCGCTGCGCTTACCGGGCCTACGGGAGAATATGTAGAGCATGTAGGCCGGGTAAGGCGTAGCCGCCACCCGGCTTTTTATCGTTTCTCCGGGTATAACCCTTGCCCGGTGGCGCTGCGCTTACCGGGCCTACGGGAGAGCATGTAGAGCACGTAGGCCGGGTAAGGCGTAGCCGCCACCCGGCATGTCTTCAGGCACTGACCCAACCGCCGCCCAGCGCTTTATACAAATCAATTTGCGCCAGCAGCAGGTTGTTTTTCACCTGTACCACGCTGGTCTGCACCGAGAACAGCGTGCGCTGCGCATCGAGCTCATCCAGATAAGAAGAGTATCCGTTGCGGTAGCGGTTTTGCGCAATCCGCAGCGTCTCCTGCGCGACCGTCTGCTGTGCCAGCAGCTCGGTAAGCTGTTCCTGATAGCGGGTGATGGCATCAAGGCTGTCATTCACCTCAGCAAACGCGTTACGCACGGTTTTTTCGTAGCTATACAGCGCCTGATTCCGCTGGGACTGAGAGATATCTACCTGCGCATTCAGCGCCTGACGGTTCAGCAGCGGCGCAAGAATACTGCCGCCCACGCTCCAGAGCTGTAGCGGGTTATCCAGCAATCCCGACAGCGTGCGATCCTGCACCGATCCCGTGGCCGTGAGGTTGATCGACGGCAGCAGGCTGGCGCGCGATGCCGCCAGCGTCGCGTCCGCCGCAATCAGCTGACGTTCAGCCTGGACGATATCCGGGCGCCGGTTCAGTAGCGTCGACGGCAGCTGGAAGGGCAGTTTCAGCGGCGTCAGGGCATCAAAGCTTTCACCGCGCGCAACGTCACCCGGGTTGCTGCCCAGCAGCAGGCTAAGCGCATTTTCCTGCTGCGCAATCTGGTGCTGAAGCAGTGGAACCTGGGCGCGGGTGGCGCGCAGCTCAGAATCCGATTGCATCAGCTCAAGGCGAGAGCTGTATCCCGTCTCAAACTGTCGCTTGGCGAGGTTGAACGCCTCTTCACGCGACTTCAGCGTGGACCGGGTAACGCGCAGCTGTTCGTCCAGCGACAGCAGGGTGACGTACCCGGAGGCCACCGAGGATGCGACGGTCAGATCAGCCGCCGCAGCCGCCGCCTTTTGTGCCTCCAGCGACGCTTCAGCGGCACGGGAGGTGCTGCGGTTTACGCCCCAGATATCCACGTCGTAGCTGGCGGTCAGGCTGCCTTTGTACAACGTACCGTATACCGGAAGCCCCGTGGCGGCGGACTGCGAGCGCGCGCGCGTCCCGGTCACGCCCGCGTCAAGCGACGGGAACAGGCTGCCGTCAGCGGCGTACACCCGGGCCTGGTACTCGTTAATCCGCTCGCGGGCAATCAGCACGTCGCTGTTATTCTTCAGCGCCTGATCCACATAGCGATTCAGATTGCTGTCGTGAAAATTTCGCCACCAGAGCTGCTCTGTCGGGCTGGCTGGCCCCGACGTCGCGCGCCACTGGGCCGGTATGTGCAGGGACGATTTGGCGGGCTCAACGTCTACCGACTGGCATCCCGCCAGGATAGTCATTATCAGCAGGCCGGCTATCGGGCGAAGCGTCATTGTTTCGCCTCCCGCGTGTCGATGGTCACCTGCACCGACATGCCAGGACGCAGCAGCCGGTACGCCTCCGGCTCACCGAGTACCTCAATGCGTACCGGGATGCGCTGGGCGATTTTAACAAAGTTGCCCGTGGCGTTGTCCGGGGTGATAGCGCTGAACTCGACCCCTGTGGCCGGGGATATGCTCTCCACGCGGCCCTGATAGGCTTTATCGTTTAAGGCATCGACGGTAAATTTCACCGGCTGTCCGACGCGTAAATTCGCCAGCTGCGTCTCTTTGATATTGGCGATCACCCAGTGCTGCGGCGGGACCAGCGTGGTAAGGTGCGTCCCGGCGGTGACGTACGCCCCCAGACGCACTGCAATCTGCCCAAGCTGACCGTCACGCGGCGCGACAATGCGGGTGTTTTGCAGATCGATCTGCGCCAGCTCCAGCGCGGCTTTCGCATTCTCAACGTCCGCTTCCAGCGAACCGCGATTGACGATGACCGTTTGTAGATCCTGACGCGACATCTCAAGCGTTGCTTTTGCCTGGTCGATATCGGCGCTCCCCTGGGCGGCACTGGCCAGCGCCGAATCGCGCTCGCGAATGGAGAGGGAACCGTCCGCGGTCAGCTCTTTCACGCGTTTCAAATCCGCCTGGGTTTTCAGACTTTGGGCACGGGCGTTTTTCAGCGCCGCCTCGTTTTTGGCAATCACCGCTTCCGCGCTTTTGCGCTGTTGCAGGTTGTTATTCAGGGCTGCAATTTTCATTGCCAGCTGCGCCTCGGCCTGATGGACGCGCTGGCGATAGATGCGGTCATCTATCTGCAACAGCAGCTCGCCTTTTTTAACCTGCGCGAAATCCTGAACATGGACCTCGGTAATGTAGCCGTTTACCTGCGGACTGATGAACGTGGTCTGGCCGCGCACGTAGGCGTTATCGGTAAACTGGGCATGACGCGTGAACGGGGGCAGTTGCCAGGCATAAAGGATCACCAGTACCCCGACAATGCCGATAGCCGCGGCGGTGAAAATGGAAACGACGCGCACATTTTTGCGGGTGTTGGCCTGCTCTTTGGCGGCATCCTGCTGACTCATAACTTCTCCAGAAAAATAATCATTACTTGTTGCCAGTGGCGTTCTTAAGGGCCATACGGGCGGTGATGCGCAGACGCAGCAAGCGCCATAAAATCCAGACCAGCGTGGCAGTGGCAATGCTCGCCGTCAGGAGATAAGTATCGTTGTAAGCCAGAATATTCGCCTCAAGCGTCGTCACCGACTGAAGCTGAGTTATGGCCTGGGTTCCCAGCAGGGAACTGTCGCCAACCAGGCTTTTGTACATCTGGGTGTAAAGCTGTATGCGTTCGTTCACCAGCGGGTTAAGGGTGGTGAGCTGGTCAGCCAGCAGGCTGGAATGGTACTTCTCGCGCCAGGTCTGGAAGGTGCCGAGGATCGCGGAACCCAGCAGGCCCCCAAGGTTCTGACTCATGCCAAACATCACGGAAAAGCTGACCAGATTGCGCGGATCGGCGATCACCCCGCCAATGGCGGCCAGCATCGCAGGCGCAAGGAAGAACGCGCTGCCGAAGCCCAGCAGGAACTGGCTGAATATAAGCTGATCCGGCCGGGTCAGGTTGTTGGACTGGCTGTCCAGCAGCGAGGCAACGATCATCAGCGCCAGCGAGGTGATAATCGGCCAGGCCAGTTTAGTGGGCTTAATCGTCAGACAGCTGGTGACGATACCGCAGACGATCCCGGCGAAAATAGCCCACGCCAGATGGGTCATCTGTTCATTCTGTAAGCCTACATATTGCAGCCAGCCGATGACGCCCGTGTTCTGCTCCGCCAGTACGATGCGAATCAGCAGCATGATCAGCCCCAGGCGTACGATGCTGCCGCTGGAGAGCCAACGGGTATTAAGCAGCGGGTTGTTGCGGTTATGTTCAAACACGATCGCGGAGACAATCAGCACCAGCGAGAGAGCCAGCGCCCGGCCGATCCACGGCGCTTCAAACCACCAGTCCAGACGCCCTAACGACAGAACCGCGCACAGCAGCGCCATGCCGGGCGCAAGCAAAAAGAAGGTGATGAAATCTTTCTTCTCGAAGACCTTGCGCCGATCGCCCGGCGGCAGCTTGAGCGCCATCACGCAGGCCAGGGAGATCAGAGCCAGACCCAGCTCGAAGAAGTACAGCCCGCGCCACTCGTCAAGCTGTAACAGCTCGGTGGAGAACAGCCGCGCCAGCGGGATCGCCAGCGACGACCCGGTTATGCCGATGGTCAGCGCCTTCAGTCGGTGCTTCGCGGGCCAGGCCTGGATCTGGTAATAAATGCCGAGCGAGCTGAGCGCGGCGGCGACCATCCCGTGTGCCGCACGTACCATCAGCGCCGAGCTGAGATCGTTCACAAACAGGTGGAAAAAGGTGACCAGCACATACAGCACCAGGAAGCCTTCCGTAAAGGCGCGCAAACCGTACTGCTGGCGAAACTTTACCAGCAGCAGGTTGATGGAGACGTTGGTCATGACATAGACGGCAGGCAACCAGGCGATTTCAGTCGACCAGGCGCCAAAGGTGCCTTGCAGATTTTGCAGATTGGCGGTGACGACCGCGTTACCCAGCGCCCCGGTCAGACACACCAGCAGGCCGACCACGCCATAGGCGATTCGTTTCGACGTTGGATGTTCCGGGGTGGAAGGGGAACCCAGCAGGGCGGGTTTCTCGTGTGGCTGCCACTCGCGAGGAGCATAAGGGTCGCGTTGGGGCAGGCGCATAACGGGGTTTACCTTTCAAAAAGTTGAATTGTGAGCGGGCTAATGATTCTAAGGCTGACGCAAATCATAATTCAAGTGAATACGATTTTCTCATGTTAATCAAATGTGAGTGCTTTTTGAGCACATCCCGGCCCCTTTTTTTCAGCATTCATGCCATAGCATGACGCGAAGAAAGGGGGATAATCGAAGGCTCTGTATGCTGTAAGGAGGTAACGATGACAATGGCACTTTTTCCCTGTCTGCCTGGCACAACCCTCGACGCCGTGAATACCGTTGGGGCGTGGCTTGCTCAGGACGACTATCAGGACAACCAGCCCGTTGATCTGGTGATTCTGGCGGGTAATGCGGTGATCCCCGCGATTGATGCTGCCTGTAAAATCGCGGCTGAACAGGGTGTTCCTCTGATCATCAGCGGCGGGATCGGTCACTCGACGACCTTCCTCTACGCCGCGATTGCGAAACACCCCCGTTATAACAGGATACCCACCACCGGACGTGCTGAGGCGGCTATTCTGGCCGACATCGCCCGTGAGTTCTGGAACATTCCGGCCGAGCATCTTCACGTTGAGGATCAGTCGACCAACTGTGGCGAAAACGCCCGCTTCAGCCGGGCGTTGATGAAACAATCCGGACTGAACGCCGCCCGGGTGCTGGTGGTGCAGGACCCGACAATGCAGCGTCGCACAATGGCTACGTTTGCCCGCGTTTGCCGCGACGAGGCCGCATCGCCCGCATGGGTGAGTCATCCCGGCCTGACGCCCGTGCTGCAAAACAGCGACGACGGTCTGGTGTTTAGCGGCCCGGTCGAGGGGTTATGGCCGGTAGAGCGCTACTTGTCGCTGGTGCTGGGTGAATTTCCGCGACTCAGGGATGACATCAACGGCTACGGTCCGGCGGGACGTGATTTCATTGCCCATGTCGATATCCCTGCCGATGTGGACGCCGCGTGGCAGATCTTGCGAAACGACGTCATTCTCACCGACGCGCTGGTGAGCCGTTCCCTGCTGTGATGCTCTGCCCGTTTGCGCCATCTTTTACGCAAACGGGCATCCTGTGTTGCCGATTTGTGATTTTGGAAACGGGCTGACCCGTTTCTTTTATGAGATATCTCACAAAAACAGACTCATAGAGTAGGCAATTGCCCCGGTAATTATAGTTTTTAACATTAAGTTTACTTGTTAAAAACAGTGTGATTACAGGAGCAGGTTATGACAGTACCCGTACAACATCCTATGTATATTGATGGACAGTTTGTTGCCTGGCAGGGTGATGCATGGATTGACGTGATCAATCCGGCCACGGAAGAGGTCATTTCCCGTATTCCCGATGGCAGCGCCGAGGACGCCCGCAAGGCCATTGACGCGGCAGATCGCGCGCAGGCTGGCTGGGAGGCGCTGCCTGCTATTGAACGCGCCAGCTGGCTACGCAAAATTTCCGCCGGGATCCGCGAGCGCGTCAGTGAAATCAGCGCGCTGATTGTGGCCGAAGGCGGCAAGATCCAGCAGCTGGCGGAAGTGGAAGTGAACTTTACCGCTGACTATATCGACTATATGGCCGAGTGGGCGCGCCGTTATGAAGGGGAAATCATTCAGAGCGACCGTCCGGGCGAAAATATTCTGGTGTTTAAGCGTGCCCTGGGCGTCACCACCGGCATTCTGCCGTGGAACTTCCCCTTCTTCCTGATTGCCCGTAAGCTCGCTCCCGCGCTGCTCACCGGTAACACCATCGTTATCAAGCCGAGCGAATTTACCCCAAACAACGCCATTGCGTTTGCCAAAATCGTCGATGAGATTGGCCTGCCGAAAGGCGTCTTTAACCTGGTGCTGGGCCGGGGTGAAACCGTCGGACAGGAGCTGGCCGGGAACCCGAAAGTGGCGATGGTCAGCATGACCGGCAGCGTCGGGGCAGGTGAAAAGATCATGGCTGCGGCGGCGAAAAACATCACCAAAGTGGGGCTGGAGCTGGGCGGTAAAGCCCCGGCCATCGTGATGGACGATGCCGACCTCGAGCTGGCCGTGAAGGCCATTGTGGATTCACGCGTCATCAATACCGGACAGGTGTGTAACTGTGCGGAACGTGTCTATGTCCAGAAGGGGATCTACGACCGCTTTGTGAATCGTCTGGGCGAGGCAATGAAAGCCGTCCAGTTTGGCAATCCGGCTGAGCGAACGGATATTGCCATGGGGCCGCTGATCAACGCCGCCGCGCTGGAGCGCGTGGAGCAGAAGGTGGCGCGCGCGGTGCAGGAGGGGGCTAAAGTGGTCCTTGGCGGTAAAGCGGCAGAAGGCAAAGGGTATTTTTATCCCCCAACGCTGCTGCTGGACGTACGTCAGGATATGACCATCATGCACGAAGAGACCTTTGGCCCGGTGCTGCCAGTGGTGGCATTCGACACTCTGGAAGAGGCGCTGAAAATGGCCAACGACAGCGACTACGGTTTAACCTCGTCTGTTTATACGCAGGACCTGAACGTCGCCATGAAAGCCATTAAGGGGCTTAAGTTCGGCGAGACCTACATTAACCGCGAAAACTTTGAAGCGATGCAGGGCTTCCATGCAGGCTGGCGTAAATCCGGTATCGGCGGGGCGGATGGCAAACACGGTCTGAATGAGTATTTGCAGACGCAGGTGGTCTATTTGCAGTCGTAATCAGGAGCCCCCTCCATGCGAGGGGGTTCACATTTTCAGGAAAGGTGGTTATGTTGGCGCGATAATGATTCTTTATCGGGAAACAACATGCGCACAAAATATACGGGTCTGCAAATCAGCATTCACTGGCTGGTTTTTCTGTTAGTCATTATGGCCTATTGCGCCATGGAGTTCAGAGGGTGGTTCCCAAGAACCGATCGTCCGCTTATTAATATGATCCACGTTTCCTGCGGGATCAGCATCCTGGTGCTGATGGTGGCGCGCCTGCTTATCCGCCTCAAATTCCCGGCTCCGCCTATTCAACCGAAACCAAAAGCGATGATCACCGGGCTGTCCCATCTCGGGCATCTGGTAATCTACCTGCTGTTCATTGCGCTGCCGCTGATCGGCATGGTGATGATGTATAACCGGGGAAATGACTGGTTTGCGTTTGGCCTGACGATGCCGCATGCGGCGGAGGGGAATTTTGACCTGGTGGATACCCTAAAGGAGTGGCACGTAACGCTGGCGAATCTGGGGTACTTCGTGATTGGTTTGCACGCCTTTGCCGCGCTGATGCATCACTACTTCTGGAAGGACAACACGCTGCTGCGCATGATGCCGAAAAAGCGTCAGTAACCGATAATGCCCTGCTAACCCGCAGGGCATTTTTTTGCGGCTTATTGCAGTTGCGCGCGCTCCTGCGCCGTTAAGTCCAGTTCCTGAGTTGAACCCGTTTCCGAAGATTTTACCGCCGCTTCCAGCACCGCCATCACCGCCAGGGCTTCCACCGGATGGACCGGGTTGTCAATCTTGCCGTTCAGGGCATCGCGCACGTTTATATAGTACTGCCGCTGGTCGCCTTTTGGCGCAGGGATAGCGCTGGCTTCACCCTGGGCATTAAACAGCACCATAGCGTCGCTGTCTTCACCCCAGCTTTCGCTACCCGGAACGACGCCTGCCAGCAGCTGGGCTTCCTGCTGATCGATGTGCGCTTTCACCACGCTGGCCTTATCGCCGTGGACGGTAAAGCGGGCAACGCCACCCGCCACCAGCATGCTGCAATGGAGGACCACTTTGTGTTCCGGATAATTCAGCACCACGTGCGCCCAGTCGTTAATCTCCGCGCCGTCACGCAGGGTGGCGATGTTGCCCTGTACCGACTGCGGCAGACCAAAAAGCTGTAGCGTCTGGTCAATCATATGCGGGCCTAAGTCGAACCACAGGCCGCTGCCGGGCACGTTTTGCTCTCTCCAGCGCACGCGAACCTCCGGACGGAAACGATCGATATGCGACTCAAAATGTTTCACCTTGCCGATACGGCCTTGCTCAATCACCTGCTTAATGCCGAGAAAATCGCTATCCCAGCGGCGGTTATGGAAGACCGAGAGCAGGCGCTGTTTTTCTTGCGCAAGCGCAATCAGATCTCGCGCTTCCTGCATATCAAGCGTAAACGGCTTATCCACTACCACATGCTTGCCGGCATTGAGCGCCAGGGTGGCCAGCGGCGCATGGGTCGCGTTAGGGGAGGCGATAACCACCAGGTCGATATCCGGATGCTGAATGGCCTCTTCCGGCGTGGCAACAACGAGGACGTCCGGCAGATCGCGTTTCACTTTCTCTTCATCCCGGGATGAGACCACCGCCAGCTTCAGGCCTTCGACGGACTGGATCAGCGGGGCATGGAACGTCTTACCTACAAAACCATACCCGATCAGCGCAATATTCATTGTCTTTACTTTATTCATGACCTTCTCCACGTTAATGCGCGCCAACGGTAACCTGCAAGGCGCTATGGTCCCCGAGCTCTGCCCAGGGACGATCTAAAAACAGTTGATGAATCTCGGATAACCCTGACACCAGATACGGTTCGCACTGGTTGAGTTTTAGATGGTCGGCGACTACCCAGTGCGCCTGGCTTGCGGCCAGCATGGCACGCTTCACTTCTGCATCCGCCTCCTGACTGGCGCTCAATCCGAGTTCGGCATGGATGGCGCATGCGCCAAGGATGGCAATATCCGCCCGGTAGCGAGAGAGCAGGGAAAGGGTGGCGCTTCCGGCAAACAGGCGTTGTTTCTGATCCCACTTTCCACCGAGCAGGATCAGGTCAATATCTTCCCGATCGCTAACCTGCTGGGCGATATCAAGAGAAGGGGTGATGATGGTCAGCGGCCCCTGAAGGAAAGAGGCAACGGCCAGCAGTGTGCTTCCGGCGTCCAGAAAAAGCGTCGAGCCCGCAGGCACGCATTGCGCAACCTGTTTACCCAGCCGCTGCTTAATTTCAGGGAGCAAGCTATTCCTGCTTACTCGGGTCATCGTCGAGAGATTCAGCGCGATGGCGCCGCCATGGTTTTTTTGTGCCAGTCCCTGTTTTTCCAGGTCGGTCAGATCGCGACGGATGGTGTCCGCCGAAACCTGCAATCGCTCTGCCAGCTCGGTAATGCTGGCCTGGCCTTGCTCAGTAATGATATCAAGCACATATTTCTGTCTGGCGGTTTTATGCATGGGGCAGTATCCTGCAAAAGGTCGCAATAAATCGCAGTTTACAGCATTTTGCAGGAAAGGGAATCGCGACAGGTGCGGGATGTTATCCAAAAACAGTTTAATGATGTGATTATTGATATCGCATTAATCAGTCATCAAAAACATGTATGTATCTTTTAGGTATGTTGTTATCGCTATGTTTTACTTGAAAATTTGGCTTAAGCTGCCGGATTATTGGCTCTAACCAGAATGTTTAACTAATTTTTAATTATAAATTAGTGCATATATCTATGAGTTTTTGTTTTTAAAGTAAAATAATTCAATTTTATTCGGTGTATTACTTAAGTTGACATTTCTTTGAAAATCTTTGTGTCTGATTCGGGGTGAAATTAACGCAAAAATGTACACCAGGGCATTTTAGAATTTTCTTTATATTACAGGGGGTTTATTTGTTTCATCTGAAAGGCCTTTTATAACGTTTTGTCCAGAAACCCCATCTTTTTTCTTATTTGTAACACCGCATTAACATTGCGGGTGTGGTTGCTCATATCACATTTTGTTATGCTGCGAATCAATAAATATTTAAGTAAATTCTTAAAAGAAAAAAAGAGATTGAACGGCTCTCATCTCAATTGAAATGGGCTTGGGGAACTATTACCCAAATTAATCGAGAAGAGGTGAGGGATTTCTGAAGAATTATTTGTACCTCTTCCTGGGTATTTATTTGGCTATCACCTGGAGTCGGGGGATATTATGAAGATGAAATGCAATAACAGGTTGCTCAGATTATCTGTCTCCCTGACCTTAATTTCGCTGGTGGTGACTGCGGCTAATGCAAATAACGGCCAGGCGGGGATATCTCCCGTTGCGGCAATGACGATGAAAGAAAGTATTCTTTTCGCTCTCGATCGCGACCCCTCGGTGAGCCAGCAGGCTGCGCAACTGGGGATCGGCCAGGCACAAATAGACGAAGCGCGCAGTGGCTGGATGCCACAAATAGCCCTGAACGGGAGTACGGGTCACAGCCAGACCACCGATTCAAGCGGCTCGTTGCGAAATTCCGCAGCCTGGGGCCTGAGCCTGACGCAGCTGGTGTACGATTTTGGCAAGACCAATAACAGCATCAGCCAGTCTTCAGCTCAGCGTGACAGCTATCGCTACCAGCTGATGAGCACGATGTCTGCCGTCGCGGAAAAAACGGCCCTCAGCTATGTGGAAGTAAAACGCTACAGCGATCTGTTGCAGGCGGCAAAAGAGAACGTGCAGGCGCTTAAAAACGTTGAGCAGCTGGCAAAACTCCGCGCCGATGCTGGCGTAAGCTCCACCTCTGATGAGCTTCAGACCCGCACCCGTATCGCCGGGATGCAGGCGACGGTAGAGCAGTATAATGCGTCTCTGAACAGCGCCCGCGCGCGGCTGGCGGTATTAACTGGCATACAGGCTGAACGCTATTCACCGGTTCCGGGAGGTCTGGCCGTGGAGCCGGATTCTCTCAACCGGATTGATTATTCACTGATCCCAACGGTGATGGCCGCGCAGAACATGGAGCGTTCAGCCCAGTACGGCGTAGAAACCGCCAGATCTCAGCACTGGCCGACCTTAAGCCTGAAAGGGGGCCGCACCCGCTATGAGTCTGATAATCGCGCGTACTGGGATGATCAGATCCAGCTCAATATTGACGCACCGCTTTATCAGGGCGGCGCGGTCTCGGCGCGCGTCCGTCAGGCCGAGGGCGCAAGGGCAATGGCATCGTCCCAGGTCGATCAGGCCCGTTTTGATGTCCTGCAAAAAGCCTCCGTCGCACAGGCCGACTGGACCGGGGCGCGTGGACGAATGGAAGCCGGGAAGCGTCAGCTGGAAAATGCGTTGCGC
Source organism: Enterobacter cloacae complex sp. P18RS (assembly GCF_014982105.1). Classification (NCBI taxonomy): domain Bacteria; kingdom Pseudomonadati; phylum Pseudomonadota; class Gammaproteobacteria; order Enterobacterales; family Enterobacteriaceae; genus Enterobacter; species Enterobacter cloacae complex sp. P18RS. The sequence goes on along the minus strand of NZ_JADCKV010000024.1, from coordinate 67,443 downwards.
GCCCGCGATGTCTACAAAAATGAATATACCCTGAGCAAGCGCAGCATTAACGATCTGCTCAGCGTGGAGCAGGATGTCTGGTCTGCCACCTCAGCGAAAATAATGGCTGAATACGATGGCTGGAGTGCGGCGATTAATTACGCCTCTGCGGTGGATAATCTCTTGCCGCTTATCGGAATAGAGAAAAACGCTGCCGCGAAATTACCTGATTTAAGTTAAAAAAAGGCGCGCCTTTCTGCGCGAAATAAGTCAGACAATAATGGGTGATTTTTCCCAAGGATAGCTACATCCCTCTGGTGGACATATCCACAGGAATACGCGCACCTGCAAGGAGAAGAATATGAGTACCGCAAAAGTTGTTGATGTCATCATTCGCAAAACGGCAGAGAAGACGAAATTAACCGGAGAGGGGAATCTCTCGGTCTCTATTTCCTCACCGAGCGTGATTGAAATTCAGGGTTCTGCTCAGGACGTGGTGCGTTATGTCCGCCAGGGGAATGACCTCCTCATTTATATGAAAGATGGCAGCGTGATCCGCTGCAATAATTATTTTGTCGAAGACACGGAAACCCATAATCATTCCGAGCTGGTATTTAACGATAACCAGGCGTTGACGCATATTTCATTTGCCGATGCCGGGGAAGCATCAGGCGTTGCCGCCACCGAATTAACCGCCCAGGCTGCACCCATTAGCAGCATTGAACCTTTCCTGGAGCAGGGAAGCGTCTTAAGCGATGCGCCGTGGGGCTGGATTGCCGGTGCGGCGTTAGGGGGCGGTGCGATCGGCGCACTGCTGGCTCACGGCGGCGATGGCGAAACCAAAACCAGGGTTATTGATAATACTAAAGAAGTCGAAAGCGCCACGCCGACATTTTTGCTGACGGACAACGCGGGTGACAAGCAGGGCGTGCTGAGTGCAAAAGAAGTCACGGATGACAACACCCCAACCTTTAGCGGTACCGGGCAGCCGGGCGCGACCATTCAGGTTAAAGACGGCAACGGCAGCACCATCGCCAGCACCATGGTTGCGAAGGACGGCACCTGGACGGTAACACTCCCGACCCAGGCGGACGGGGAACATACCTGGTCCGTCGTACAGATCGACGGCAGTAAAACGACCTCTGCGGGCAGTATTACCGTAACCGTTTCTACAGCGGATACCAGTGTGACGCTCGCCACCACGGCGGGCGATAACGTGATCAACGCCAGCGAGCAGGCCGCTGGCTTTACACTGTCCGGCACCAGCAAAAACCTGGCCCAGGGAACGGCGCTTACCGTCACGCTCAACGGTAAAACCTATACCGCAGAAGTGGGGGCAAACGGCGCATGGAGCGTGAAGGTCCCTGCTGCCGACGCACAGGCGCTGGGCGATGGTACCTGGACGGTCAACGTCAGCGGAAAAGACGCGGCGGGCAACACCGTGTCCGGCAGCCAGACGATTGGCGTGGATACCGCCTCGCCAGTGATCTCTGTCGACACGATCGCCCAGGACAACATCATCAACGCGGCTGAACATAATCAGCCGCTGACGCTGACCGGGAAAACCGATGCGGAAGCGGGCCAGATTGTGACGGTCACGCTAAACGGCAAAAATCACACGGCGACCGTGGGCAGCGACGGCAGCTGGTCCGTTACGCTTCCGGCCAGTGAAGTACAGGCGCTGGCTAACGGCGAGCACACCCTGACGGTAAACGTCAGCGACAAAGCGGGTAACGGGTCATCCACCACCGCCGATTTCACGGTCGATACCGCAGCGCCAGTGGTCACTATCAACACCGTCGCGGGCGACGACATTCTGAACACCAGCGAGCAGGGGCTGGCGCAGATTATTTCCGGCCAGGCGAACGGCGCGGCAGCGGGCGACGTTGTCACCGTGACCGTTGGTGGCAAGACCTTTACCGGTGCCGTCCAGGCGGACGGCAGCTGGAGCGTCGGCGTGCCTGCCTCCGTCATTGGCGCGCTGGGGGAAGGTAGCCACAGCATTTCGGTCTCCGTGACCGATGCGGCGGGCAACACCGGCAGCGCGACGCACGGTATTACGCTCAGCGGCAACCCGCCGGAATTTACCCTTGACCCCATCAGCCAGGATAACGTCCTGAATGCGCAGGAGGCCATGCAGCCCCTGAGCCTGAGAGGGACCAGTAATCTGCCGAACGGCAGCGCTGTCACCGTGACGCTGAACAACGTTAACTATCAGGCCACCGTTGAGAACGGTCGCTGGTCCGTTCAGGTGCCGGTTTCCGACGTGCTGGATCTGGCGAATACCCTTTACACCGTCAGCGTCAGCGGCACCGACAGCGTGGGTAACAGCGGCTCCGCCGAGGCGAATCTGCTGGTAGACACCGTGCTGCCGCAGGTGATCGTCAACACCTTTGCCGGGGATAACCTGGTCAATAACGCCGAAGCGGCGGTTGACCAAACCCTCAGTGGACGCGTCACCGGCGCGGCGGCGGGCGATACCGTCTCTGTCACCGTGGGCGGCAAGAGCTACACCGCGACGGTTGGCAGCGACCTCAAATGGAGCGTGACGATCCCATCGGCCGACCTCCAGGCGTTTGGTGACGGCGATTTAACCTTCAGCGCCTCTGTCACCAATGCGCACGGCAATACCGGCACCGGCGAACGTGATATCAACATCAACGCCGAACTGCCGGGCCTGCGCGTGAACACGATCTCTGGCGATGACGTGATTAACGCCATCGAGCAGCAGCAGGATCTGGCCGTAACCGGCTCCAGCACTCATCTGGCCGAAGGCACACAGATCACCGTTACCATCAATAATGTCGAATACGTCACCACGGTTAACGCCAGCGGCAACTGGCAGATTGGCGTGCCGGCGGCGGACCTTCAGGCATGGACGGCGGGAGGCATGACCGTCAGCGTCAGCGCGGAAGATGCCTGGGGCAACACTGTGGCGGCTGAACACCCGATCGAGCTTGACCTGAATGCGGTGGCCGTCACCATCGATACCGTAACCACTGACGATATGCTCAACGCGGCGGAAAAAGGTGCGGATGTCACGCTTTCTGGTCAGACGCAGGGCGTGGAGGCCGGGCAGACCGTGGTGGTGAAATTCGCGGATCAAACCTTTACTGCACAGGTGCAGCAGGACGGCTCCTGGCACCTGACCGTTCCGGCGAGCGCGATGGAAACGCTGAACGACGGGCGTGCGCAGGTGAGCGTCAGCGTGACTAACGTCAACGGCAACAGCGCGGACGCCTCACGCGTGGTGATCGTCGATACGCAGCCGCCAGCCATTACGCTTGATAACCTGACCGACGACAACATCATTAATGCGGCAGAAGCGCAGCAGGATCTGGTGCTCAGCGGCAGCACAACCGCTGAAGCGGGCCAGACGGTCACCGTGACGCTGAACGGTAAATCTTACCAGACCACGGTACAGGCGGACGGTCGCTGGCAGCTGAACGTGCCTGCCGCCGACGTAGGCGCGCTGACCGATGGCAATGTCACCGTGACGGCCACCGTCAGTGACGTGGCGGGCAACAGCAGCAGCGCGGACCGCGTTGGGCTGGTGGATGCCACCGTGCCGCAGGTGACCATCAACGATTTCGTCACCGACACCAACACCGTTAACCAGCTGGCCCATGCTCAGGCGCAGATCCTGAGCGGCTCCGTCACCGGCGCGGCGGCGGGCGATTTGGTCACCATCACCATCAATAACGTGGACTACACCACCGTGGTGGATGCGGCAGGCAACTGGAGCCTCGGCCTGCCTGCGTCCGTCGTTCAGGGGCTGACGGACGGCACCTGGACCATTAACGTCTCCGTGACCGACCAATCCGGCAACACCGGCAGCAGTTCAGTGGATGTGGTGGTCAATACTGTGACGCCCGTTATCGGTATTAACACGCTGGCCGCGGATGACGTGATCAATGCGGCAGAGAAGGGCGCAGATCTGCTGCTTTCCGGTACCAGCAACCAGCCGGAAGGAACCACCATCACCGTTAATCTGAACGGTATCAACTACACCGCCACCACCGACGCCAGCGGCAACTGGAGCGTTACCGTCCCCGCCTCTGCGGTGAGCGCGCTGGGTGAAGCCAATTACACCGTGACGGCGAGCGTCACCGATAATGTGGGCAACAGCGCCGCTGCCACGCACGATGTGCTGGTGGATAGCTCGCTGCCGGTGGTCACCATCAACACCCTCGCGGGCGACAATATCGTCAACGCGGCGGAAGTGGCCGCAGGGCAAACCCTGACCGGAAAGGTTTCTAACGCGGCATCGGGCGATACCGTCACGATTATCCTCGGCGGGCAGACATACACGGCCACCGTACAGGACGATCTCACCTGGAGCCTGCCGTTAACCCAGAGTCAGTTAACCGCGCTCGGCAACGGCGACCTGACCGTATCGGCCAGCGTAACGAACGCGCACGGCAATACCGGATCGTCTTCCCTGGATGTCACCATTGACGCCCAGCTGCCCGGCCTGCGCATTGATACCGTCGCCGGTGACGACGTCATTAACGTTATTGAACACGCGCAGAACCTGGTTATCTCCGGCACCAGCACCGACCTGGCGGCGGGTAGCACCGTCACCGTGACCATCAACGGCAAGAGTTATTCCGCCTCGGTTATGGCGGATGGCACCTGGCAGGCTGCGGTTCCGGCTGCCGACGTCTCCCGGTGGGCGGACGGGTCGCTCACCATCAGCGCCAGCGCGCAGGATACCTCCGGCAACCCGGTGAATATCGGTACCGTTGTGGATGTCGATCTCGCCCCGGTGGCGATAAGCATCAACAGCGTGACGGACGACAACGTGCTTAACGCGGCAGAAAAAGGCCAGGATCTGGTGCTGTCCGGCTCCTCCTCGAACGTTGAAGCGGGCCAGACCGTTACCATTATCTTTGCGGGTAAAACCTGGACCACGACGGTCGATGCCAACGGCGACTGGACCTGCACCGTACCGGCTGCCGATCTGAGCGGCCTGAAGGACGGCGACGCCAGCGTACAGGTCAGCGTCACCAACGTGAACGGCAACGCGGCCTCTTCCTCGCAGGCATTCAGCGTCGATACCGCCGCGCCAGCGGTCACCATCAACACCATCAGCGGCGACAACATGCTGAATGCGGCAGAGGCGGCGCAGGATCTGACCCTGAGCGGGACGTCTACTGCCGAAGCAGGCCAGACGGTCAACGTGACCTTCAACGGCAATCAGTACACCGCCCAGGTGCAGGCGAACGGCAGCTGGACGCTGGACGTTCCGGCGGCGGATCTGGCGGGGATCGCCGACGGCAGCGCGGCGGTCACGGTGACCGTGTCCGATAAAGCGGGCAACCCGGCCAGCGCGGGGGCGTCCGTGCTGGTCGACACTACCGTGCCGCAGATTATCTTCAACATGGTGGCGGGCGACGACATTGTTAATATTGCCGAGCACGGCCAGGCGCTGATTGTCACCGGCAAGGTGACGGGCGCGCAGGCGGGCGATGTGATTACCCTGACCCTGAACGGCAAAGACTACACCGCGATGCTGGACGGTGCCGGTAACTGGAGCGTGGGCGTTCCGGCGGCGGACGTGGGCGCGCTGGCTAACGGCGACCAGACGATTTCCGCCACACTCACCGATAAAGCGGGCAACAGCACCAGCACGACGCACGCGTTTGACGTCTCCCTGACCGCGCCGGTGATTGCCATCAATACCCTGGCGGTTGACGACGTGATCAACGCGACCGAAAAAGGCCAGGACCTGTTGATCTCCGGCACCAGCAACCAGCCGGACGGGACCCGCATCACCGTAACCCTGAACGGTATCAGTTACGCCGCCACCACCGATGCCAGCGGTAACTGGAGCGTCACCGTTCCGGCGGCAAACGTCTCGGTACTGGGCGAAGCGAGCTACAGCGTGACGGCCAGCGTGACCGATACCGCGGGTAATAGCGCGAACACCAGCCATAGCGTGCTGGTCGACAGCGCGCTGCCGCAGGTCACCATTAATGCGGTTGCCACCGACGACGTGATTAACGCGGCGGAAGTGGCTTCCGGTCAAACCCTGAGCGGGAAAGTGAGCGGCGCGGCGAGCGGTGACACTGTCACGATCGGTATCGGGGGCAACACCTATACCGCGACGGTTCAGGACGACCTGAGCTGGTCGGTTAACGTGGCGTCTGACGTCTTAACCGCTATCGGTAACGGCGATCTCACCGTAACTGCGAGCGTGACCAATGGCCACGGCAACACCGGCACCGGCGAACGCGACATCACGATTGATGCCAGCCTGCCGGGCCTGCGCGTGGATACCGTAGCAGGCGACGATGTGATCAACAGCATCGAACATGGTCAAAACCTGATTATCACCGGCTCCAGCGACGGGCTGGCGAGCGGATCGGCGCTGACGGTCACCGTCAACGGCAAAACCTACGCGGCAACCGTGCTGGCGGACGGCACCTGGACGGCGGCTATTCCGGCGGCGGACGTCGGCGCGCTGAGCGCAGGCACGATCACCGTGACCGTTGACGGCCAGAGCGCGGCGGGTAACCCGGTTTCCATCAGCCACGACGTGAAAGTGGATCTGGCGGCAGTCGCCATCAGCATTAATCCGATTGCCTCGGACGACGTAATTAACGCGGCTGAGAAAGGCGCGGACCTGGTGCTGTCTGGCTCGACCACCAACGTGGAAGAAAACCAGACCGTTACCATCACCTTCGGCGGCAAGTTGTACACTGCGACGGTGGATGCCAGCGGCAACTGGACGGCGACCGTACCGTCTGCCGATTTGGGCGGACTGAAAGACGGCGACGCCAGCGTGCAGGTCAGCGTCACCAACGTGAACGGCAACAGCGCCTCGGCGGGCCGCGAATACAGCGTGGACGCCACCGCGCCGACGGTGTCCATCGAGATCGTCAGCGACAACAACATCATCAACGCGGCCGAAGCGCAGCAGGATCTGGTCGTTAACGGTGTCTCCAACGCCGAAGCGGGCCAGACCGTGACCGTGACGCTGAACGGCGTGGACTACACCACCACCGTACAGGCGAACGGCAGCTGGAGCGTCACCGTACCGTCTGCGGATATCGGCGCGATTACCGACGGCGATTACACCATCACGGCAGCCGTCGCGGATAAGGCGGGTAACCCGGCCTCGGCGGACCGCGATGTGCTGGTGGATACCACGGTGCCACAGCTGACCATTAACACCGTTTCCGACGACGACGTGATCAACAGCGCCGAGCACGCGCAGGCGCTGATTGTCACCGGTTCCGTGACCGGTGCGGCGGCGGGCGACGTGGTGACCGTCACCATCAATAACAAAGATTACACCGCGACCCTGGACACTTCCGGCAGGTGGAGCGTGGGCGTGCCTGCGGCGGACGTGAGTGCCCTGGCCGCCGGGGATTACACCATCACCGCGGCGCTGACCGATAAAGCCGGAAACAGCAACAGCACAACGCACGAGGTTGAAGTCAACCTCACCGCGCCGGTGCTGACCATTGACACCGTGTCCGGTGACGATGTGATCAACAGCAGCGAGAAAACGCAGGATCTGACCATCACAGGTACGGCTTCCGGGCTGGCAGCGGGCGCGGTGGTCACCGTGATGCTCAACGGCAAAGCGTACAGCGCCACGGTGGACACCAATGGCCAATGGACCACAACCGTTCCGGCGAGCGAGGTGGGGCAACTGGGTGAAGCGCTTTACACCGTGTCGGCCTCCGCGACGGACAGCGTCGGCAACAGCTCCAGCACCTCGCACACCGTGAACGTGGAATCCGTGCTGCCTGGCGTCATCATCAACACCGTGGCGGGCGACGACGTGATCAACGCAGCGGAGCTGGCAACCGGCCAGACCATTAGCGGCACAGTGGTGAATGCCGAAGCGGGCAACACCGTGACTGTGTCTGTTGGCGGCCACAGCTACACCGCAACGGTACAGGACAATCTCACCTGGTCCGTCAGCGTACCGGAGTCTGTGCTCACCGCGCTGGGCAATGGCGATCTGACCGTGACCGCCAGCGTCACGAACGGCGTGGGCAACAGCGGCAGCGGCGAGCGCGATATCACTATCGACGCGAATCTGCCGGGCCTGCGCGTGGACACCGTTGCGGGCGATGACGTGATTAACAGCATCGAACACGGGCAGAATCTGATTATCACGGGTTCAAGCGACGGCCTGACGGCGGGTACGGCGCTGACCGTCACCGTAAACGGTAAAACCTATCCGGCTACCGTGCTGGCAGACGGCACCTGGAGCGCGGCGATCCCTTCTGCGGACGTGAGTGCCCTTGCCGCAGGCACGGTCACCGTGAACGTTGAAGGCCAGAGCAGCGCGGGCAATCCGGTGACTATCAACCATGATGTGACGGTGGATCTGGCAAACGTCGCCATCAGCATTGACGCCATCGCTTCCGATGACGTGATCAACGCCGCCGAGAGGGGTGCGGATCTGGTGCTCTCCGGCACCACCTCGAACGTCGAAGAAAACCAGAACGTCACCATCACCTTCGGCGGCAAGAACTACACCGCCACGGTGGACGCTGAGGGTAAATGGACCGCCACGGTGCCGTCTGCGGATCTGACCGGTCTGAAAGACGGCGACGCCAGCGTGCAGGTCAGCGTCACCAACGTGAACGGCAACAGCGCGTCTGCGGGACGCGAGTACAGCGTGGATGCTACCGCGCCGTCCGTGACCATCAACACGATTGCCACCGACGATATCCTGAACGCCTCAGAAGCGCAGTCCGACCTGGCAATCTCTGGCACCAGCACCGCCGAAGCAGGCCAGACGGTGACCGTATCGCTGAACGGCAAAGATTACACCACAACCGTCAGCGCGAACGGCAGCTGGACGCTGAACGTGCCGGCAGCTGACCTTGCAGGATTAACCGACGGCAGCGTCACCGTGACCGCGGCCGTCAGCGACAAGGCGGGTAACCCGGCGTCGGTGGACCACACCCTGACGGTGGACGTCACCGTTCCGGCAGTGACCATCCACACCGTGGCAGGCGACGACGTGATTAACGTGGCTGAACACAATCAGGCGCAGATTATCAGCGGCTCCGCCACCGGCGCGGCGGCGGGCGATAAGGTCACCGTCACGATCGGCGGCCAGACTTATACCACCGTGCTGGATGCGGCGGGTAACTGGAGCGTGGGCGTTCCGGCCAGCGTCATTTCCGGCCTCAGCGACGGCAGCGTGACCGTCACTGCGTCAGTCACCGACGCGGCGGGCAATACTGGCAGCGGCACGCATAATGTGACCGTCGATACCGGTCTGCCGTCGGTCAGCTTCAACGCCATCAGCGATGACAACGTCCTGAACGCCGTTGAAAAAGGCCAGGATCTGAGCGTCAGCGGCACCAGCGCCAACCTGGCGGAAGGCACCGTGGTCACCGTGACCCTGAACGGTAAAAACTACACGGCGACAACTGCGGCAGACGGCACCTGGAGCCTGACGGTTCCGGCTGCGGATCTGGCCGGTCTCGGTCAGGCCAGTTACACCCTGAACGCGACGGCCACCAACGGCGTTGGCAACAGCGTGAGCAGTTCTGCGAACCTGCTTGTCGATACCGCGCTGCCAACCGTTACCATCAACACCGTGGCGGGGGACAACGTCATCAACGCGGCGGAAGTGGCGGCAGGTCAGACACTGAGCGGCACCGTGGCGAATGCCGAAGCGGGCAACACCGTGACCGTGACTATCGGCGGCCACAGCTACACCGCAACGGTGCAGAATAATCTGTCCTGGTCCGTCAACGTGCCGTCTGACGTGCTGACCGCACTCGGCAACGGCAGCCTGAGCGTGACGGCGACCGTCACCAACGGCCACGGCAACACCGGCACCGGCGAACGCGAGATCGCTATCGACGCTAACCTGCCGGGCCTGCGCGTGAATACCGTGGCGGGTGACGACGTGGTCAACACCATCGAGCACGCGCAGAACCTGATTGTTTCAGGCTCCAGCGACGGGCTGGCGCCGGGCACGGCGCTGACGGTTACCGTCAACGGTAAAGATTACGCGGCAACGGTACTGGCAGACGGCACCTGGAGCGCGGCGATCCCGTCCACCGACGTGAGCGCGTGGCCGGAAGGCACCGTGAAAATCAGCGTTACCGGTGACAGCGCGGCGGGTAATCCGATCACCATCAGCCACGACGTGACCGTGGATCTGGCTACCGTTGCCATCAGCATCAATGCGCTTGCCACCGACGACGTGATTAACGCGGCGGAGAAGGGCGCGGATCTGGTGCTGTCCGGTGTGACCACCAACGTGGAAGCCGGGCAGACCGTGACCATCAGTCTGAACGGCAGGATCTACACCACCACCGTGGACGACAGCGGCAACTGGACTTACACCGTGCCGTCAGCGGATCTGGCTGGCCTGAAGGATGGCGACGCCAGCGTGCAGGTGAGCGTCACCAACGTGAACGGCAACAGCGCCTCGGCGGGCCGTGAGTACAGCGTGGATGCTACCGCGCCGTCCGTGACCATCAACACGATTGCCACCGACGATATCCTGAACGCCACGGAAGCTCAGTCAGACCTGGCAATCTCCGGCACCAGTACCGCCGAAGCAGGCCAGACGCTGACCGTATCGCTGAACGGCAAAGATTACACCACAACCGTCAGCGCGAACGGCAGCTGGACGCTGAACGTTCCGGCGGCGGATCTGGCAGGATTAACCGACGGCAGCGTGACGGTCACCGCCTCAGTCAGCGACAAGGCGGGTAACCCGGCGTCGGTTGACCACACCCTGACGGTGGACGTCACCGTACCTGCGGTGACCATCCACACCGTTGCAGGTGACGATGTGATTAACGTGGCTGAACACAATCAGGCGCAGATCGTCAGCGGCTCCGCGACCGGCGCGGCGGCGGGCGACACCGTCACCGTCACCATCGGCGGCCAGTCGTACACCACCGTGCTGGATGCGGCGGGTAACTGGAGCGTGGGCGTTCCGGCGAATGTGATTTCAGGCCTCAGCGACGGCAGCGTGACCGTCACTGCGTCAGTCACCGACGCGGCGGGCAATACCGGCAGCGGCACGCATAATGTGACCGTCGATACCGGTCTGCCGTCGGTCAGCTTCAACGCCATCAGCGATGACAACGTCCTGAACGCGGTAGAAAAAGGGCAGGATCTGAGCGTCAGCGGCACCAGCGCCAACCTGGCGGAAGGCACTGTGGTCACCATGACCCTGAACGGTAAAAACTACACGGCCACGACGGCGTCGGACGGTACCTGGAGCCTGACCGTTCCGGCAGCGGATCTGGCGGGTCTGGGCGAAGCGAACTATACCCTGAGCGCCGCCGCCACCAACGGCGTGGGCAATAGCGTCAGCAATACGGCGAACCTGCTGGTCGACACCGCGCTGCCGACCGTCACCATCAACACCGTGGCGGGCGACAACGTCATCAACGCGGCGGAAGTGGCCGCAGGCCAGACCATCAGCGGCAAAGTGGCGAACGCGGAAGCGGGCAACACGGTAACCGTGACTATCGGCGGCCACAGCTACACCGCAACGGTGCAGAGCGATCTCACATGGTCCGTGAACGTGCCGGAAACGGTCCTCACCGCGCTGGGCAACGGCGAGTTGACCGTGTCGGCGACCGTCACCAACGGCCACGGCAACACCGGCGCGGGCGAGCGCGAAATCGTTATAGACGCCAGCCTGCCGGGCCTGCGCGTGGATACCGTCGCGGGCGACGATGTGATTAACAGCATCGAGCATGGACAGAACCTGATTGTCACCGGCTCCAGCGACGGACTGGCGGCAGGCACTACGCTCACCGTGACCGTCAATGGCAAAACCTATGCGGCCTCCGTGCTGGCAGACGGTACCTGGAGCGCGGCGATCCCGGCAGCAGACGTCGGGGACCTGGCTGCGGGCACGGTTACCGTGACCGTTGCAGGCCAGAGCGCGGCGGGCAATCCGGTCTCTATCAGCCACGACGTCACCGTCGATCTGGCAGCCGTGGCGATCAGCATTGATGCCATCGCCACCGACGACGTGATTAACGCGGCGGAGAAAGGTGCGGATCTGGTGCTTTCCGGCAGCACCTCCAATGTGGAAGAGAACCAGACCGTGACCATCACCTTTGGCGGCAAGACGTACACCGTCAAAGTCGATGCCGACGGCAACTGGACGGCCACCGTGCCTTCCTCGGATCTTGCGGGTCTGAAAGACGGCGACGCCAGCGTGCAGGTGAGCGTGACCAATGTGAACGGCAACAGCGCGTCTGCGGGCCGGGAGTACAGCGTCGATGCCACGGCGCCAACCGTGACCATTGACACGGTAGCCGGCGACAACGTGATCAACGGCAGCGAAGCGGCTGCGGGCGTGGCCATTTCCGGCACCACCACGGCTGAAGTCGGTCAGACGGTAACCGTTAACCTCGGTGGAAACAGCTATACCGCACAGGTTCAGCAGGGCGGCGTCTGGAGCATTAACGTGCCGGCCGCCGATCTGTCCACTCTGGCGGATAACGGCTACACCGTGCAGGTGAGCGTGAGTGACGCCGCGGGTAACCCGGGCAGCGCGGGCAAAGCGATTACGCTCGATACCACGCCGCCGACCGTCAGCTTTAACGTCGTGGCGGGCGATGACGTCATCAACAGCGTTGAGCACGGGCAGGCGCAGGTCGTCAGCGGCACCGCAACCGGCGCCAGCGTCGGCGATAAGCTGGTCATCACGATAGGTTCGAACCAGTACACCACCACCGTTGACGCCAGTGGCAAATGGAGCGTGGGCGTTCCTGCCAGCGACATTTCTGCCCTGACCGACGGCACCGTGACCCTCAGCGCGACAATCACCGACAGCGCGGGCAACAGCAGCACCCAGACCCATGACGTGGTGGTAAATACCGCATCGGTCGCGCTGACCGTCAACACCCTCAGCGGCGATGACGTGATCAATGCGGCAGAAGCGGGGGCGTCGCTGGTCATCAACGGCTCCAGCGCGCAGTTCGCCAGCGGTACGCAGGTCACTATCACCCTGAATGGTAAGAGCTATACGGCCACTATCCAGAGCGATGGCTCCTGGACAACCACCGTACCGGCCGCCGACGTGGGCACCCTGGCCGACGGCGCGAGCTACCAGGTTTCTGTTTCGGCGCAGGACAGCGCCGGGAACAGCGCCTCGGCGACGCACACCATCAGCGTGGACACCACCGCGCCGGTGATTAGCGTGAACACGTTGTCGGGCGACGATGTGCTGAATGCGGCGGAAGCCCAACAGCCGCTCACCGTACACGGCTCTTCCAGCGCGGAAGCAGGCCAGACGGTGACCGTCACGCTGGGAGGGAAAACCTACACTGCGCTTGTGGCAAACGACGGCACCTGGACGCTCGACGTCCCGGCCGCCGATCTTGCCAACCTGAGCGAAGGCGCGCTGACGGTCACCGCGTCGGTGAACGACAAGGCGGGTAATAACGGCCAGACGACGCATACCTTAACGGTCGATACCGTCGCGCCAGCCGTGACCATCAGCACCGTGGCCGATGACGATATCGTCAACGACGCCGAGCAGCTGGCGGGACAGACCATCAGCGGGACCACCACCGCGGAGCAGGGCCAGACGGTGACCGTCTCCTTCAACGGCCACAGCTATCAGGCGACCGTGGCGGCGAATGGCTCCTGGTCCGTCTTCGTGCCGGGACGCGACTTCCTCGGACTGAGCGACGGGGAATACACCATTACGGCTACGGTGAGCGATAAGGCAGGTAACCCGGGCAGCGCAACGCACGACGTGACGCTGAACGGTGACGTGCCGACCATCGCCATTAACACCTTTGCGCAGGATGATATCGTCAACGCCGCCGAGCACGGCACGCCGCTGGTTATCAGCGGCACCACCGATGCGCCAACGGGCCAGACGGTGACCATTACGCTTAACGGTAAAACCTACACGGCTACCGTTCAAAATGACGGCACCTGGAGCTATACGGTCGGCAGCGCAGACGTGACCGCGCTGGCGGACGGCGGTTCGTACGTGATTAACGCGCAGGTGAGCAACGCCATCGGCAACAGCGCCAGCGATAACCATACCGTTACCGTGGATCTCACCGCACCGTCGATGGGGATCAGCATTGATTCCCTGCAAAACGATACCGGCCTCAGCGCGAATGACTTCATCACCAACGACAGCCAGGTGGTGGTGAATGGTTCCCTGACCGCGCAGCTCGGCAATAACGAGAAGGCGCAGATCAGCCTTGACGGCGGTACCACCTGGATTGACCTGACCGTCACCGGCACCACCTGGCGCTACACCGATGGCCGTACCCTGACCGACGGTACGTACCAGTACCAGGTGCGCGTGATCGACAATGCAGGCAACGTTGGGGCAACGGACAGCCAGGACGTGGTAATCGATCTGACGAAGCCTGCGGCGGCGACTATTACCGTGGATTCCGTCTCGCAGGATACCGGCCTGTCCGACAGCGACTTTATTACCAGCGACAACCAGATCAGCCTGAAAGGGACGCTCGGCGCGGCCCTGGGCAGCGGCGACCACGCTCAGATCAGCCTCGACGGTGGCGCAACCTGGACTGACGTGAGCGTCAGCGGCCTGAGCTGGACCTACGTTGACGGCCGCACGCTGGCCGACGGAGACTACAACTATCAGCTGCGGGTGATTGACGACGCGGGGAATATCAGCGCCACTACCAGCCAGGTGGTGACCATTGATACCGTCGCGCCGGACGCCAGCAAAACGATCGCTATCGACAGCATCAGCGACGATACCGGCCTGAGCAGCAGCGACTTTATCACCAATGATACCTCCCTGACGCTGCACGGCTCGCTCGGCGCAACGCTGGCCGACGGCGAATATGCCCAGATCAGCATCGACGGCGGGGTCACCTGGCAGAACGTGATCGTCACTGGCAACAGCTGGTACTACGTGGACAGCCGCACGCTGGGTAACCAGACCTATGACTACTACGTTCGCGTAGTGGATGCGGCAGGCAACGTGGGTGCCAGCGCTCATCAGCAGGTGACGGTCGATACGGTCGCGCCGGATGCGGCGATTACGGTTACCGTGGATAACATCACCGTCGATACCGGCTTCGACAATAACGACTTCCTGACCAGTTCGACCTCGTACACGCTCAACGGGACGCTCGGGGCCGAACTCGGGGCGGGTGAGTATGTGCAGGTGAGCATGGATGGCGGCACCACCTGGGTTTACGCCACGGTAAGCGGCACCCGGTGGAGTTATAACGACACCCGCACCCTGGCCGACGGCGACTACCGCTATCAGGTGCGGGTTGTCGATCAGGCGGGCAACGTTGGGGCCACCACCACGCAGGACGTGACGGTGGATACCCAGGCGCCGCAGTACGGCATCACCATTGACAGCATCAGCGAAGATACCGGGCAGTCCGGGAGTGATTTCATCACCATGGACACCTCGCTGACGATCAACGGCTCGTTGGGCAGCGCGCTGGCCAGCGACGAGCGCGTACAGATCAGCCTCGACGGCGGTAATACCTGGATTGACACTACCGTCACTAACCAGCGCTGGAGCTATACGGATACCCGCGATCTGGCTGACGGGGATTACACCTACCAGGTGCGGATCATCGACCAGGCGGGCAACGTCGGCTCAACCTCTTCGCAGGTGGTAACGGTTGATACCACGCCGCCTGACACGGTGGGAACGGTGGTCAGCTATACCGACGGGGAAGGTGAACGTACAGGCACGTACGGCGCATCAGTCGCGACGGACGATACCTCGCCGCTGATCAACGGTACGCTTAACCGCGCTCCGGAAGATGGCGAAATCGTGCAGCTTTACCGGGACGGGATCTTGCTGGGTCAGGTCACGATGAACGGCAGCGCAAGCTGGTCCTATCAGGACAACGGCCTGCTCGACGGGAATCACACCTACATTCTGCGCGTCACCGACAAAGCCGGTAACTACACGGAATCGGATGGCTTTGTGCTGAACGTCGATACCAGCATCCCGACCACCACCGCGGCGATTACTGCCCAGACCACCTCGGATACCACGCCGATTGTCAGCGGTACGGTCTCCGCAGACCTGGTGAACGGTGAATATCTGGTGGTGACGGTGAACGGGAAAACCTACACCTCCCAGACCGGCGGTGCGGTGGTCGTCGACCCGGATCACAATACCTGGTATCTACAGATCCCGGACAGCGATGCCCTGAGTGTGGCGAGTTACGACGTAACCGCGCAGGTGAAGAGTAGCGCGGGCAACGGTAACACCACCGGTACGGCAACCGGTAGCCTGGTGATCGATACCACCTCGGTGAATACCGACTGGGCGACCACTGCGGGGAACAGCAACAACTCAACCATGACTCTCGGCATGAACAGCAGCGGGCTGTGGAATATCATTGCTAATGGACAGTCTTATTCCAGCAGCGATGATTCAACCTATGCCGGGAATACGTTAACTAACACCCGTAGCTACTATGTGGTGAGCCAGACGGCAGCTGACTTTGACCGTAACGGCACGCAGGATATCTTTGCGACGGAGAACACCTACGCGGGCTCTACGCAGGTGATGTGGACCTACGATGGCAGCAGCTACACCGCCAGCCAGCTGGCGATGGGAACCACCATCTGGTACGGCGGCGTAATTGCCTACGACAAAACCGGCGATGGCTATCTTGATCTGGCGTACGGCGATGCCGGTATGGACTCCCTGACCTACCTGGTGAATACCAACGGCGTTCTGTCGCCGGACGGCACCGGCGGGGAAGGTGGATTCTACGGCCAGTTCGATTCCGGGCGTGAAATCTCCGGCGTCGACCTGAACAACGACGGTACCGTGGACATCGTGCAGCACACCAACCGCAGCGGGGCGTACTCGCTCACCGTGATTAACAACAACGGGAACGGTACGCTTTCCATTGGCCAGAACCTGACCAACGTGTTTGTGGCCA
Organism: Enterobacter cloacae complex sp. P18RS; assembly: GCF_014982105.1. Taxonomy (NCBI): domain Bacteria; kingdom Pseudomonadati; phylum Pseudomonadota; class Gammaproteobacteria; order Enterobacterales; family Enterobacteriaceae; genus Enterobacter; species Enterobacter cloacae complex sp. P18RS. The sequence goes on along the minus strand of NZ_JADCKV010000024.1, from coordinate 50,572 downwards.
ACGCCTCGAATACCACCACGGCGGCTTCCATGACGTGGGCGGACTTTAACGGCGATGGCTACATGGATCTGTACCTCGGCAGCAGCTACAACAACAACGGCGGGGTGATTTACTACAACGACGGTACCGGGCAGCTTTCCACGACCAAAAGCGCGGTGGAAGCCTCTAACGCCACGGCGGGCTATCTGTCGGTGGCGGTAGACTGGAACGGTGACGGGCAGATGGACATCATCAAGCTCAGCACCTACGGCAGCTCACAGACGGCGACCCTGTTCACCAACAACGGCTACGGCTCAACCTGGACTTCAAGCCAGCTGGCTTCTGGGCTGGCCAACGTCACCGGCGTCGCCGCGGTGGACTACAACTGGGACGGTGCGCAGGATCTGCTGGTGTCTCAGCAGAACGGTAAGGTGGTGCTGGTGCAGAACAATGCGGAGATCGCTGACGGTACCGCGATGCATCTGCACATTGTCGATAGCGAAGGCATCAACGCGTACTACGGCAATACGGTCAATCTGTATAACGCTGCGGGCGTGCTGGTGGCCTCGCAGATCATCAACGCTCAGTCCGGCATTGGCTCGAACGATACCTCTGCGCTGGTGAGTTTCTACGGGCTGGATCCGAACGAAACCTACTCGGCGGAGATCGTGAAGATCACCAACGGCGTCTCGGATAACGTCACCTGGACCGGCCTGGACGCGGGCAACGGCAAAGAGGGTTATGTTCTCACCGCCGAAGCGGCCACCGGCGGCCACAGCGGAACCATTACCGGTACCGGGTATAACGACACCTTTATCGCAGAGGATGGGACCTATACCTATAACGGCTCCGGCGGCTGGAATACCCATTCCGACTACGACACCTGGAGCAATACCGGCGGCATGGACGTGGTGGATTATCGTAATGCCACCTCTGGGATAACCGTTGATTTGCGCCTCTCAACGGCGCAGGACACCGGATTCGGTACCACGCGGTTGTTGAATATTGAAGGGATTAACGGCTCCAACTATGACGACGTGATCACCGGCAACAGCGGTGATAACCAGTTCGAAGGCCGGGGCGGGAACGACACCTTCAACATCGGCAGCGGCGGTCACGATACGTTGCTCTATAAGCTGATCAACGCGTCTGACGCGACGGGCGGCAACGGTAGCGATGTGGTGAACGGCTTTACCGTCGGCACCTGGGAAGGGACGGCGGATACGGACCGTATCGATCTGCGCGACCTGCTTTCCGACAGCGGCTATACCGGCACCGGCTCGGCGAGCTACGTGAACGGCGTGGCGACGCTGGACAGCAGCGCGGGCAACATCGCCGACTACATCCGCGTTGTGCAAAACGGCAGCAACACCGAGATCCAGGTTGACCTGGACGGGACGGGCGGTCAGTTCACGCCCACCACGCTGGTAACGCTGAACGGCGTGCAGACGGATCTGGCGACGCTGTTGGCCAATCACCAACTGTTAATTGCGTAAAACAACGCCGCGGGGAGCGATCCTCGCGGCCTTTTGCGTTTCTTTACACGAATAGCCATAACCCTATATTTCACAAGATTATTTTGCGGGCTCGTTTAGACAGTGTTCGATTTCTAATCATCCCGGAAAGGTATCATTTCAGTGCGAAATCATCGCCCTGAACAGGACGTAGCATTATGAAGACACATCCACAGTACGAACCCTGGTTGCAGGGCATGCTCATCATCGCGAAATATTATCGGCTGGATTTTTCGGCGGAGCATGTTCGGGTCACGATTAACCATGAAAGCCAGTCTCCACGTCAGCTGGTGCTGGAGGAGATGGCGCGCCAGCTTGGGCTGGGGATGCGTTGGGTGGCGGCGGGAGCCGTAGCGCTCGATCCGTGGCGTTTACCGCTGCTGGCGGAGTTCACCGGCGGGCAAATTGCGGTCATCAACCGTATGGACAACGAAGGGAACGTCAGCGTGCAGTTTAGCGGCGACGGGGGCCTGGAGACGACGCTGACGCGCGACGAACTCGGTTCGCGGTTAAAGGGGCTGATGGTGCTGCGTCCCCTGGAGTCCACGCCGGATGCGCGCGTGGATGATTACATCAAACCCTATGAGAAAAACTGGTTCTGGCAGCTGGCGCTGAAAGACTGGCGTCGTTACAGCGACATAATGCTGGTGGCGCTGGTCGCCAACGTGCTGGCGCTCTCCGGCATGGTCTTTTCCATGCAGGTGTATGACAGGGTGGTGCCGTCCCAGTCGGAGGCCACGCTGTGGGTGCTGTTTGGCGGTGTGATGATCGCCATCGTGTTTGAATTCATCATGCGCATGCTGCGGGTGCATATTTCGGACGTGGTAGGGAAACGCGCCGACCTGCGTATTTCCGAGCGCGTGTTTGCCCACGCCCTGAGGATTAAAAACGGCGCACGGTCGAAATCGACCGGGTCGTTTATCGCCCAGATCCGCGAGCTGGAGTCGGTGCGGGAGCTGATCACTTCCACCACCATTGCCGCTATCTCCGATCTGCCGTTCTTCCTGCTTTTCGTCTTCATTCTGTGGATGATTGGCGGCCCGCTGGTGCTGGTGGTGCTGCTGGCCGTACCGCTGCTGCTCATTCCCGGCCTGCTGGTGCAGCGCCCGCTGGGAAAACTCTCCAGCGAAGGGATGCGTGAATCGGCGATTCGTAACGCCACGCTGGTGGAAGCGGTGCAGGGGCTTGAGGACATCAAGCTAATGCGCGCCGAGCAGCGGTTCCAGAACCAGTGGAATAACACCAATGACGTTGCCGCGAGCGTCGGCATGAAGCAGCGCTGGCTGACGGGGCTGCTGCTGACATGGACCCAGGAGGTGCAGTCTATCGTCTACGCCGTGGTGCTGCTGGTGGGGTGTTATCTGGTCATCAGCGGCGACATGACCACCGGTGCGCTGGTGGGGACCTCGATTCTGGCGTCCCGCACCATCGCGCCCCTGTCGCAGATTTCCGGCGTGCTCTCCCGCTGGCAGTCGGCAAAGGTGGCCCGCAAGGGGCTGGATGACCTGATGCAGCGCCCGATTGACGATCCCCAGCACGGCAAAAAAGTGCATAAAGCCCATCTGCGCGGTGATTATCGGCTGGACGACGTTGGGTTTTATTACGATGAAGAAGAGAAGTTTACCGTGCTGAATATCAGCAAACTGCGCATTCGCGCCGGGGAGCGCGTGGCGGTGCTCGGGCGGAATGGTTCGGGGAAAAGCACCTTGCTGCATCTGCTGGCGGGAATGCAGGAGCCGCAGCAGGGCAGCATTTTGCTGGACGATATTGCTCTCAATCATCTTGACCCGGCCGACGTGCGCCGCGATATGCAGTTGCTCAGCCAGCAGGCGCGGCTGTTCTTCGGCTCCGTACGCGACAACATCCTGATGGGTAATCCGCTGGCGACAGACGAGGAAATCCATCAGGCGCTGGTCAACAGCGGCGCGCTGGAGTTTGTGCGCAAGCAGAAAATGGGGCTGAACACCATCATCAATGAGGGCGGAACGGGGCTTTCCGGCGGGCAACGTCAGGCGCTGCTGCTGGCGCGCGCGTTGATCACCTCGCCGAATATTCTGCTGCTGGATGAACCCACCGCCTGGCTGGATGAGGTCAGCGAGAAGCAGTTTATCCAGCATCTGCACCAGTGGCTCGGTAAGCGCCGGACGCTGGTGGTGGCGACGCATCGTCTGCCGATTCTGGACCTGGTTGACCGCATCATCGTCCTGGAAAACGGCAAAGTGGTGATGGATGGCCCTCGTGATGCCATTTTACGCCAGCACGGAATGGCCCCGCAGCAGGCGCCGCAGCGCACGGTTAAACTGAAAACGGAGGGCGTGGCATGAATGATTTCTCCCGCTTTAACAGCCGGCTGAAGGAGCCCCGCCTGCCGCGTTCGTCGCTGGTGGCATGGTCGCTGTTTGCCCTGCTGGTGGTCTTTATTACCTGGGCCAGCCTGTTCCAGCTGGATGAGGTCACGACGGGTAGCGGCAAGGTGATCCCGTCCTCCCACGAGCAGGTGATCCAGTCCCTGGAAGGGGGGATTATCCACAGTCTGATGGTGCGCGAGGGCGATATCGTCGAGCGTGGTCAACAGCTTGCCCAACTGGACCGGACGAAAACCGAGTCCAGCGTGCTGGAGAGCGAGTCTCGATTAAACGCCGCGATGGCGACGGCCGCGCGTCTGAATGCTGAGGTAAACGACACCGGGCTGACATTCCCGGCAGAGCTGGATGACGACGTTGAGTTGGTCAAACAGGAAACGGCGCTTTATCAGTCACGTCGCGAAAGCCTTGAAAAAGGGCTGGCGGGTTTACGCCAGGGAGCAGATCTCGTGCAGCGTGAACTGGCATTAACGCGCCCGCTGGTGACGCAGGGGGCGGCCAGTAAGGTCGAAGTCTTACGCCTTGAACGTCAAAAAAATGAGCTGGAGAGCAAAATCACCGAAATGAAAAACCAGTACTACGTTCGCGCCCGCGAAGAACTGGCAAAAGCGAACGCGGAAATGGAAGCGCAGCGTTCGGTCATGAAAGGACGCGAAGATTCACTCACCCGCTTAACGTTTAATGCGCCGGTGCGTGGCATCGTGAAGGACATTGACGTGACGACGGTGGGCGGGGTGATCCCGCCGAACGGCAAACTGATGAGCCTGGTACCGCTTGATGACCAGATGGTGATAGAAGCGAAAATCTCGCCGCGCGATGTCGCGTTTATCCATCCCGGGCAAAAAGCGCTGGTGAAAATCACCGCCTATGATTACTCCATCTACGGCGGGCTGGAAGGGGAGGTGACGATGATTTCCCCGGATACCCTTCAGGACGAGGTTAAACGGGATGTTTATTATTATCGCGTTTACATCCGTACGGACAGTAACCATCTGACCAACAGGCAGGGCAAGGAATTCCCGGTGTTCCCGGGCATGATAGCCACGGTTGATATCAAAACCGGCAGTAAATCCGTCATTGATTATCTGCTGAAACCATTGAATAAGGCAAAAGAGGCGCTGCGCGAGCGATAAAAAAGGCGTTCAGCAAACCGAACGCCCGTCAGATCAGAGTGTAGGCGTCATGTTGACAACATGGCGTCGTTCTTTTGGTACCACATTGATGGAATGTGTGACATACGCAAAATATAATCCTGCATAATTTTCGACAAGCTCGATAAAGGCCGGATAAATCGACATCCGGCCATCGCCGCGATCTTTAAGATAACCTGCCTCCTGCGCCGATTTGATAATCCGTTTAACATGAATACGCGAAACGAAAAATTCTTTTGCCAGCGTGCTGGCTGAATACGCTATTATGGCACCATGTGCTGTTTTGTTTTTGATGGCCTGCAAATAGAGATAGAGCATAATCATTCGGCCACCATCCTTATCAATAAATAAACCCACCTCCGGAAGCACTTTCCTGAATGTTAATCCGCGGAAAAGGTACTCTGCGGCGCGCCGGAAAAAGTTGTGCCTCAGAATATCATTGTCCAGAAGGTTAGCATTTATATTGAATGTCGGAAAAAGAATGCTAACAGGCGTAAACGCCCCGGACATATAGCGTTTCAGCTCATCCAGTCCTTTTTCCGTTGGTGCGATTTTTGTTTTTCGGCGATCTTCGGTACAGCGCCAGGTCTTAATTCGCCCGGTGGTCTTAAGTATGGTGATGATCGCGATAACACTGTTAGGGCTGGCGATATTATAGCGGGTACACAGTGCCTTTATCTCTGAAACTGACTCAGCCTGATTACCAAAAACAAAACAACACATGGACAGTATTATGTTGAAGCGTGATTCCTGAAGCATCGTTTTATAGAACAAGGGTTGTTTTTTATAAATGGCATCATTGATTCTGTAGTGCTCTGTTATAGCTTCACCAAATCGCGGGTTGTTTTTAATAACATCCCTTCGATGTAGCAAAGCCCTGGATGAAATGTGATTATCCATAGCATTTTCTCTTTTTGTCTGGGCCGATAAGATGAAGTGTCTGGTCTTCTTTTTCGGAATTTTCATTATACCTTGTGAAGTGCATATTTACTGTCGTTATATGAAAAGAAAGTAATATTTATGCTGCATATGGATGAGTGGGTTGATTAACGCAAAGATGTTCCCGTGCATAACATTGATAACGGTTTATTAACCAAATGGGGTGCGGTAAAATTATTCAATGCGACAAAGAATATTGGCTTTAATCACATTTGGGAATGATATTTACATTCTCAGGAGCAGGTTATGTCTCAAAACTTACCTTTTATGCAAGGTACTTGCTACAAGCAACGATTCGTTATTTCAGCCTGCGGTTTCACCTTCGAGGGGTATAGCCTGCTTCTGAAGTCTCGTGGCGTAAACGCCACGCGGCTCCATTTTGAAGAGGATGAAGTTTGCTCAGGTGATGTGCAAAAAATGATGCAAAATCAACAACCTGAAGTTTCTGTTTTTCTTGGTCGCGACGTGACTGCCTTTCTTGAAAGCCTGAAACGGTTGGTCTCGGTTCTGAATGCACTGCCTGTTATTTGTAGCGTGACCCTGTATGGTGCAATACCAGAAAGGTGGCTTTATGCCACGCTGAAAAGTCTCGTTAATAATACCAGATCGTTGTCGAGGATCAGGGTGGCGAATATTTCAGAGGTAATGAATTGTGTAGAGAATATTTCTGAAGTACATGCCGATTCGTCACGTTTATTGCGTGAAGTACCTGAGAAAGAAGGTAAGGAAAGCCTGCATGGTTTATCAAAACGTGAATTAACCGTATTGCTGAATTTTTATCGAGGTATTTCGATAAAAGAGCAGTCAGCGAGGTTAGGTTTGTCAGATAAAACCATTTATACTCATCGTAAAGTGGGGTTGGGTAAATTATATCTTATCAGAGTGTGGTTTAGCGATGCACGTGTCTTAAGGGATGAGGTCTGTGCAGTAAAGAACAAAGCGCAGGGGTTTTCGGAAGCAGAAATAAATATATTGCAGGCGTTACATAAGCGGGAAATCTTTGCGGCTTATCAAATTATTACCGATAGCGATAAAAAAGGAGTAGGCTTTGAAATTCTGCTACGCTGGCATAAAAACGGTCAGGTCCTGAAACCAGGCCAATTTCTGGATGGGATAAAAAATGGCGAAATTTGGCTCAAGCTGACGGCGTTAGTCATTCACGCGGCCGTATCAGGTATCAATAGATACAATGGAAAATATTATTTTTCGGTTAATATTCCTCCTCAATTGGCTGCCGGGAATGCGCTGCCGGGAATGGCGAAAAAAGCCGTTGAAATGTTACTGAAGCCGCAGTGGGCCAGGAAACTTGTCTTCGAATTAGCTGAAACCATTGATGTAACAAAGGATCCAAATATTCCTGTCACTCTCCAGCGTTTACGCGCCGAGGGGTGTCGGCTGTTTCTGGATGATTGCTTTTCCAGAGATTACGCTATGTTACCCATCCGACAGATTAATGTTGATGGACTGAAGCTTGACCGCGATATAGTTGAGCACTTTGTTGCTAACGACAATGACAATAGCATTATTAAAGCGATACAGATATACAGCGACATGACGGGAAGGGAATGCGTTGCGGAAGGCGTCGATAGCGAAGAAAAATTTGAAAAACTTGTCGCATTAGGGGTTAAGCGCTTCCAGGGATATTATCTTTCCCGGGCGGTTAAAGAAGAAGAGCTGGATCGAATGGTACGGCTATTTAGTTAATGGCTTCACTATACTGGTGGTACGACAGACTTAACTCTTCGACCACCAGCAAAAACAGTCACTCACCAGGGCAATAATCTGTTATCAGATATCATCGCGCGTAAAACCGACAACAATTTCAAGCGTGTTTCGAATGACATCGCAGGCTTCGGGCTCCTCGGTAATTTCGAGGGCGTGAATCAGTTGCAGGATAATCTCTTTATTTGAGAGATTGTCACCGGTCAGCATAATACAGCGTATTGCCGATCCCAACACTTCAACCTCACCACTGAGATGCTTTCCAGCATTAAGAAAATGTTCCGCCAGTCCTTTATCGTGCAGGGCTTCAAAATTATACGTTTGCTGCATAATCGCTTTACTCATGGTGGTCACCGTTTCGGTTAAAATTAGTGTTTCTTGTCTGGGGTCAGAAGCGTGTTGTGAGTAAAGAGAGAGCGCATGCGCCCAATATCATAATCGCCCATCACTCTTCCCCGGTCGTGCGATACGCCGGTTACACGCTGGCGTACTTCATCTTCAGCGGCAATCAATGCATTTTTGCGTTCATCATTTGATTCAACGTTAGCCATCGCCCGCAGGCGACCAGCAAGAGACGCAAAGGTAATAGGTCCGTTCTCTTTCAGTATGGATAATACGGCCTCACCGATAAGGTCATCCTTAAGTCGTTCAAATTTAGTTCTATGCATAGCTTCAATCTCACTCTGCTACACGCAGGAGGCTGTAGCATGGGGTTAGTCATCGCATTCAGGAGCTCTATTCTCACTCAGCATGACTAACTTAGTAAGTTAAAAAAACAGTGTTCAGGTTAACGCTCGAAGAAGAGGGCTATCAGACCGTTATAGTGCGCTTTCTCAACGTCAGACGTTGACTCTTCAATTCTGCGCAACAGCTTTGTACAGATTGTCATTCTGCTCAGTTGTACATTTTCTTTGATGATCTCACTGACGATAGCACCAAGGGTTTCCTGCTGTGTTGGGACGTTATCCTTGTTAAAATACAAGGTGATAGCGCTTTCTGCTGTAGAGGGAGCATGGTTGCGACGCATAATTTTCCACCGTTAACAAACAATTTTGTAACATCAGTGGCATTGAATTTATACTATTCGATCAAATCTGTACATTAAAATTGTACAACTTTTCACGTGGATCGTGTTTTTGTCAGGAAAACTATCAACTATAGGGGGGGAAAGAGCAGGAAAGAGGGGAAAAGGAAAGGCCCCGAAGGGCCTGAAATTATTTACGTCCCAGCAGAAGTCCCAGAACGATACCTACCGCACCCGCAGCGATTAAGCCCGTTAAGGGATTGTTTCTGACGGCTTCAGTGACATCCGAGACGGCATCACTGGCCTGGGCAGCATATTTTTTCGCTGCACCTTTCACCTGGTGTTTAGGGGAATCAACGAATTCACCAAACTGCTGCTGCGCAGAGCCGGATAATTCATCAAGTTTGTTTTTGGCTTTATCGCCAGCGTACTGTGCATTTTTATCAGTGTCGAAATCAGACATTCCAGCCTCCTTTTGTTGGTAGTCTAAGGATAGACGCTGATTGCAGGAGTGAGCGAGAATTCGCTGAAATCGACGGCAGATTGCCCCTTTTTAGGACATGTCTTTCTTACATGATCACCATAACGTCCAAAAAATGTCGTTCTCTACGCAGCGCGAAGAGACTGTTTCTGCCGTGCGTGAGTGCGAAAGGTAACGTAATAGCCAAGGGATGCGGCCAGGCACAGCATATAGCCGAATGATTCCGAACCTTCCTCCACGGCGTTTTTCACAACACGCATATAGCCATGCTCCAGGATGTCGTGCCACAGCACCTGCATTCCAAAGAGGCGGGAGAAGACCAGTACAGCCAGCAGGCCGCTCAACAGAATGCCGTACCAGGGGGATTGGGTATATTTTGCCAGCTGTTCCAGGGTAGCGCGAAAATGCATAACGGGGCGAATTAACGCCAGCAGAGCCGTAATCAGCGCGAACCACACCCAACTCCCATGAGAAATGAGATCAAAAAGCGCGTCCAGTTCACGAATTAGCATTGTCAGGAAAAATCCGCCCACCAGAATATTACAGTAACGCATGGATTCGTCCATTTTCGCCAGACGAAAATGGAGAAAGACAATAGTCGCTAATACCGTTTCCTGCATAATTTCGGTCAGTGATAATTCCGGAATATCATGGCCGACAAACCGCATATCAACCCAAAGACACAGTACGATAAGTGCGCAAGCGGCCGCTGCGCCAACGAAGAATAAAAAGCTCTTTAGTACAATCATTAACACCACCATTTTGTTTGTAGCGAATATGTTAGGTGACGAGAATGTTATTTCTGTTCACATTGTGCCATATAAGTGCGGATTTTTAACATTTTGAGCTAAATAGGGTTGGTCACGACGAGACGAAAGCGTAAATATCGTCAGCCTCGTCTGTGCTGTTTAGGCGGGCGCTGTCATTACGGAGGGTGCCTTCAGGCAACGGGATGTCAGGGTATTGAGGGACCAGCGAGAGGTGGAAAACACAGCTGCGGAACTATCTTGTCGATGTTTTTTTAAGAACGAACTCTGATAGAGAAAGCGTTCAGTTCCACAAAAAATGCTGTTTCTCCACCCTGGGAATTATTTTTCTTCTGTGTACTCACCTTTTGATTTCAGTTTATCTCTAACCAGGTTGGCGCAACTGGTTGCATTCTGTAAACTCAGGTCGTTTACAATAGAAGATCGAGATTTTAAAACTTCGTTGTAAGCTTCTTTAACTTTCGGACTGACTGTTGCAGCAAAACTATCTGGTGGAAAGTTACCCAAAGGTTCTTTGTCACCGCTTAAGGCCTTAGCACAAGCATTATTAATTTGGTCATCAATGCTTAATTGATTAGCGATAGCAGATAACGAAAAAGATAAAATCAAAGAGGCGAGAACAATTCTTTTCATACTTAGTCATTCCTTAATGATGAAGCGTTGTGATCCGAATTCAATATGTAAAACCCAATTGTGATAGTAATATTTATCAGAGTGTATAAAAATTCTTTTGGATAAACCGGATTAGGACCAGTTTCAGCAATGTTTTCTGTCCGAACATGCTGCACCCGACTTATTTTGTTTACTACAGGCTACATGTTATCAAAGATAAATATATCCAACAGTATTAGTCTATTCTTTTTCGTATTCTTATGATACCTACGTTCTTTAGTGGGGGTTAGTGTGATTGCACAAGTCTTTTAAAGTAGGATTTTTAAGAAAGAATGATGATGTATGACTTCATCTGTACCACACTTGCATTACACTTAATAACAAGAACAACCAACACGTTAATTTTAAAGGGACAGTGCATGTCTGCCATGGATTTATCCAATCTACTTTTCGCTCATGAAGCACCTGATTGCCCACTTCTGGTATATCAGCGAGTCACCAATATTAACTCCAGACGCGGATTTTTCACATTATCTACGGCTCTACTTAAAACCCACACTAAACTTCATGTTTACATAAAATCGTATTAACAGATACAATACCCCCCTATAGTATCAGGAGGGCGTATGCCGCATTCACCCGAAGATAAAAAACGGATTATGACCCGCGTCCGCCGCATTCGGGGCCAGGTTGATGCCCTTGAACGCGCCCTGGAATCGGGCGATCCCTGTCTCGCCATTTTGCAGCAAATTGCCGCCGTGCGCGGCGCTGCCAATGGTCTGATGGGGGAAATGGTCGAAATTCACCTCAAAGATGAGCTGGTGACGGGGGAGACCACCCCGGATCAGCGGGCAGTGCGGATGGCGGAAGTCGGCCATTTACTGCGCTCTTATCTAAAATAAACCCACACACCTCACAACAAGGGAAAGACATCATGAAATCTCGCGCAGCTGTCGCGTTCGGCCCAGGCCAGCCGCTGAAAATCGTTGAAATTGATGTTGCTCCGCCGAAGAAAGGCGAAGTGCTGATCAAAATTACCCACACCGGCGTTTGCCATACCGATGCGTTTACCCTGTCCGGTGACGATCCGGAAGGCGTATTCCCGGCGGTGCTCGGCCACGAAGGGGGCGGTGTGGTGGTGGAAGTGGGTGAAGGCGTCACCAGCCTGAAGCCCGGCGACCATGTGATCCCGCTCTACACCGCAGAGTGCGGCGAGTGTAAGTTCTGCAAATCCGGCAAAACTAACCTCTGCCAGGCCGTGCGCGCCACGCAGGGCAAAGGACTTATGCCGGACGGCACCACCCGTTTCTCCTATAACGGCGAGCCCATTTATCACTACATGGGTACCAGCACCTTCAGCGAATACACGGTGTGCGCCGAGATCTCACTGGCGAAAGTGAATCCGCAGGCCCCGCTGGATAAAGTCTGTCTGCTCGGCTGCGGTGTCACCACCGGTATCGGCGCGGTGCATAATACGGCGAAAGTGAAAGAAGGGGACACCGTGGCGGTGTTCGGCCTGGGCGGGATCGGTCTGGCGGTTATCCAGGGCGCGGTACAGGCGAAAGCTGGGCGTATCATTGCTGTGGACACCAACCCGGAGAAATTTAAGCTCGCAGGTGAGATGGGGGCGACCGACTTTATCAACCCGAAAGACTACGACAAACCGGTTCAGGACGTGATCGTTGAGCTGACCGATGGCGGCGTGGACTTTAGCTTCGAATGTATCGGCAACGTCAACGTAATGCGCTCAGCGCTGGAGTGCTGCCACAAAGGCTGGGGCGAGAGCATCATTATCGGTGTGGCCGGCGCGGGTCAGGAGATCAAAACCCGTCCCTTCCAGCTGGTGACAGGGCGCGTATGGCGCGGGTCAGCATTTGGCGGCGTGAAAGGCCGTACTCAGCTGCCGGGCATGGTTGAAGATGCGATGGTCGGTAAAATTCAGCTTGATCCGTTCATTACGCACCGCCTGCCGCTGGAGCAGATCAACGAAGCCTTCGATCTGATGCACGAAGGAAAATCCATTCGCACCGTTATCCATTTCGGCGACAACTGATTATTCTGCCAGCGGTTTTTTCCGCTGGCATTTCTTCCCTGATCTTCTCTAAAGTGTGACCTGTCCGGCGCTTTTAGACGTAATTTAATTCCCTGGCGTGCCGATGACTCTTTTACAGGCGTGTTATTACGCATCTTACCTATAAGAGAGTCGACGGTCATGGACAACACAACATCGATGCAGGCGCAGCCTAAGCTGAGTTTCTTGCATCACATCCGGCTGGTTCCGCTGTTTTCCTCCATTCTCGGTGGCATTATTCTCCTGTTTGCATTGAGCTCAGGTCTGGCAGGCTATTTCCTGCTCCAGGCCGATAACGATCAGCAGGATGTCACGGCAGAAATCCAGGTGCGCACCGGTCTGTCAAACAGTTCCAACCATCTACGCACCGCCCGTATCAACATGATCCACGCGGGTGCGGCCAGCCGTATCGCGGAGATGGAGGCGATGAAACAAAACATCGCTGAGGCTGAGATCCGCATCAGGCAGTCGCAGGATGGATTTGCCGCCTATATGAAGCGCACCGTTCGTACCCCGGCTGATGAAGCGCTGGATGGCGATCTGAAAGCCCGCTATGACGCCTACATCGCCGGTATGCAGCCGATGCTGAAATATGCCAAAAATGGCATGTTTGAAGCCATTATTAACCACGAAAATGAGACCGCGCGTCCGCTGGACGATGCCTATAACGCGGTGCTGCTGAAGGCGATAAAAATCCGCACCGAACGCGCCAACGCGCTGACGGCACAGGCTCACACCCGCACCCGGCTGGGGCTGATGTTTATGTTCGGCGCGTTTGGCCTTGCGCTGGCGCTGGCGGTGATCACCTTTGTGGTGCTGCGCCGTACGGTGATAAACCCGCTCCAGCGAGCCGCTACGCGTATCGAAAATATCGCAAAAGGCGATTTGACCATGCCGGACGAACCGACCGGACGCAGCGAAATTGGCCGCCTGACGCGCGATCTGCAAACGATGCAGCACGCGCTGGTGACAACCGTGGGCACCGTGCGGCAAGGGGCGGAGGAGATCTACCGTGGAACCAGCGAGATCTCCGCGGGTAACACCGATCTCTCTTCCCGTACCGAGCAGCAGGCGGCGGCGATTGAACAGACGGCGGCCAGCATGGAGCAGCTCACCGCGACGGTGAAACAGAACGCCGATAACGCGCATCATGCGAGTAAACTGGCAGAAGATGCCTCCGGTAAGGCCAGCCGCGGGGGGCAGATGGTCTCCGGCGTGGTGAAAACCATGGGTAATATTTCCACCAGCTCGAAGAAGATCTCTGAAATTACCGCCGTGATTAACAGTATCGCGTTCCAGACCAATATTCTGGCGCTCAACGCGGCGGTCGAGGCGGCGCGTGCGGGTGAACAGGGACGCGGCTTTGCGGTCGTGGCGAGTGAAGTCCGCACCCTGGCAAGCCGCAGCGCGAATGCGGCGAAAGAGATTGAAAGCCTGATTAATGAATCTGTGTCGCTTATCGATCAGGGTTCCGGGGAAGTGGTTGCGGCGGGCAATACCATGAATGAGATCGTCGAGGCGGTTAAACGCGTCACCGATATTATGCTGGAGATTGCAGCGGCGTCCGATGAGCAGAGCCGCGGCATTGTTCAGGTGAGCCAGGCGATCTCCGAGATGGATAAGGTGACGCAGCAGAATGCCTCGCTGGTGGAAGAAGCTTCTGCGGCGGCGGCCTCGCTGGAAGAGCAGGGAGCACGTCTGACGGAGGCCGTTGGCGCGTTTCGTCTCATCGGGGCAGGGGCTGGACGGACTACAGCCCCTGCAACCGCAGCGAAATCCGCGCCTTTAACACCGGCGGCGGCCGTCTCAGGTGATAACTGGGAAACGTTCTGAGTAAGACAGACCCGCCTTCGCGGCGGGTTCTGCATTTAGGGTCAGAGAGGCATTGATTTACGAATGGCGCTTAACAGCGTTTGGGCGCCTTCAGAGAGCGGGGCATCTACCCGCGTCAGGATCCCAATCGGTTCTCCCGCGCCGGGCGATGTTACCGGCAGCGCCGTAAGCACGCCGCGTCGCAGATCGTCCTTCACCGCGCCGGACGGCACAAACCACACGTAGTCGTAATCCACCGTAAGCTGGCGCGACAGCGACGCCGAGAGCGTTTCAATACACCCGGAAGGCAGCGTGCAGCCCTGCATTTGCAGCAACGCCTCCGCATTCTGACGCGGAACGGTTCCTGTTGGTGAGACTACCACCGGCCACTCCATCACGCGGCTCAGGGTCACGGTGTCCTGCAACAGGGGATGATTCGGACGCACGACCAGCTTCAGCGATTCCAGGAACAGCAGCTCGTAATTCAGGCCGCTCATCAGTTCCGGATCGGACATCCGCCCAATGCCCAGATCCAGCTCGCCTGACTTCAGGCCCGCCAGCAGCATGGTATTATTCATGGTCGCGACCTGAAGCGTGGCGTGCTTTTGCTGACGGTGGAACTGGCCGATCGCCGCAGGCAGTATACCCAGCGCCGCCGTTGGCAGCGCGCCCACGCGCACGATGTCGCTGGCCGACTCCTCTTTACGGTTGAGCGCCTGACCGGCGGTATTGAGGGCATCGAGAACTTTAACGGCATGCGTCAGGAACTGTTCACCCACGAGAGTAAGCTGAGCGCCCAGACGGCCGCGATCGAACAGGCGGGTTCCGGTAAGCTGTTCCAGTTCGTTCAGCGTTTTGGATAGTGCAGGCTGACTGAGGTTAAGGGTTTCAGCCGCTCGCCCCAGCGTTCCCTGTTGAGCGACGGCCACAAAAGTATGCAAATGGCGCAAGCGTATGCGCTGACTGAACAGACCATTTTTTTCCATAGGCGATGTTAAAAACAGAGCGACGCGGGTGACAAGTTAAGATGTTTGAATTTGATAACCTGATAGCAAAATATTTTTAACATTTGATCTATTTGAGTTACAACCGTTTTTCGAAAATGCCCACGCTTTGACCACTCGTCTGCCTGGATCACAATTCGTAAATTCTTCCCAACGAAAGGAACGGGCTTCTCTACACTCCAGGTAGTATTCACTGGAGGCATGACATCATGGCGAACACCATCACGGCTGATGATATTCGGGAACACTTTTCGCAGGCTATGTCGGCGATGTACCAGCAGGAAGTTCCGCAGTACGGCACCTTGCTGGAACTGGTGGCGGACGTTAACCTGGCGGTTCTGGAAAATAACCCACTTTTACATGAACAACTGGCAAACGCAGACGAACTGGCGCGCCTGAATGTTGAACGTCACGGTGCGATCCGCGTTGGCACCGCGCAGGAGCTTTCCACCCTGCGCCGGATCTTCGCCATTATGGGCATGTACCCGGTCAGCTATTACGATCTCTCCCAGGCGGGCGTGCCCGTCCACTCGACGGCGTTTCGTCCGACAGACGATGCGGCGCTCTGCCGTAATCCGTTTCGCATTTTTACCTCGCTGCTGCGCCTTGAGCTGATTGAAAACATTGCGCTGCGCGAAAGGGCGGCGGAGATCCTCTCCCGGCGCAACATCTTTACGCCGCGCTGCCTGGAACTGATCGACCTGCATGATGCGCAGGGACACTTTACTGAGGCACAGGCGCGCGAATTTGTGCAGGAAGCCCTGGAAACCTTCCGCTGGCATCGCCATGCGACGGTCGATCAGGAAACCTATCTGGCGCTGAGCAACGAACATCGCCTGATTGCCGACGTGGTCTGTTTCCCGGGGTGCCATATCAACCATCTCACGCCGCGCACGCTGGATATCGACCGGGTGCAGGAGCTAATGCCGAAGTACGGCATTGAGCCGAAAATTCTGATTGAAGGCCCGCCGCGCCGCGAGGTGCCGATCCTCCTGCGCCAGACCAGCTTTAAGGCGCTGGAGGAGCCGGTGCTTTTCGCGGGAGAACACAAGGGCACCCATACCGCGCGTTTCGGTGAGATTGAGCAGCGCGGCGTGGCCCTTACGCCGAAAGGGCGCGAGCTGTACGACAGTCTTTTAAATCAGGCCGGGACCGGCAAAGACAACCTGACCCACCAGCTTCACCTGCGCGAGATCTTCAGCGCCTTCCCGGACAGCGAAATGTTCCTGCGCCGTCAGCGGCTGGCTTATTTCCGCTACCGTCTGACCCCGACAGGTGAGGCGCATCGCCACGCATTTCGTCCCGGCGACGATCCGCAGCCGCTGATCGAACGGGGCTGGGTTGTGGCACAGCCCATCACCTACGAGGATTTTCTGCCCGTCAGTGCGGCGGGGATCTTCCAGTCGAATCTTGGCAATGAAACGCAGGCGCGCAGCCACGGCAATGCCAGCCGCAATGCCTTCGAAGCCGCGCTCGGCTGTGCGGTGTACGACGAGTTTTCGCTTTACGAGGAGGCGGAAGCGCGCAGCAAACAGCGTTGCGGTTTGCTCTGAAACCGTTACTCTGCAAGGGTGTGATGGAAAAAGAAGGTTGGTATGGAAAATCCCTCCGCCCCTGTGGTTGAAACGCGCCAGGGCGCACTGATTGGTTTTACTGAAGGCGATACCCACGTGTGGTGCGGCATTCCCTATGCAGCACCGCCCGTAGGCCAGTGGCGCTGGCGCTCCCCGCGTCCCCCCGCGCGCTGGGATGGCGTGCGTCCGGCGACGGCGTTATCCGCCTCCAGCTGGCAGAGCAGCGAAAGCTGTCAGGAGCTGGGTGGCGGCGATCCCGGCCAGTTCTCTGAAGACTGCCTGTACCTTAACGTCTGGTCGCCAGTCGCACGCGCCGATCCGCTTCCGGTGATGGTCTGGCTGCACGGTGGAGGATTTACCCTCGGCGCTGGCGGGCTGCCTCCGTATAACGGCAGGGCGCTGGCGAAGCGCGGCACGATGGTGGTGACGATCAATTACCGTCTCGGACACCTCGGCTTTTTTGCCCATCCGGCGCTGGAGGGGGAAGAAGAGCGCGTGGTGCATAACTTTGCGCTGCTCGATCAGATCCAGGCCCTGGAATGGGTGCGCGATAACATCGCCGCGTTCGGCGGCGATCCTGAGAACATCACCGTATTTGGCGAGTCGGCCGGCGCGCGCAGCGTGCTGTCGCTGATGGCCTCTCCGCTTGCGCGAGGACTGTTCCATAAAGCCATTGTGCAAAGCGGGTACACGCTGCCCGACACCCCACGCGGGCAGGCCATGCATAAAGGCGAAGCGATTGCCGCCCATTTCGGCCTGCAAAATGCCACCGCTGAACAGCTTCGCGCGATCCCGCCTGAGGCGTTCTGGCCGCTGACCTCGCCGCTGAATATCGCCCCTGCGCCCATCGTGGGGGATTGCGTTTTGCCTGAGGCCATGCTCGACGTTTTCTTCGCGGCCCGCCAGCATCCTGTACCGGTGATGATTGGGTCAAACAGCGACGAAGCCAGCGTGATGTCGGTGTTCGGGGTCGATCTGGCCGGGCAGATCCAGAAGCTTCGCCGCGAGCGGCGCTTTGGCCTGGGGCTGATTAAGCTGCTTTATCCTGGCGTGAAGGGCGATGAGGAACTTGGCAGGCAGGTATGCCGCGACATGGCCTTCACCACCATGGGATACGTGGTGATGCAGGCGCAGCAGCGGGCGGGCGGCCTGTGCTGGCGATACTGGTTTGATTATGTGGCCGAAGCGGAGCACGCGACGTACATCAACGGCGCCTGGCACGGCAACGAAGTGCCCTACGTGTTCGATACCCTTGGACAGGTGGAACCCTCGCGGCAGTATGTAAATGAACGCGATCTGGCCTTCGCCGCTCAGGTGGCGGACTACTGGGTGAGCTTCGCCCGGGATGCGGGGGCACGCGATAGCCTGGCAGGGCCCACGCGCTGGCCCGCCTGCCGGAAAGGGTGGGACGTGCTGTTACGTATCGGTGTGAATAAACATGCAGGTTTTCGGCTTGAAAACCGCTTCATGCGTGCCCGTATGAGCCTCTTCAAACGGGTGATGAAACACCACGTCAGCCTCGACTGAGCAGACAGGCGCGAAACGCATCCAGTCCGTTTTCCGGGCCGGGTGCGTCGCGTAATACCAGCCGGTAGCTCGCCCCCGTCTTTATGCTTGTGTCAAAAGGCCGCATCAGCCGTCCGGCGCGCACGTCCTCCTCCACCAGCGTTTCATCCGCGATGGCGATGCCCAGCCCCTGAATGGCGGCGGTAATGGCCAGATCCATGGTTTCGAAGTGTTGATTTTTGAGCATAGCTGGCGGCGGACCCGGCTGTTTCGCCAGCCACAGCGTCCAGTCCGTTTTGTCCCGCGTGGGGTGAAGGAAGGTGAGAGTTTCCAGCGCAGAACCGGCCCGTACCGGGCTCATCACCGGGGTTAAGGCCTCTTCGAACAGCAGATCGCCGGCGCTCATGTGTGTCCCAAACACAATCGCCGCGTCACAGGATTCGGTTTTGAAATTGACGTTATGATCGGTGGTGGTGGTCAGCGCAATCTGGAGTTCCGGCTGTTCGCGCTCCACCTGTAGCAGCCGCGGCACCAGCCAGCGCATCGCGCAGGTAGGCGCTTTCAGACGAATAACGGTCTGGTGCGTTCGTGCCTGTTCAGCAACGTTCAGCAGGTGCTCAAACGCAGATTGCAGCTCCGGCAGCAGGGCGCTTCCCTGAGAGGAGAGACGCAGGCCGCGCGCATGGCGCTCGAACAGCGGGAAGCCGAACCAGCTTTCCAGCGAAGCGATTTTGCGGCTTACCGCCCCCTGCGTCAGACAAAGCTCCCTGGCGGCATGGGTTAGATTCAGGTGACGCGCGGTCACGATAAATGTCTCTACGGCATTGAGCGGAAATGATCGACGCGACATATCTCACCTTAGCTATGCGTTTTTGTCATGGCTATTATGACAACAATTCGATTGTCCCGGCAATGAAGTTGTTGTTTGAATAGTTATGCATTCACCACGAGAAGGGACAGAGGATGACTTTGAAAACGCCGGTGCAGACACGATCCAAATTGCCCGATGTGGGAACCACCATTTTTACCGTTATCGGCCAGCTTTCAGCCCGGCATAACGCCATCAACCTTTCTCAGGGTGCGCCGAATTTTTCCTGCGACCCAAAACTTATCACCGGCGTGACCCGCGCCATGGAGGCAGGGCATAACCAGTACGCCTCCATGACCGGGCTGCAACCGCTCAGGGAGCGCATTGCGGACAAAATTGCCTCGCTCTATGGCACACGCTATGACCCGGCGAGTGAGGTGCTGGTGACCGCCAGCGCCAGCGAAGGGCTTTACTCAGCCATCAGCGGGCTGGTTCATCCTGGGGATGAGGTGATCTATTTCGAGCCCTCCTTTGACAGCTATGCGCCGATTGTGCGTCTGCAAGGGGCGACGCCGATCGCCATTAAGCTGACGGTACCGGATTTTGCCGTGAACTGGGATGAAGTACGGGCGGCTATTACCCCGCGCACGCGGATGATCATCGTCAATACGCCGCACAACCCGAGCGGGCAGGTGTTTTCAGCCGCCGATCTGCACCAGCTGGCAGCGCTGACGCGCCACACCGACATCATCATTTTGTCTGACGAAGTGTACGAGCACGTCGTTTTTGATGGCGAACCGCACCACGGAATGGCGACGCACCCGCAGCTGGCGGAGCGCAGCGTGATTATTTCTTCTTTCGGAAAAACCTATCACGTCACCGGCTGGCGCGTGGGTTATTGTGTGGCGCCCGCGGAGCTGATGGATGAGATATGTAAAGTCCATCAATTTTTAATGTTCTCGGCCGATACGCCGATGCAGTACGCGTTTGCCGAACACATGACCGATCCGCAAACCTGGCTGTCGCTGGCGGCGTTTTATCAGCGCAAGCGCGATCTGCTGCAAAGTTTGCTCGCCGACTCACCGTTCAGGCTGCTACCAAGTGCCGGTTCGTTCTTCCTGCTGGCGGATTACAGCGGCTTTAGCGACGAGCGCGACAGCGAGATGGTGAAAAGGCTGATTGTCGAGTACGGGGTTGCCACCATTCCGCTGTCGGCGTTTTATGCCGATGGCACGGACAATAAGTTAATCCGTCTCTCTTTTGCGAAAGATGAGGCGACGTTACGGGCAGGTGCCCAGGCCCTTTGTCGGGTTACACCACGTTAAGGAATTTGAAATGAAATTACGCGCGTTAGTTGTCGGCATGGGACTGTTGTGTTCATTCTCGTCGTTTGCCGCTACCGAGTTGCGATACGGGCTGGAAGCGGAATATCCGCCGTTTGAAAGCCGCAATGCGTCAGGGGAGCTGGAAGGGTTTGACGTAGAGCTGGGAAATGCCATCTGTAAAGCCGCCGCGCTGAAGTGCAGCTGGGTTGAAACCTCGTTTGATGCGTTGATCCCCGGTCTGGTGGCGAAAAAGTTCGACGCCATAAACTCGGCGATGAACATCACCGAACAGCGTCGCAAAAGCATTGATTTCACCCAGCCCATCTATCGCATTCCCTCCCAGCTGGTGGGCAAAGCCGGTTCTGCGGTAGAGGCTACCCCCGAAGGGCTGAAGGGCAAAACCATCGGCGTTCTTCAGGGTTCAATTCAGGAAACTTACGCCAAAGAGCACTGGGAAAAGCACGGTGTCACCGTGGTGTCTTATAAAGATCAGAATATGGCCTGGGGAGATCTGCTGAATGGCCGCATCGATGCCTCGCTGGTCATGTCAGCGGCCGGGCAGGCAGGTTTCCTCAGTAAGCCGCAGGGTAAAGGGTTTGGCTTTATCGGCAAACCGGTGTCGGACGACACCATCCTCGGCAGTGGGATCGGCTTTGGGCTGCGTAAGGGGGATGAGGCCACCAAAAAGCAGCTTGATGCCGCAATTGATAAAGTACGTGCCGATGGCACGATCGCTAAACTGGCTGATAAGTACTTCCCGGGTATCGATGTCAGCGTAAAATAACCGCCTCGTTGGTCCCGGCTGTTGATGTCCAGCCGGGACTCTTTTATACATAACTTTACCCCTTTTTCAGGCCGTTCTGGTCGACAGAAAATATTTCTCGGTTTGTTCAGATAATCACCCGCCAACAATTGGATTCTTAACCGTTTTTGTTTAGGCTGTGCGTTCTTTCTTGCCGTCATTTCGCTGCGCGCGAAACTCATTCACACGACCATAAGGACGTTTTCTCAGGCATGAATCGCAGACGTTTTCTCAAAGGTTCCCTGGCAATGGCTGCCCTGAGCGGCACTTCTGGCCTTGCTTCTCTGTTTTCCCAGGCGGCGTATGCTGCTGACTCCGACATTGCCGACGGTCAGAGCCGTCGCTTTGACTTCTCTGTTCTGCAATCCATGGCGCACGATCTGGCTAAAACCGCGTGGGGCGGTGCGCCGCGTCCGCTGCCGGAAACGCTGGCCACCATGACGCCGCAGGCGTACAACGCCATCCGTTACGATGAGAAGCAGTCGCTGTGGAATAACATTGAAGGCCGTCAGCTGGACGCCCAGTTCTTCCATATGGGGATGGGGTTCCGCCGCCGCGTGCGCATGTTCTCGCTGGATCAAACCACCTCTCAGGCGCGTGAGATCCACTTCCGGCCTGAGCTGTTCAGCTACGGCGATACGGGCGTGGATACCCGCCAGCTTGAAGGGCAGAGCGACCTCGGCTTCGCCGGATTCCGCGTCTTTAAAGCGCCGGAGCTGGCGCGACGCGATATCGTTTCGTTCCTGGGCGCGAGCTACTTCCGCGCGGTGGATGATACCTACCAGTACGGCCTCTCTGCGCGTGGTCTGGCGGTGGATACCTTTACCGACACCCCGGAAGAGTTCCCGGATTTCACCTCCTTCTGGTTTGAAACCGTGAAGCCGGGTGATACCACCTTTACCGTCTATGCGCTGCTGGACAGCCCGAGCATTACCGGTGCCTATAAGTTTGTGATCCACTGTGAGAAGAGCCAGGTGATCATGGACGTCGAAAACCATCTCTATGCGCGCAAAGACATCAAGCAGCTCGGCATCTCGCCAATGACCAGCATGTTTAGCTGCGGCAACAACGAACGCCGCATGTGCGACACCATTCATCCGCAGATCCACGATTCAGACCGCCTGGCGATGTGGCGCGGTAACGGGGAGTGGATCTGCCGGCCGCTGAACAACCCGCAAAAGCTACAATTTAACGCCTACCTGGATAAAAACCCGAAGGGTTTTGGTTTGTTGCAGCTTGACCGTGACTTCTCTCATTACCAGGACGTCATGGGCTGGTATAACAAGCGACCAAGCCTGTGGGTCGAGCCGCGCAACAACTGGGGGAAAGGTTCCATTGCCCTGATGGAGATCCCGACAACCGGCGAGACGCTCGATAACGTGGTCTGCTTCTGGCAGCCAGAGAAACCGGTGCAGGCGGGTGATGAGCTGGACTTCAAATACCGTCTCTACTGGAGCGCACAGCCGCCGGTGCGTTCCCCGCTGGCAAACGTCTACGCCACCCGTACCGGTATGGGAGGCTTCCCGGAGGGTTGGGCGCCGGGTGAAAATTACCCGAAAGTGTGGGCCCGTCGCTTTGCCATTGACTTCGTCGGAGGCGATCTGAAGGCCGCCGCACCGAAGGGCATTGAGCCGGTGATCACCCTGTCCAGCGGTGAAGCGAAGCAGGTGGAGATCCTCTACGTCGAGCCGTTCGACGGATATCGCATTCTGTTTGACTGGTATCCAACCTCTGACTCCACCGAGCCGGTGGATATGCGCCTGTTCCTGCGCTGTCAGGGCGATGCCATCAGCGAGACCTGGCTGTACCAGTACTTCCCGCCCGCGCCGGACAAACGTAACTACGTTGACGACCGGATCATGCGCTAGTCCTAATGGGTTTGTGCCGGGTGGCGACCCGGCCTGCTCTGGACGCATTTGTAGGCCGGGTAAGCGTTAGCGCCACCCGGCAATTAAGAGGCACCATGTCTTCAGAAATCATCCCCGTTAACCAGGAAATCGAGCTTCGCGCCGTCGAAGAGCGCTATACCACCGATCTGCATAACCTCGTAATCAAAAACAAAACCTGGCTGCAAACCGCCTTTGACTGGGCGCAGCATGTCGGCAGCGAAGAGGACACGCGCCGCAACGTGCAGAGCAACCAGATGTTGCACCAGCGCGGTTACGCCAAAATGTTCCTGATTTTTATGAATGACGAATTGGTGGGCGTGCTCTCCTTCAACGCGATCGAGCCTGCGAATAAGGCCGGGTATATCGGCTACTGGCTTGACGAGGCGCATCAGGGGCAGGGTATTCTTTCTCAGGCGCTCCAGGCGTTTATGCGCTATTACGTTGAGCGCGGCGAGATCCGCCGTTTTGTGATCAAGTGTCGCGTGGATAACCAGAGCAGTAACCGGGTGGCGCAGCGCAACGGTTTCACGCTGGAAGGTTGTTTGCGGGAAGCGGAAATGCTCAACGGTCGCTACGATGACGTGAACCTGTACGCCAGAATCTTCCCGCTATAGCGCCCCCAGCAGCGGCGTCCGGGTGATCCGCGTGTCGCCGTTGATCACTTTGGCTCCCCGGACGTGAATGCTTTCACCCTCCAGCGCCTCGATAACCGCATCGTCCGTTATTTCCACCTGATGCTCAATCAGGACATCGCCGCTGATACGCGCCCGCCCCTGAATGACCACTTTGTCATCAATCAGGATCGGCCCGCCGCGTAACCACGCCTCGCCGCCTATTAATACGTGGTGTTTAATGACGCAGTTGCCTTCGACGAGGGCGTTTTCCGCGACCTGTGAACTGTACCGCACGGTCGGGATGGCATCATCCTCCAGACCGGCCAGCAGACGGGCGTTGCCGTACACTTTGGCGCAGTCGCACACCCAGACGTTATTCAGCCCGTTGCCCTCAATAATGGCGCGATCGAACACCTCGGCGCGGTGCTCAACAAAGGCCCAGGTCACCATGGCATCGCCGTAGATTTGCGCCTGATGCACAATATGCGACTGGCTGACCGTGGCTCGGTCATAAATTTGCAGGATCTGCTCACGGTCGGGTGTCAGCCCTTTGGCTGCAATCACCAGGCTGTTATGCAGCACCCGCGCGTCACCCGCGATACGGCATTCCCCGCGTACGGTGGAGTGCTGAATGGTGACGTTGTCACTTATTACCGCCCCGTGACTCACCTCTGCCGCGTCAAGCCAGCCGTTGCCGCCAACGTGTGCGCGGTGGCTTACGATGCAGGGTTGGGTGAGGCGGGCGTTACCGGATATCCTGGCCCCGGCAAACACCACGCTGTTTTCATCGTAAACCCAGCAATCCCCGTCCTGGGCGAGCGCGTGTTCATCCTCAACCCAACCGCCTTTAGTCCCGCTGGTCACATCGTTAAAATCCTTCACGGCAATAATTTGTCTGAGAGGCGTTGTGCACGGCGTTGATCCGTCCTGCCAGCGCCAGAGACGCGTTTCATTGCTAAGCCGATATTTTGTCATCGTGTTATCCCTGAAAAGCCTTTCAATAAACGTAGCAAAGTTTTGGTTTTTCGAAGTGCTGGCGTCCGCTCAGGAAACCCCTTAAAATGGCATTTAAAATACATTTTAAAGTTTAAAAAAAATGCATAACCAAAACCAACGCGTTCTTAACTTGCCCGCCGGGTATTTCGGTATGGTCCTCGGGACCATAGGCATGGGGTTCGCTTGGCGTTACGCCGGCACCATCTGGCCGGTGACGCGCTGGCCGGGCGAGATCCTGGTGGCGCTGGCGGTGGGGATCTGGTTCCTTCTGAGCGTGGCGTTTCTTACCCGTGCGGTACGGTTTTCACATAGCGTGCTGGCCGAGATGCGGCATCCGGTAATGAGCAGTTTTGTCAGCCTGTTTCCTGCCACAACGCTGCTGGTGGCCATCGGCTTTGTGCCGTGGTATCGCCCGCTGGCGCTGGGGTTGTTTAGCGTGGGCGTGGTGATCCAGCTTGCGTATGCCGCCTGGCAAAGCGCCGGGCTGTGGCGCGGCAAGCATCCGGAAGAAGCCACGACGCCGGGACTGTATCTGCCGACGGTAGCGAACAATTTTATCAGCGCGATGGCCTGCGGTGCGCTAGGCTTCCACGACGCGGGGCTGGTGTTCCTTGGTGCCGGGGTCTTTTCCTGGCTGAGCCTGGAGCCGGTCATTTTGCAACGCCTGCGCAGCGCGGGCGAACTGCCCGCTGCCCTTCGTACCTCGCTCGGTATCCAGCTTGCGCCTGCCCTGGTGGCCTGTAGCGCCTGGTTTAGCGTCAACGGCGGCGAAGCGGACACCTTCGCCAAAATGCTATTCGGCTATGGCCTGTTGCAACTCCTGTTTATGCTACGTCTGATGCCGTGGTATCTGTCGCAGCCGTTTAACGCGTCGTTCTGGAGCTTCTCGTTCGGGGTGTCGGCGCTGGCGACCACCGGTTTACATCTTGGGCAGAGCAGTCCGTCAGGGTTCTTTCATGCCCTCGCGGTTCCCCTGTTTATTTTCACCAACGTCATCATCGCGATGCTGCTGGTCCGTACTTTTATCTTGCTGATGCAGGGCAAACTTCTGGTGCGCGCTGATAAGGCACTGCTTATGCAATCTGAGGAAAAATAATGACTGTCGATGAAAACTACTTTACTGAGAAATATGGGCTGACCCGCACGCACTCAGAGGTGCTGCTCAGCGCGGACATTGTTAAGCCCGGTAAAACGCTCGATCTGGGTTGCGGAAATGGCCGCAACAGCCTCTACCTCGCGGCCAACGGCTATGACGTGACGGCGTGGGATAAAAACCCGATGAGCATCGATAACATCGAGCGCATTAAGGCGGCGGAAGGGATCGCGAATCTGGAAACGGCGATTAAGGATCTGAACAACCTGACCTTTGACGGCGAATACGACTTTATTCTTTCCACCGTCGTGTTGATGTTCCTCGAAGCGAATACCATCCCTGGTCTTATCGCCAATATGCAGCGTTGCACCAGACCAGGCGGCTATAACCTGATCGTTGCTGCCATGGATACGGAGGATTATCCGTGCACAGTCGGCTTCCCGTTTGCCTTCAAAACCGGTGAACTGAGCAACTACTACGAAGGCTGGGAGCTGATCAAGTACAACGAAGAGGTAGGGGAACTCCACCGTACCGATGCCAACGGGAACCGTATCAAGCTGCGCTTCGCTACCATGCTCGCACGCAAGCCCGCTTAACGCGCCGCCAGCAGACAGAGTTGCAGGGCAGTGCGACAGGAGGCCTCGAACGACGACAGCGGTAAAAACTCAAACTTCGAGTGGAAGTTATGGGCGCCGGTGAAGAAGTTCGGGGTGAGCAGGCCTTTGGCTGACAGGGCCGCTCCATCCGTGCCACCGCGCATGGGGATCGGTTTTGGGGTGATGCCGAGCGACTCCATCGCCTCGAACATCAGGTCGATCGCGCGGCGGTCTTCGCCAATCGCATTGCTGATATTGCTGTAGGTATCCTCAATGCGGTATTCCACGTTTGCCGTGGGATGCTGCGCGGCTATTTGCGCCGCCACATCGGCAATGTGCTGCTTGCGGGCGGCGAAACCATCTTTGTCAAAATCACGAATATTGGCTTTCAGTATCGCTTCGTTCTGCCCGGCCTGGATGCCGTTAAACCAGATATAACCTTCGCGCCCCTCGGTGCATTCCGGGGTTTGCCGGCGATCGAAATGGCTGATGAAATCCGTTGCCATCAGCAGCGGATTGACCAGCACCCCTTTGGCGGACATCGGGTGAGCCGTGACGCCGGTAAAGCGAATTTCAGCCGCCGCCGCGTTAAAGTTCTCGTAAACAATCTCCCCCAGCTCGCAGCAGTCGATGGTCCAGGCAAAATCAACGTCGAAGCGCTTCAAATCCAGCGCTTTCGCGCCACACAGGCCAATCTCTTCATCGGGTACAAACGCCACCACAATATCGCCATGCTTATGTTCAGCGGTGAGGTTTTCCAGCACCGTCATGACCACGGTGACGGCCGCTTTATTATCTGCGCCTAATACGCTGGTTCCGTCGCTGAAAATAATCTCCTCATCAGGATAAGCCAGAATTTCCGGGTGCTCATTTACGCGCAGCCAAATATCTTTCTCTTTATTCAGGCAGAGATCATCCCCCGTAAACGTTAATATTTGTGGATGAATATCCGGGGATAAACCGACGTCGACGGTGTCGATATGGGTAATAAAACCAATCCGCGGCGCGCCGGGAACATTGCCTTTTTTCACGGCGGTAACGGTGGCGAACTCATCTATCACAATATCGTCTAACCCCAGCGTTTCCAGCTCCTTCGCCAGCTCCCGCGCCATGTCGTGCTGGCCCGGGGTGGAGGGCAGGGTTTTGACTTTCGGGTCGCTCTGGCTGGTGATGGCGAGATAGCGGAAAAAGCGTTGGGTTAATTGTCTGGAGAGTTCTGAGCCCATAGTGTTTCCTTCTGTATTTATTTTTCATGTGTTTGCGCCATCACTTTAATGTTATTTATGAAATGGCAAAAGAAGTAATTAGCCGTCGAATTAAAAAGACAGGAATAAATGATGAAAAGCACATTCACAATGATAACGCTGGCGCTTGCTGCGCTGACGGTCAGTTCCACCGTCGCGGCAAAAACGCTGGTGTATTGCTCCGAAGGATCGCCGGAAAATTTCAATCCTCAGCTCTATACGTCGGGGACCAGCGTGGACGCCAGCGCCGTACCGGTTTATAACCGTCTGGTCGATTTCAAACCGGGCACTACCGAACTGGTGCCGAGCCTGGCGGAAAGCTGGGAGGTAAGCGAGGATGGCAAGATCTACACCTTCCACCTGCGCAAAGGGGTGAAATTCCACAGTAATAAGCTGTTCACGCCGACGCGCGACTTCAACGCGGACGACGTGATTTTCTCGTTTATGCGCCAGAAAGATGTGAATCATCCCTACCATAACGTCTCCAACGGCAGTTATTCCAACTTCGAAAGTCTGGAGTTCGGCAGTCTGATTACCGCCATTGATAAAGTTGACGATCGCACCGTGCGCTTCACCCTGGCGCATCCGGAAGCGCCGTTTGTCGCTGACCTGGCGTGGTACTTTGCCTCCATTCTGTCGGCGGAGTATGCCGATGCCATGCTGAAAGCGGGCACGCCAGAAAAGGTCGATATGCAGCCGATTGGCACCGGGCCGTTTAAGCTGGCGCAATATCAGAAGGATTCCCGCATCCTCTTCACCGCTTTCCCTGACTACTGGCTGGGAAAATCGAAGCTGGATCGTCTGGTGTTCACCATCACGCCGGACGCCTCGGTGCGTTTTGCCAAAGTCGAGAAGAATGAGTGCCAGGTGATGCCGTTCCCGAACCCGGCGGACCTGCCGCGTATGAAGGCTAACAAAGACATCAACCTGATGAGCAAGGCCGGTCTGAATACCGGTTTCCTGGCGTTTAACACGCAAAAGCCACCGCTGGATAACGTAAAAGTGCGTCAGGCGCTGGCGATGGCGATTAACAAACCCGCCATCATTGAGGCGGTGTTCCACGGCACCGGCACGGCGGCGAAAAACCTGCTGCCGCCTGGCGTCTGGAGTGCCGACAGCGAGCTGAAAGACTACGATTACGATCCAGAAAAAGCGAAAGCACTGCTAAAGGAGGCGGGATTTGCCAACGGCGTAAGCATCGATCTGTGGGCCATGCCCGTGCAGCGGCCGTATAACCCGAACGCGAAGCGTATGGCGGAGATGATCCAGGCGGACTGGGCGAAAGTGGGCGTGCAGACCAAAATCGTGACCTACGAATGGGGCGAATACCTGAAGCGCGTGAAGGGCGGGGAGCATCAGGCCGCACTGATGGGCTGGACAACGGCGACGGGCGATCCGGATAACTTCTTCGGCCCGCTGTTTACCTGTACGTCCGCCAACGGCGGGTCGAACTCGGCCAAATGGTGCTATAAGCCGTTTGATAACCTGATTGCCGAAGCTAAATCGATAACCGATCGCGAAAAACGCGTGGCGCTGTACAAGCAGGCGCAGCAGATGATGCACGATCAAATGCCGGCGGTAATGATTGCCCACTCGACGATTTTTGAGCCAGTCCGTAAAGAGGTCACGGGCTATGAAATCGATCCCTTCGGCAAGCACCTGTTCTGGCAAGTGGACCTTAAGGAGTAATTTTTCACTGCCCGGTTTCGGTCGGGCAGTTTTTTCGCTATTTGTGCTGTCTTCGTCATTTTTTGCCACAACACATCGCCCGGTTTTTTGTTATAACTTCAAGTGCATACTTGCAGATAACATGGAATACCATCATGCGTACTCACACTTTTTTTAAAGTTGCAGTGCTTTCTGGTCTGTTGGCCCTTTCCGGCTGTGCGTCAAAAGTCGCAGCCCCCGATCAATATTCAGGCTTTTTAAAAGATTACTCCGGCTTGCAGGAGATGAAATCTGCAACCGGGAAGCCAACCCTGCGTTGGGTTGACCCGTCCTATAATGAGGCGAATTACGACAGCATTATCTGGACGCCGATAACCTATTATCCGACGCCAAAACCGACCACTCAGCTTGGGCAAAAAACGCTTGATGAGCTGTTGAATTATACCAATACCAAACTGAAAACCGCGATTGGCCAGCGTAAGCCGATTGTGACGACGCCGGGCAAACATAGCCTGATCTTCCGCGGCGCCATCACGGGTGTGAGCTCAGACAAAGAAGGTTTGCAGTTCTATGAAGTGGTGCCTGTGGCGCTGCTGGTTGCGGGTACGCAGATGGCAACGGGCCATCGTACCATGGATACGCATCTGTTCTTCGAAGGTGAGTTAATCGATGCGGCCACGAACAAACCAGTGATTAAGGTTGTTCGTAAGGGTGAAGGGAAAGAGCTGGCGAACGAGAATACGCCAATGGGCTTCGGCACCCTGAAGCAGGTTGTGGATGACATGGCGACGGATGCCACCATGTTTGATGTTCATCAGACAGCAAATTAATAAAAAATGGCCTGCATTTTCGCAGGCCGTTTTTTTATGCCGTCCGCAGGCGGCGGAACCAGGTTTCTGGCTTCGTAAACATCACCATATTCCCGCCCAGTATCAACAGCAGGCCGACGATCCCGTTGAGATGCCACACGTAACCCTCGTACACCGTTGAAATCGACAGCGCCACCAGCGGGAACAGCAGGGTGCTGTACGCGGCTTTACCGGGACCAATGCGGCCTACCAGCGTAAAGTAGGCGCCGAAGGCAATCACCGAGCCAAACAGCGCAAGATAGAGCAGCGCCCCCATATAGCTCACCGTCCATTCCGGCATAAAGCTATCGCCCCTGAAGAGCGCGATAAGGCCCATCACGACGGTGCCGTACAGCATCGCCCAGGCGTTGGTGGTCATAGTTTCCAGCCCGTTTCGCTGATGACGCATGCTGATCATATTCCCCAGCGAGAAGCCGTAGGTGCCGAGGGCGGAAAGCCCGATGCCCGTAAGCAACGACGCGCTCCAGCCGCTGGCGAGCAGATCGTTCCAGAAAAGGGTAATGATCCCGATAAGCCCCAGCGCTGCCGCCGTCCAGAAGCGTGCGGGTGGGCGCTGGCCGAAGAAGATAAAGCTGTTGATGGCGTTATACAGTACGGCCATCGAGAAAATCACCGACTCAAGGCCGGTATTGATATGGGCGGCGGCGGTGTAAAAGCACCAGAAGTTGAAACAGAAAACGCAGCAGCCCTGAAGCATGCAGTAGAGATGATCCCGCAGCGCCAGCCTGCGCAGGCGGCGAAGGGCGACCAGGACGATCATCATCGTGGCGCTGGCCACGGCGAAGCGCCAGAAAATGGAGACCGGCGCTGCAACCGGCCCCTGTTGTAAAAAAATGGCGATCCAGGTCGTGCCCCAGATCACAACGACCAGCCCATAGAGTAATGCGTTCATGGTGTCTCTCTTCTCATACCGCGAAAAACGACAGTGTGGCGAAAGAAGGGGGGGCCGGCTTTCATCGTCTTGCGCCGGACTTGCAAATTCTTGCGCTTTTTTCTCGCACAATGGCTGGTAACAGGCTGCAACACTTCTTAGACTGACAGTCTGATTAATCACCTGTTTACGGCCATGTCTCTCGTTTACGACACCTTTGAAACGTTACGCCAACAAAATGCAGTGCTGCGGGAAACCGTCGCGCTCAATACTGGCATTCAACTGGCGGCGTGGTACAACAAGCACGACACGATCACGGTGAAAAGCAACCATCACACCCTTAGCCTGTACGTGGCGGATGGCTATGAAAGCTATCAAAAAACGCCGGGTGGCTGGAAAAATGGCGGCGGGCCGGACCGTTTTTGTCTGATGCCGGAAGAGAGCGAATCCACGTGGGATATTCGTGACGACCTGTCGTTTGTGCACCTCTACTGCACCGATGAACACCTGCGGGACGTGGGGGAGAAAATCTGGGATAAACGACCGCTATCGCTGACGCTGGAGGAAAAAATCTTCGGCAGCGATCCGAAAATCACCGCCCTTTATCGCCAGTTTTTGCTCGGCTGCGACTGGCAGCAAAACGCCAATCAGCTCACCCTGAGCACCGCGTCGACCTTATTGCTGACGCATTTGGTCCAGCACTATTCCAGCGTACAGTGGAAGCTGCCGATAGTGACCGGCGGGTTATCGCCGTTTGTGCTGCGCAACGTGCTGGCCTTTATCGAGGAAAACCTGGCGCAACCCTTAACCCTGGCGGAACTGGCGGGCCAGGCCGCACTCAGTGAGTATCACTTTGCGCGGATGTTCCGCCAGTCGATGGGGCTGGCGCCACATCAGTACGTTATGCAGCGCCGCATGGAGAAGGCCAAAGCGCTGGTACAGCACACGACCACGCCGCTCACCGACATCGCGCTGGCCTGTGGATTTAACTCCGCCAGCCATTTCAGTAACCGTTTTCGCAGCATGACCGGCATTACGCCGTCACAGCTACGCGCGGCGAAGGCGTGAGAAGACGGCGTAACAGATCCCTCCCAGCACCAGCCCCCAGAAGGCGGAGCCAATTCCCAGGAGCGTGACGCCGCTGGCGGTCATCAGGAAGGTAACGATCGCCGCGTCGCGTTCTGCTTCATGGTTCAGTGCCTGATACAAACTCCCGCTGATAGTGCCGAGCAGGGCCAGCCCGGCCAGCGTCTGGATGCCGCTCAGCGGCAGTGCGGCCATCAGACCGGAAATCGACCCGCCGAACACCCCCGCCAGCAGATAAAACCCGCCTGCCGCCGCCGCGGCCAGCCAGCGTTTACTGGCATCCGGATGGGCGTCCGGGCTCTGGCAGATGGCGGCAGTGATGGCGGCGATGCATATAGAATAAACGCCGAAGGGGGACAACAGCAGTGCCAGCCCGCCGGTGGCAACGATCAGCGGTGAGACCGCCAGCGGATAGCCCGATGCCTGCATGGTGGCGAAGCCGGGCGCATTCTGCGACGCCATGGTCACCAGGAAGAAGGGTAAGCCGATGCTGAGCAGGCTGGTGAAGGTGAACGCAGGGGCGATGAATTCCGGCATGATGACTGATAACGTCATCCTGTTCGTGACAACGTCACCTCCGGCCCATGCCACGAACACGCCCACCAGCAGCGTGGCGACAATGGCGTACCGGGGCGCTACGGCTTTGGTCATCAGCCAGGCGGCCAGCATACTGCCGCAAAGAAAAATGTGTCCCTCAAGATTGCTGAATGCCTTCAGGCCAAACTGTAACAGCACGCCCGCCAGCATAGCGGCGGCAAGCGAGTGCGGGATTAGTTTCATCAACCGGGCAAACAGGCCGGTGACGCCGCACAGCAGAATCAGCGCATTCGCGAATATAAATACCCCGATGGTTTCCGCCAGCGTCACGCCTTGCAGGCTGGTGGCGAGCAGCGCCGCGCCGGGAGTCGACCAGGCGGTCAGCACGGGGGCTTTATACCACCACGACAATGCCAGCGTGCTGATCCCCATCCCGAGCCCCAGCGCGGT
The DNA here is from genome assembly GCF_014982105.1 of Enterobacter cloacae complex sp. P18RS. Lineage (NCBI taxonomy): Bacteria > Pseudomonadati > Pseudomonadota > Gammaproteobacteria > Enterobacterales > Enterobacteriaceae > Enterobacter > Enterobacter cloacae complex sp. P18RS. Next base: position 17,205 of record NZ_JADCKV010000024.1, on the reverse strand, counting down.
CATCCATCCGGCAATTTGCTGTGTACTGGCGCCAGCCGCCGCAGCCGCCTGCCAGATAATGGCGGCAGAGCTGGCATAGCCCACCAGAACGGCAACAAAACCGGCCAGCACGGCAGGAAAGAGAGAGGCAGTCGATCGCATGGATACTCCGTTGTGCGTTATAACGTCCAGGATAAGGTATCACTGTGCGCTATAGCGTACAAGTGGTATGCTTTGCCGCAACGGGAGGAACTATGGATATCACTCAACACCTGGCAACCACACTGAAAGCGCTGCGTCAGGCGCGGGGCTGGAGCCTGTCGAAACTGGCGGAAGAGACGGGCGTGTCGAAAGCGATGCTTGGGCAAATCGAACGCAATGAGTCCAGCCCGACGGTCTCTACTTTGTGGAAAATCGCCACCGGGCTGAACGTACCTTTTTCGGCGTTTATCACTCCAGAAAGCGAACCGCAGGCGGTGTTCGATCCGCAGCAGCAGGCGATGGTGGTGAAACCGCTTTTCCCCTGGGATGAACAGCTTAAGTTCGACCATTTCTCCATCACCCTGTCGCCCGGCGCGCTGAGTGAGTCCACGCCGCACGAAGCCGGGGTGATCGAGCACGTGGTGGTGATAAGCGGTGAGCTGGACATGCAGATTGACGGTGTCTGGCGCACGCTATACGCTGATTCCGGCGTGCGTTTTGCCGGCGATAAACCGCACGCGTACCGCAACAGCAGCGCCCGGACGGTGCATTTTCACTCTCTGATCCATTATCCCCGCTAAAGCGTCGCAAAACGGTTTCACTGGCACAGACTTCTGACTACAATAGCCGCCATTTTGACCATAACGGATAACGACGAAGTATGCGCCTGCACTCCCATCATCTTGAACTGCTAAGCCCGGCCCGCGACGCCGCCATTGCCCGTGAAGCCATTCTTCACGGAGCAGATGCCGTCTACATTGGCGGCCCTGGCTTCGGTGCCCGTCATAACGCCAGCAACAGCCTGCGCGACATTGCCGAGCTGGTCCCGTTCGCCCACCGTTTCGGGGCGAAGGTGTTCGTGACCCTGAACACCATTCTTCATGATGATGAGCTTGAGCCCGCGCAGCGTCTTATTACCGATCTCTACCAGACCGGCGTTGACGCCCTGATCGTTCAGGATATGGGCGTTCTGGAACTGGATATCCCGCCGATTGAGCTGCATGCCAGCACCCAGTGCGATATCCGCACCGTTGAGAAGGCGAAGTTTCTTTCGGACGTCGGGTTTACGCAGATTGTTCTGGCGCGCGAGCTGAACCTGAACCAGATCCGCGATATCCACCAGGCGACCGACGCGACCATTGAATTCTTTATCCACGGTGCGCTGTGTGTGGCGTACTCCGGGCAGTGTAATATCTCTCACGCCCAGACGGGGCGCAGCGCTAACCGGGGCGACTGCTCTCAGGCCTGCCGTCTGCCTTATACCCTGAAAGACGATCAGGGCCGCGTGGTGGCATTCGAAAAACACCTGCTGTCGATGAAAGATAACGATCAGACGGCCAACCTCGGCGCGCTGATCGATGCCGGTGTACGCTCCTTCAAAATTGAAGGGCGCTACAAGGACATGAGCTACGTGAAAAATATCACCGCCCATTATCGTCAGATGCTGGATGCCATCATCGACGATCGCGGTGACCTGGCGCGCGCGTCCGCCGGTCGTACAGAGCATTTCTTTATTCCGTCGACGGACAAGACCTTCCACCGCGGCAGCACGGACTATTTCGTGAATGCCCGTAAAGGGGATATTGGCGCGTTCGATTCACCGAAGTTTATCGGTTTACCGGTGGGTGAAGTGCTGAAAGTGGCGAAAGATCATCTTGACGTTCAGGTTACAGAGCCGCTGGCGAACGGCGATGGTCTCAACGTGATGATCAAACGTGAAGTAGTGGGTTTCCGCGCCAATACGGTGGAGAAAACCGGCGAAAATCGCTATCGCGTCTGGCCGAACGAAATGCCTGCCGATCTCTACAAAGCCCGTCCTAATGCGGCGCTTAACCGTAACCTGGATCACAACTGGCAGCAGGCCTTGCTCAAGACCTCCAGCGAGCGCCGCATTGCGGTGGATATCGCGCTGGGGGGCTGGGAAGAGCAGCTGATCCTGACCATGACCTGCGAAGACGGTATCAGCGTGACGCATACGCTCGACGGCGTGTTCGGGGTGGCGAACAATGCGGAGAAAGCGCTTGGCAACCTCAAGGATGGCGTGGCGAAGCTGGGGCAGACCATTTATTACGCGCGCAATATTGAGGTGAATCTGCCGGACGCGCTGTTCGTGCCGAACAGCCTGCTGAACCAGTTCCGCCGTGAAACGGCAGAGATGCTGGATGAAGCACGGCTGGCAAACTATCCGCGCGGCAGCCGTAAGGCCGAAACGGTGCCTGCGCCGGTCTACCCGGACACGCATCTCTCGTTCCTCGCAAACGTTTACAACCACAAAGCGCGTGCGTTTTACCATCGTCACGGCGTGCAGCTGATTGACGCCGCGTATGAAGCGCATGAAGAGAAGGGCGATGTGCCGGTGATGATCACCAAACACTGCCTGCGGTTTGCCTTTAACCTTTGTCCGAAACAGGCGAAAGGCAATATTAAAAGCTGGAAAGCGACGCCGATGCAGCTGGTGAATGGCGATGAAGTGCTGACGCTGAAGTTTGACTGCCGTCCGTGTGAAATGCACGTTATCGGCAAGATGAAGAATCACATCTTCAAAATGCCGCCGCCGGGAAGCATTGTGGCCTCCGTCAGCCCTGACGATTTGATGAAGACCCTGCCGAAGCGTAAAGGCAGCTAACCCGCAGAGTGGGTATCCGGTTTGCGCGATTTCTGCCAGGCATGGTGCTCGCGCAACCCCTCCGCAGACTCCTCAGCCGCGCTGCGTAACTCGTCGCTGTCAGCTTCATGACGAAGCTGATGGTCGGCGTTTTTCACATACACAAATTCATGCCCTTTGTGCTCCGCCATAATCTGCCCTGAGAACAGGGCGCTAATCACCAGCAGTAGCGAAAATTCTTTTCTGAACATCCTTTATCCCCTGAAAATACGCTACGGTCATCGTAGGGATAATTTCATAGAGTAATTATTCGACTGTTTAAATTTGAGAAAATAGACTGTCAAAAATTGTGGTCGCAATAAAACTCACTTAAGACTATTCTTAAAAGCAATATCGCCGTTGTAAACTCCCATTTCTGGTATGCAAAGAGAAGCTAGATTTATTGGGAAATCATTTACAATAAGATTTTTCTGGCTAAGGATTGGATCGAATAAATGAAAAAAATAATCGTGCTATCACTTCTGGGCGTAGTGGTTGCGGTGGGTGCTGCGGCCAGCATCTATTCAAATGAAGAACCAGAATATATTCAGTCAGCAAAAAGCCGTGTCGGATCGTATTTAACCAGCGATTACGGACGTGTCGAATGTAATAGCACCCAGGTAAGTGAAGATCGCTGGGAGCTGGGCTGTACCAATAAGGCGAGGGGCAAAACCTTCCAGTTCGCCGTTTACCCATCCGAGCAGGCGCCGTATGGGGTCTCTCGTGCGTTTTATCTCGAAGCGATTAATGATGATGCCCGCCAGAGTGCAGAGCAGGGGCTGATGCGTTATCTGCAAATTAATACCAAAGCGGGTTAATCGATTCGTTTATGCTTCGTTGAGGCTCACAGTGGTAGATTGCAGATGATCCACATCCCGGTATGGAATACCGGAGCGTAGATACCAAAATACAAATCTATCCATGCAAGCATTTACCGCCAGATTATGGCGGTTTTTTTTTGCCCGTTTATCGTACCGGCTGTGAAAATTGTTTGCGATATTGCGCGGGCGAAAGCGCAAATTGCTGCCGGAAATGGTGGCGCAGCGTGCCGCTTTGTCCAAAACCGGTTTGTTCCGCGATATTGTCGATGCTGAGCCGACTGTTTTCGAGGTAATCTTTTGCCCGCTGCAATCGCGCAGTTAATAACCAGCGCGCGGGCGTTGTTCCGGTCGCGTCCTGGAAACGGCGCAGAAAAGTGCGCTGACTCATACCCACCCGCAGGGCCAGCGATTCGACGGTATGGGAAACGGCCAGATGCTGGTGAAGATAATCAAACAGCTGGCCCAGGCGCTGGCTCTCCCGCAACTGAGCCACCGGTCGGCTAAGCTGCTGGGTTTGCGAGCCGTCCCGATGGGGCGGGATCACCAGCCGACACGCCACGCAGTTTGCCGCTTCAATACCGTAATTCCGGCGCACCACGTGCAGGCACAGATCAATCCCCGCGGCGCTGCCTGCGGAAGTGAGAATATCGCCTTCGTCCTGGTACAGCACATCCTCAACCACGGTGATAGCGGGATAGCGTGCTTTCAGAGCTTGCGTGTAGCGCCAGTGGGTGGTTGCCTTCCGCCCGTCAAGCAGGCCTGAGGCTGCCAGAACGAAAACGCCAGAGCAGATTGAGAGTAGCTGACAACCCCGGGCATGCGCCGCACGGAGCGCCTGACAGAGCGCGTCGGGTACGGGTTCGTCCAGCCCTCGCCAGCCGGGTACGACAACCAGATCCGCCGTTTCCAGCAGACCCAGATCGCCATCGGCCAGAATACGGATCCCGCCCGTTGCCCGGAGCTCGCCGTCATCCACGCTCGCCACGGCGAACTGATACCAGTCCTCGCCCATCTCCGGGCGCGGCAAGCCAAAGATCTCTACCGCCACGCCAAACTCAAAGGTACATAAACCGTCATATGCCAGCACGACCGCGCGCGGCGAGGGATGTCTTAAGTTTGTCATCTTTTTGCTGTTTTCTGGCATAGGCGGACGCATTCATGGGCTGAAGTAAGGGATAGAGTAGTGTTAACACAAACACCACAAATGAGGAAGATTCATGAGCTATGTTACTGAATTTCCGGCTGCTGAGCCGCAGGAAGCCGTGGGGCATTTTCTGCGTCGTCTGAGCGTCGAGACGGACTGCGCCGATGTCCATCACGCGGTATCCAGCGGTGAGCAGGACTTTGTTCTGCTGCACGTTGTCGGAAAACCTGAACATTTTGCCCGGCGGCATCTGCCCGGCGCGCTGCATTTACCCTGGAGCCAGATCACCGCCGAGCGGATGAAAGCGTGGCCAGAGGGCACGCTGTTTGTCGTCTATTGTGCAGGCCCGCACTGCAACGGGGCGGACAGGGCGGCGCTGAAGCTGGCGCGTCTGGGTCTGCCGGTCAAGATTATGCTCGGGGGCATCACCGGCTGGGAAGATGAGCGGTTCGCGTTTGCAGGATCTTCATCACCCGCCCTGTGAACATGAATTTATTTCAACACAGATGAAATTTTCTCGTTTGTCGGCGGCGAGCCGGTATGACATCTTTTCAGGACGTTTAGACATCCAGAAGTCTAAAGATTCAAGAGATGAATTATCACTGTGGGCAATTAACGCCGACAGACAGAGGAGATTTCCATGCAGCGACACCACGCCCCGTACCGCGCCGATGTAGTCGGCAGTTTTTTACGCCCGGATTCTGTTAAACAGGCCCGTCTGCAATTTGCCAGCGGTGAGATCGATGCCGGTCAGCTTCGCGCGGTTGAGGACGAGGCCATTCGCCATGTTGTCGAGCAGCAGTGCGCCTGCGGTCTGCATGTGGTAACGGACGGTGAATTCCGCCGCGCCTGGTGGCACTTTGACTTCTTTGACGGGCTACAGGGCGTAGAGCGTTATGATTCGCAGCAGGGCATTCAGTTCAACGGGGTGCAGACCAAAGCCCATGGCGTGCGCGTAACGGGCAAACTGGGCTTCGGCGATCATCCTATGCTGGAAGATTTCCGCTACCTCAAAAGCATCAGCGGTAACGCACAGCCGAAGATGACTATTCCGAGCCCGAGCGTGCTGCACTTCCGCGGTGGCCGCAAGGATATTGATGCCACGGTATACCCGGATCTGAAAGATTACTTTGACGATCTGGCGACCACCTGGCGCGATGCCATTCGGGCCTTTTACGATGCAGGCTGCCGCTATCTGCAACTGGATGATACCGTCTGGGCCTACCTTTGTTCAGAAGACCAGCGCCGGCAGATCCGCGAGCGCGGTGATGATGCAGACGAACTTGCCCGAACCTATGCCCGGGTGCTGAATAAGGCGCTGGAGGGCAAACCGGACGATCTGACCATCGGGCTACACGTCTGCCGCGGCAACTTCCGCTCAACCTGGATTTCCGAAGGCGGCTATGAGCCGGTGGCGGAGGTGCTGTTCGGTACGGTGAACGTCGACGCGTTCTTCCTGGAGTACGACAACGACCGTAGCGGCGACTTTGCGCCACTGCGTTTTGTGCGCCCGGGTAAACAGCAGGTGGTTCTGGGGCTAATCACCACCAAGCACGGTGAACTGGAGAACCCGGAAGGGGTGAAAGCGCGTCTGGAAGAGGCCGCGCGCTACGTGGCGAAAGAGCAGATTTGCCTCAGCCCACAGTGCGGATTTGCCTCCACGGAAGAGGGTAACAGCCTGAGCGAAGCCCAGCAGTGGGATAAAGTTCGCCTGGTGACGCAAATCGCCAGCGACGTCTGGTAACATCGTTCACAGCGCTGCATTATTACAGTGCAGCGCTGTACCATTCTGAGTCGTTTCCCGTAGATCCTCTCTTCGAACCCGTTTAAATCCTGCCTCTGCAACCTGGCACCCTTTTTGCTCTCCTGAAACTGACGTTACTTTTTCTGCGTCCGGGCGGTAACGGACGTCTTCGCACAGCTTTCTTTTTCAGGAGTGAAAATATGCACCGTCGTACCTTTATAAAAGCGTTCGCCTTGTCCGCCTCCGTGGTCGCCATGGGCGTCAGTTTTGGCGTCCAGGCCGCAGAGACTATTAAAGTCGGGATCATGCACTCACTCTCCGGCACGATGGCCATTTCAGAAACGCCCCTGAAAGATGTCGCCCTGATGACCATCGATGAAATTAACGCCAAAGGCGGCGTGCTCGGGAAAAAGCTGGAGCCGGTGGTGGTTGACCCGGCCTCCAACTGGCCGCTGTTTGCCGAAAAGGCCCGCCAGCTTCTGAGCCAGGATAAGGTCGCCGTAGTGTTTGGCTGCTGGACCTCCGTATCGCGTAAATCAGTTCTGCCCGTTTTTGAAGAGCTGAACGGTTTGCTGTTCTATCCGGTGCAGTACGAAGGTGAAGAGATGTCACCAAACGTCTTTTATACCGGTGCGGCGCCTAACCAGCAGGCGATCCCGGCGGTGGAGTACCTGATGAGCGAGGACGGCGGCAGCGCGAAACGCTTCTTCCTGCTGGGAACGGACTACGTTTACCCGCGTACCACGAACAAGATCCTGCGCGCCTTCCTGCACTCGAAAGGCGTGGAAGATAAAGATATTGAAGAGGTCTACACCCCGTTTGGTCATAGCGATTACCAGACCATCGTCGCCAGTATCAAGAAATTCTCTGCGGGGGGTAAAACGGCGGTGGTCTCCACCATCAACGGTGATTCCAACGTGCCTTTCTATAAAGAGCTGGCGAACCAGGGGCTGAAAGCCACGGACGTGCCGGTGGTGGCGTTCTCGGTGGGCGAGGAAGAACTGCGCGGCATTGATACCAAACCGCTGGTGGGTAACCTGGCGGCGTGGAACTACTTTGAATCCGTCGATAACCCGACCAACCAGACTTTTGTCGCGGCCTACAAAGCCTACGCGAAAGCCTATAAGCTGCCGAATGCCGATACCGTCGTCACCAACGATCCGATGGAAGCGACCTATGTCGGCCTGCATATGTGGGCGCAGGCGGTTGAAAAAGCGGGGACAACCGACGTGGACAAAGTGCGCGCGGCAATGGCGGGCCAGTCGTTCAACGCGCCATCCGGCTTTACGCTGACCATGGATGCCACCAACCACCACCTGCATAAGCCCGTCATGATTGGTGAAATCGAAGGCAACGGCCAGTTCAACGTCGTCTGGCAAACCGAACAGCCGGTACGCGCTCAGCCGTGGAGCCCGTTTATCGCCGGGAATGACAAAAAACCTGACCAGCCGATGAAAACCGCCAGCAACTAAGCCACCACCAGGGAGAGACGTCATGAACGCCATGCGCATAATTATTGCGATTGTGTGGCTTACCGGACTGCTGCCAGGGATGGTGCAGGCATCGGATGCCGATGATTTCGTTGCCGCTAGCCGCAGCCAGCAGACCGCCATGCTGACCCGCTGGGCAGCCACGCCGGAACCTGCACGTTTGCCGCTGCTTAAAGCGCTGCAACAGGAGAACCTCTACACCGACAGCCAGAAGAAGGCTTTTACCCGCATCGACGGCGAAATGGTTGCCCTGGGCGCGGCAAAGAGCGCCGAAGGAACGACCAAAGCCGTGCGGCTGACCAACCGGCTGCGCGTGTTAACCGTCACGGCGCTGGCGACGCATCAGCTTGTCAGTGACAGTGTCACCGAAAGGCGTCATGCCGCGCGGCAACTTCAGCGTGACGCCCAGCCGGATATGCTCGGGTTTCTGCAACAGCGGGCTAACCGCGAAACGGACGACGTCACCCGACAGTCGCTGAGGCTGGCGCTGGCAAATCTTCAGCTGGCGAGTCCGCAGGCGGAAACGCGCCTCAACGCGGTTGAACTGTTGGGACAGTCTGACGATCCGGACGTTCAGGCCACGCTGACGCCGTTCACCCGGGCGCAAACCGAGCCGGACGCACGGGTACGTGCCGCCGCCGCTGAGAGCCTGGACCGTATTCAGCACCGGCTGATGTGGGGCGAACTGCTGGGGCAGGCCTTCATGGGCCTGTCGTTGGGATCGGTACTCTTGCTGGCCGCGCTCGGGCTGGCTATCACCTATGGTCTGCTGGGGGTGATTAACATGGCCCACGGCGAAATGCTGATGCTCGGGGCGTATGCCACCTGGATGGTGCAGCAGGTTATGGCGCAGTGGATGCCTCAGTGGCTGGCGCTTTATCCGGTGGTGGCGCTGCCGGTGGCGTTTTGCCTGACGGCAGGTATCGGGATGGTGCTGGAGCGCACGGTGATCCGCCATCTGTATGGCCGCCCGCTGGAAACCCTGCTCGCCACCTGGGGGATCAGCCTGATGCTTATCCAGCTGGTGCGCATGACCTTTGGCGCCCAGAACCTTGAGGTCGCAAACCCGGCCTGGCTGTCCGGCGGGGTGCAGGTTTTCGCCAACCTGACGCTGCCGTGGAACCGTATTGTGGTACTCGGGTTTGTGCTGATGGTGCTGTTCTTCACCTGGCTCATTCTGAATAAAACGCGTCTGGGGCTGAACGTGCGGGCGGTGACGCAAAACCGCAGCATGGCGGCCTGCTGCGGCGTCCCCACCGGACGGGTAGATATGCTGGCGTTTGGCCTCGGGTCCGGCATTGCCGGGCTGGGCGGCGTGGCATTGTCCCAACTGGGGAACGTGGGACCGGAGCTGGGCCAGGGATACATCATTGATTCGTTCCTGGTGGTGGTGCTCGGCGGCGTCGGCCAGCTGGCCGGTAGCGTCGCGGCGGCCTTTGGTCTGGGGATCTTCAATAAAATTCTTGAACCGCAGATGGGCGCCGTGCTGGGCAAAATCCTGATTCTGGTGGCGATCATTCTGTTTATTCAGAAACGTCCGCAGGGGTTATTCGCACTTAAAGGGAGGGTGACAGACTGATGAGCCAGCCATTGACTTTAACACTGGCGCGCAGGGCACCGCGCTCCACGCAAATCTTCGGCAGTCTGCTGGTTGCGGCGCTGCTGGTGCTGCCTTTTCTCGCGCTGTTGCCCGCAACGCATCCGCTGGCCGTTTCTACGTGGATGTTGACGCTCATCGGCAAGATCCTCTGCTACGCAGTTGTCGCCGTGGCCCTCGATCTGGTCTGGGGCTATGCCGGTATGCTCTCACTGGGGCACGGCATATTCTTCGCCCTGGGCGGCTATGCGATGGGCATGTACCTGATGCGCCAGGCGGCCGGGGACGGGCTGCCCGCGTTTATGTCGTTTCTCTCGTGGAGCGAGCTGCCCTGGTTCTGGTGGGGAACGCAGCATTTTGCATGGGCTCTGGTGTTAATTGTGACGATCCCCGGCCTGCTGGCGCTGGTCTTCGGCTGGTTTGCTTTTCGCTCGAAGATCAAAGGGGTCTATTTCTCCATCATGACCCAGGCGCTGACCTACGCGGGCATGCTGCTGTTCTTTCGCAACGAAACCGGCTTTGGCGGCAATAACGGCTTTACCGGCTTTACCACGCTGCTCGGGTTTTCCGTCACGGCGACCACCACGCGGATCGCGCTGTTTCTCGCAACGGTCGTGCTGCTGCTTCTGGCCCTGGGCACAGGCTACGCGCTGGCGAAGAGTAAATTTGGCCGCATTTTAACGGCGGTGCGCGATGCGGAAAACCGTCTCACGTTCTGCGGCTACGATCCGCGCGGTTTCAAGCTGCTGGTCTGGACGCTTTCCGCCGTGCTGTGTGGCCTGGCGGGAGCGCTGTACGTTCCGCAGGTGGGCATTATCAACCCGGGTGAAATGTCGCCGACCAACTCGATTGAAGCGGCCATCTGGGTAGCGCTGGGTGGACGCGGCACTCTGGTGGGCCCGGTGATTGGCGCGGCGCTGGTCAACGGTGCGAAGAGCTTTTTCACCGTGGCGATGCCGGAGTACTGGCAGCTGTTTCTGGGGCTGATTTTCATCGCCGTGACGCTGTTTTTACCGCGCGGCGTGTTCGGTCTGTTTCGTAAGGGAGAGAATTAATGCAGCCCTCTGAAGGACTCTTTACCCGCCAGCTACCGGGCGACCGTTACCGCGAGCAGACCGATCCGGTGTTGCAGCTCGAGGCCATTAACGTCAGTTTCGACGGTTTTCAGGCGTTGACCGATCTCTCGCTGAACATCGGCGTCGGAGAATTGCGCTGCATCATTGGCCCTAATGGCGCCGGTAAAACCACGCTGATGGACGTGATTACCGGCAAAACCCGGCCAAAAAGCGGGAAAGCTATTTACGATCAGTCCATCGATCTGACTGCCCTGGAACCGGCGGCCATCGCCCGTCAGGGCATTGGCCGTAAGTTCCAGAAGCCGACCGTGTTTGAAGCGCTGACCGTAGGGGAAAACCTCGAAATCGCCATGAAAGCCGACAGGTCCGTCTGGGCGAGCCTGCGGGCCACGCTCAGCGGCGAGCAGCGCGACCGCATTGATGAGATGCTGGTTTTGCTGCGGCTTGGCAGCGAGCGCGATCGCCGTGCCGGACTGCTTTCCCACGGACAGAAGCAGTTTCTGGAGATCGGCATGCTGCTGGTGCAGGACCCGCATCTGTTACTGCTGGACGAACCCGCTGCCGGTATGACCGACGCAGAGACGGAATACACTGCCGAGCTGTTCCGCACCCTGGCAGGCAAGCATTCGCTGATGGTGGTTGAGCACGATATGGGTTTCGTCGAGACCATCGCCGACCACGTCACGGTGCTGCATCAGGGGCGGGTACTGGCGGAAGGTTCGCTTCGCGAGGTACAGGCCAATGAACAGGTAATTGACGTCTATCTGGGACGTTAAGGAGAGGTGATGTTACAGGTTAGCGAACTGAATCAGTACTACGGCGGAAGTCATATTCTGCGCGGGGTGAGCTTTGAGGCGGTCGTCGGGGAAGTTACCTGCCTGCTGGGGCGCAACGGGGTGGGCAAAACCACGCTGCTGAGGTGCCTGATGGGGCTGATCCCGGTGAAAGCCGGGGAGGTCGTCTGGCAGGGAAAGAGCATCACTCACAGTAAACCGCACCAGCGGGTGCAGTCCGGCGTGGCCTATGTTCCGCAGGGGCGGGAGATTTTTCCGCGTCTGACCGTAGAAGAAAACCTGCTGATGGGGCTGTCACGCTTCTCCGCGGGAAACGCAAGGAGCGTACCGGAGGAGATTTGGCAGCTTTTCCCGGTGCTGAAGGAGATGAAGCACCGACGCGGAGGCGATCTTTCCGGTGGTCAGCAGCAGCAGCTGGCGATAGGTCGCGCGCTGGCGAGCCGTCCACGGTTACTGATTCTGGATGAACCCACGGAAGGTATTCAGCCGTCGGTGATTAAAGAGATTGGGCAGGTGATCCGCAGCCTGGCGAACCGGGGGGATATGGCCATCCTGCTGGTGGAGCAGTTTTATGATTTTGCGGCAGAGCTGGCCGACAGCTATCTGGTGATGTCGCGCGGCAGCATCGTCCAGCAGGGGCGCGGGGAGAACATGGAGCAGGAGGGCGTTCGCGGGCTGGTTGCGATCTGAAATGTTATAATATAACATCCTCATTCTTATAAAACGGAATGAGGATTTTGCTGTGGCTGCACAACTTGCAAAAATTGCGCTGACTCTGGGAACGCTGCTGGTAAGCGGATCGCTTTTTGCCCATTCGCACGGTCATCAGATGACAGAGGCGGAACAGAAGGCGGCGAACGGCGTCTTTGAGGATAAAGACGTCAGGGACAGGAAGCTGTCTGACTGGGACGGGATCTGGCAGTCCGTTTATCCGTTCCTGCTTGATGGTTCGCTGGATCCGGTTTTCGAAAAGAAAGCGCAGAAGGGAGAAAAATCCGCTGCCGAGGTGAAGGCCTACTACCGCAAGGGGTACGCGACGGACGTGGACGCCATCGGCATTGAAAACAACGTGATGGAATTCCACCGCGGCAAAACGGTGAGTAGCTGCCGCTACGACTACAGCGGCTACAAAATTCTGACCTATGCGTCGGGAAAAAAAGGCGTGCGCTACCTGTTTGAGTGCAAGGATAACGCGAGCCAGGCGCCTAAGTTTGTGCAGTTCAGCGACCATATCATCGGGCCGAAAGCCTCTTCACACTTCCATATCTTTATGGGCAACACCTCCCACGAGGCGCTGCTGAAAGAGATGGATAACTGGCCGACCTACTACCCGAATGAGATGTACAAAGAGCAGGTGGTGGAGGAGATGTTGCACCACTAGGGTGTTGGTTTTGCCGGGTGACGGCTTCGCCTTACCCGGCTTACGATTAGGGTTTTGTCGGTCGGGTAAGCGCAGCGCCACCCGACACGCTATCTTCACTTTTCACGCGCATCCCGCGCAATATCATCAGCCAGGCCGCAATGATGGCGGCCATCATAATGATAAATAATGACCAGTGCGGCAGATGGGTCAGGATGAGCCCGGTGATCATCGGGTTCGCCGCCGCGCCGAGCCAGCCCAGCGCCTGGGCGGAGAAATAGCTCGCCTTCATGCCCGGCGGGGCGATATTGTCGATCAGCATGTATTCACCCGGTGCATAAATAATTTCACCCAGGGTGAAAATCGCCGCCGCGATCCCCCAGTAAATCAGGTTCTCGCCGGAAAGCATAAACCCGCCCAGCCCGAGGATGAAAAAAAGCGTCGCGGCGGTCATTAGCGGACGGATATTGCTGGCGGTGATCTTACGTCCAAGCGCGTATTGCAGGGTGACGACCACCGCCGCGTTGACGGGCAGCACAACGGCCACCACCTTTTCTGCGAAATCACTGTCCGCATGTGCGGCGAGGACATACTGGGAAATGCAGGTGGCGAACGATCCACCCACATACGACGCCAGCAGGCCGGAGAGCGTGTACCAGAACAGCGCCCGGTCTTTCAGCAGCACCGAGGGCTGCCACGGCATTTTCTCCTCAGGGCTGTCTGAGGCTATGCTTTTCTGCACAAAGAAATGGATAAACCCGAGCGGCAGTGCGGCGCAGAAGGCGGCCAGCCAGAACGGCAGTTGCAGGCTGTACATCACCAGCAGGGTGCCGATCGGCGGCCCGATCGTCCAGCCAATGTTCAGGAAACTGTAGTTGAGTGAGAAAACGCGCGCCTTTTCGCTGGAGGTCAGCACGTCGGCAAACCATGCTTTCAGCACCGTTGAGAAGACGGAATAGGCGCAGTTAATCAGGGCAAAGAACAGCACCACCAGCGTCACGTTATTCACCAGCGGAATCGCCACAAACCCGGCGATAAAGGCCACGATGGCGATCAGCATATAGCGTTTTTTGTCGAACTTATCCGCCAGGATGCCAAACCCAAGGCTAAACACCACGCCAATGGTCAACGCCACGGTAAGGGCATAGCCAATATTCTCCACGCTCATATCGTACACGCGTGTGAGATATATGGTTATAAAGGGCAGCGTTGCCCCGCGGCCAATTGTTAATAACAATGACGATGCCAGCAGCGCTGCGGTTGAGCGCCTGATTGATGGTTTCATTTTCCTGCCCGACAAATGCTTATGCTTTTTTTGTTGTGTTATTACAGGATTATCATGGGATCGGCAGCTTGTATAGCACCCAATTTATCCGCAGGTGCTTCTCTCCAGTACCAGAATTAATGATCTTCTCGCGGGGCTATTTTTTCTGTTACCTTGAAGTGTTTACAAAATTTTAATAATTCAGGGGCGGAAAATGACGCGGAAAGACGGGCTGTTAGCGTTGCTGGTTGTCGTGGTGTGGGGACTCAATTTTGTGGTCATCAAAATGGGGTTGCACAACATGCCTCCACTGATGCTGGCGGGGCTGCGCTTCCTGCTGGTGGCCTTCCCGGCGCTGCTGTTCGTTGCCCGCCCGAAAATTCCCCTTAAGCTGCTGCTGGGCTACGGCCTTACCATCAGCTTTGGTCAGTTTGCGTTTCTTTTTTGCGCCATCAAATTCGGTATGCCTGCGGGCCTGGCTTCGCTGGTGCTTCAGGTGCAGGCGTTCTTTACCATCATTCTCGGCGCATTTGTCTTCGGCGAACGCTTGCAGGGCAAGCAGCTGGCGGGCATTAGCCTTGCGGTCTTTGGCGTGCTGGTGCTGATTGAAGGCAGCCTCAACGGTCAGCATGTCGCGCTGCTAGGCTTTATGCTCACCCTGGCGGCGGGGCTGAGCTGGGCGTGCGGCAATATCTTTAACAAACTGATAATGCAGCACGAGACGCGTCCGCCGGTCTTATCGCTGGTGGTCTGGAGCGCATTGATCCCAATCGTGCCGTTTATGGCCGCGTCGTTTATTCTGGATGGTCCGCAGGCGATGTTGAAAAGCCTGGTGGAGATCGACCTGACGACGATTTTGTCGCTGATCTACCTGGCGTTAGTCGCCTCAATCATTGGCTATGGTATCTGGGGATCGCTGCTCGGACGCTATGAAACCTGGCGTGTGGCGCCATTATCGCTGCTGGTACCGGTGGTCGGGCTTGCCAGCGCCGCACTGTTGCTGGATGAAACGCTCAGCGTGCTGCAACTGTGTGGCGCAGGGCTGATTATGGCCGGGCTGTATATCAACGTCTTTGGCTTGCGGGTGCGTCGGGCAACGCAGGTGCGGGGTTAAGGCAGAAAAAAGCCCCGCATTAGCGGGGCAAAAACGAATTACAGGTCGTGGTTGTAATACGGCACGCCTAATTCGTCGGATTTGTCGCTGCCAGCGCCCATGTGATTGAAGTCCCAGGGCGACTGGTTTTGCGTGGACGGCATAATCATGGTGTCACGATTATTTTGCTGCCCCGCATTGGGGGTTTGCTCCGCGAAGCTCTGGCCGGAAACCAGCACCAGCAAGGTGAGGGCGGCGGAGGCGATAAATTTCATGATTTCCTCGGTTACGTCTTAACAGGCGATGATTAACTGCAATGTTTTAGCGGATACAGATAACGGGATTCACCCGGCATACTGGTAATACGGTACTTATGAGGCGGCACGTCAAAGTAGTTCTTGAACGTACGCGTCAGGGTCTGTTGCGATTCAAATCCGTAGCGTTCCGCCAGATAGAGGATCGGCTCATTGCTTTCTTTCAGTTTTTGGGCAATCTCCGTCAGCTTGCGGCTGCGAATATATTGTCCTAATGAATGGCCGGTCTCTTTTTTAAACATCCGTTGCAGGTGCCATTTTGAGTAACCTGAACGCTCAGACACTTTCTCAAGAGAGAGTGGAGATTCCAGGTTATCTTCGATCCAGTCCAAAATGCTATGAATGGTGATAGCGTCAGTATTGCGTCTGGACATCGTCATACCTCTTTTTCTGTTTACGGCAGGATTTTCTTGAGTAAGAGCTCAAGCGTTGCCACTTCATCTGCCGATAAGTTTTTTGTCAGTTCCTGGTGCAGTGTTTGTCCTACTAATTGATGACATTGCTCACACATGGCCGCGCCATCGCTGGTCAGTTTCACCAGTACGCCACGTTTGTCATTCGGGTTAGGGCTTCGTTCTATCCATCCTTTACAGACGAGACGATCCAGCATGCGGGTTAACGCACCCAGATCGACAGAGAGCACCTTTTTCAGCTCAACCGGCGTGATACACACTTCGCAGCGAATGGAACACAGCACTTTGAACTGTGTTGCGGTGATATCCAGCGGTGACAGATAGTCATTGAGCAGGCGATCTTTTTTCTGGTTAACCATATGAATAAGACGACCCAGTGGGATTATGTCGTTAAAGAGGTCACTGGTGCTTTTCACAATGGTTGCCCTGGCAAGTAGTTTAGTCACGGCAGATATTATTGCTCAGGCAAGTATAAGTCAACTGAATGAATCGGCCGATGCCACGAAATGCTAAAACGCTTCAGGAACTTATTCTGTACGCTTTTAAATCATACAGATAATCTGGGGTTATGAATTACGCGAGACAATTATGGTTACGCTGTCGGATGGCTCCGGACGAGGATTTGCCCCTATAATTGCGATGTTGAATAAGGATAAGGACTGCGGTGCATTATGTTGGATTTGATTAAAGCAGTGGGGCTTGGACTGGTGGTGTTGCTGCCGCTGGCGAACCCGTTAACGACGGTGGCGCTTTTTCTGGGGCTGGAGGGGAACATGAACAGCGCAGAGCGCAATCAGCAGTCGATGATGGCCTCTGTCTATGTCTTTGCCATAATGATGGTGGCTTATTACGCCGGGCAACTGGTGATGAATACCTTTGGTATTTCGATTCCCGGTCTGCGTATTGCTGGCGGGCTGATTGTGGCCTTTATTGGTTTCCGGATGCTGTTCCCGGCGCATAAAGCGCACGAATCCCCGGAAGCCAAAAGCAAATCGGAGGAGCTTGAAAGCGAACCGAGCGCCAACATCGCGTTTGTGCCGTTAGCCATGCCGAGCACGGCGGGGCCGGGGACGATTGCGATGATCATCAGTTCCGCCTCAACGGTGCGTGATGGGACGACATTCCCGCACTGGGTTATCACCGTTGCGCCGCCGATCATTTTTGCGCTTATCGCTATTATCGTCTGGGGGTCATTGCGCAGCTCCGGGGCGATTATGCGCTGGGTGGGTAAGGGGGGGATTGAAGCTATCTCCCGACTGATGGGTTTTCTG
>NZ_JADCKV010000023.1:0-57629 GCF_014982105.1 Enterobacter cloacae complex sp. P18RS | reverse complement strand
GGGCGTGTGGATCTCGGACTGGAGGGGGTAGTCCCACGCCGCACCGGACTGATGACGGTGGATGCGCTGCTGGCCGGGAACGGCGCGGTGTTCTGGAACGCCATTAACCATCTGGTTTTGCCCGCGTCGCTGCTTGGCTTCCACTCGCTGGCCTATATCAGCCGCATGACCCGCAGCTTCATGCTGGCGCAGCTGTCGCAGGAGTTCATTATCACTGCCCGGGTGAAGGGCTTAACTGAACGTCAGGTGATCTGGAATCACGCGTTTCGCAACATTCTCGTGCAGCTCCTGACGGTAGTGGCGCTGGCCTACGGCTCGCTGCTGGAGGGGGCGGTGCTGATTGAAACCGTCTTCTCCTGGCCGGGCTTCGGTTCGTATCTCACCGGCAGCCTGCTGCTCGGGGATATGAACGCGGTCATGGGCTGCGTGCTGCTGGTGGGGGTCATCTTCGTGATGCTGAACCTGCTCTCCGACATGCTGTATCAACTCTTTGACCCGAGGACGAAATCATGACCGTTTCTCTGGATTCGCCGCTGGGGACCGGGCCATCCGAACGCCGCCAGCGTATCAGACGCACGCTGGGCCGCGCCGCGGGCTTCGTCGGCAAGATGGCGCGCAATCCGCTCACCGCCATCGGCGGCGGGATTATCCTGCTGCTGCTGATTGTGGCGGCGTTTGCCCCGCTGATCGCGCCGTACAACCCGCTGGTGCAGGACCTCAATAACGCGCTGGTCGCCCCGAACGCACTGCACTGGTTCGGCACCGACGAGTTTGGCCGGGACATCTTCAGCCGGCTGGTGTACGGCGCGCGCATCACGCTCTACATCGTGCTGCTGGTCTCCGTGACCGTTGGCCCGCTGGGGCTGCTGCTGGGCGTGACCGCAGGCTACTTCGGCGGCAGGGTGGACGCGGTGCTGATGCGCGTCACCGATATCTTTATCTCCTTCCCGAGCCTGGTGCTGGCGCTGGCGTTTGTCGCGGCGCTCGGGCCGGGGCTGGAGCACGTGGTGATTGCGATTACGCTCACCGCCTGGCCGCCGATTGCCCGTCTGGCGCGCGCCGAAACTCTCTCTCTGCGCCAGGCCGATTTTATCTCCGCCGTGCGGCTTCAGGGTGCTTCCCCGGTGCGCGTACTGTGGCGTCACATCGTCCCGCTGTGCCTGCCGTCAGTGATTATCCGCATCACCATGAACATGGCGGGGATCATTCTCACCGCCGCCGGGCTGGGCTTTCTTGGCCTTGGCGCACAGCCGCCGGAGCCGGAGTGGGGAGCGATGATCTCCAGCGGTCGTACCTACATGATGGAGTGCTGGTGGGTGGTGACTATTCCGGGGCTGGCGATCCTGATCAACAGTCTGGCGTTCAACTTCTTAGGAGATGGCCTGCGTGACATCCTCGATCCTCGTAGCGAATAACCCGATGCTCGACGTGCGCGATCTCCACGTCGATTTTATCAACGGCGACGCGGTCACCCACGCGGTGCGCGGCGTCTCTTTCCAGCTCGGACGCGAAAAGCTGGCGATTGTCGGTGAATCCGGTTCCGGTAAATCCACCGTCGGGCGGGCGCTGCTACGCCTGCATCCGGCCAAAGCGCAGATCCGCGCCGCGCGGATGCAGTTTGGCGATGTCGATTTACAGGCCGTCAGCGAGGCGCAGATGCGCGGCATTCGCGGCAAGCGCATCTCAATGATCATGCAGGACCCGAAATACTCCCTTAACCCGGTGGTGTGCGTGGGCGACCAAATTGCCGAAGCCTGGCTGACCCATCATCCGGGGCGCAAGGCGGAAGCCAAAGCCAGAGTGCTGGAGATGCTCGACGTGGTGCGCATTCGCCAGCCGGAGCGGGTGTATCACCTCTGTCCGCACGAGATTTCCGGCGGGCAGGGGCAACGCATCATGATCGCCATGATGCTGATCGCCGATCCCGAGCTGGTCATTGCCGACGAGCCGACTTCGGCGCTGGACGTGTCGGTGCGTTTGCAGGTGCTGGGGTTACTGGATGACCTGGTGCAGTCCCGCGGTCTGGGGCTGATCTTTATCAGCCACGACATCAACCTGGTGCGCAGCTTCTGCGACCGGGTGCTGGTGATGTACGCCGGACGGGTGGTGGAGTCGATTGCCGCGAAGGATCTGCACAACGCCAGGCATCCCTACACCCAGGGGCTCATCAGCGCGCTACCGGAAATAAATCATCGCCGACCGACGCTGCCGGTATTACAGCGTCAGGCCAGCTGGCTCACCGAGTAAGGAGCAGAGATGATCGAGATACAACACCTTAACCTGACGTTTGGCGAGGGCGAGAAGCGTAATCAGGTGCTGGACGATGTGAATATCAGCGTGAGGGACGGCGAGATTTACGGCCTGGTGGGGGAGTCCGGTTCGGGCAAAACCACGGTGCTGAAATGCCTTGCCGGGCTGTTTACCCACTGGGAGGGCGAGCTGGCGATTAACGGCAAGCGGCTGGAAAAACGTATCAGCCCGGAACGCTGCCGCCGGGTGCAGATGGTATTTCAGGATCCGTACGGCTCTTTGCATCCGCGTCACACCATCGGCGATATTCTGGAAGAGCCGCTGCACATTCACCGCATAAAAAATCGGGAGCGGCGCGTTCACGCCCTGCTGGATAAAGTTGGGCTTAGCCGGGCGTTTCGCGATCGCTATCCGCACCAGCTTTCCGGCGGGCAGCGCCAGCGCGTGGCGATTGCCAGGGCGCTGATTCTGGAGCCGCAGGTGCTGCTGCTGGATGAACCTACCTCGGCGCTGGACGTCTCGGTGCAGGCGGAAATCCTCAACCTGCTGGCGGAACTTCAGCGTGAGTCGAACCTGACCTACCTGATGGTCACCCACGATCTGGGCGTGATTGCCCATCTGTGTCAGAAGGTGGCGGTAATGCAGTATGGCAAAATCCTTGAAAGCCTGACGGTGGACGAACTGGTCGCCGGGCAGGCCAAAACCGACTATACGCGGATGCTGGTCAATGCCTCACAGCAGTATTCCCGCGAGATGGCGCGGGAGGTGGCGGTGTATTAGGTAGCCGGGTGGCGACTACGCGATCGGTCCTGTAGGCCGGGTAAGGCGTAGCCGCCACCCGGCAAACCATCAGCGCAAGAGCTGACAATCCGGCGGTAATCGGCACTGCAACGCGCCCGGAACAACTTCGATGCGGAATTTCTCTCCGCTCAGCGGTTCGCCATCAAGGTTAAAGGTCATGCCGTGTGGGGCGATCACTTCAAACCACGCGGATTTCCCGGCGATGATATTGGGGCTCTCCTCTGGCTGCGTCAGCGTCGTAAACAGCGCGGGCAGCAGCCCGTCGCCAGTAAAAATGCGCAGCTGTAGCTGACCATCATTAATCAGGGCTTCCGGGCAAAGCTGCTGTCCGCCGCCTGCCTGACGTCCGTTGCCGATACCAATCACCAGCGCGTCGCCCTGCCAGTGGAAGTTCTCACCGTGGATTTCACAGCTGTCGGGCTTGAGGGTGTCCATGCGCATCAGGCCGTGAATGAGGTACGAGACGCCGCCCAGCGCGGCTTTCAGCTTCTCCGGCGTTTCGCTGGTGATCCGCGTGCCGAAACCGCCCGTTGCCATGTTGATAAAGCAGGTTCTTTCATTCACCTGCGCAATGTCGACGGCGGTCGCTTTCCCGAGGATAGCCAGTTGCAGCGCTTTGCCTAAATCCTCAGGTATGCCGGCGCTGGTGGCAAAATCATTGGCGGTACCGAGCGGTAAAATGCCCATCACCGGGCGATGTGCTGTGTTGAGGTCAATAAGCGCACCAGCGATCTCGTTGATTGTTCCGTCGCCGCCGCCTGAAATGATGGTCTCAGCGCCTAACCTGATGCCTTCGTCGATATAGCGTGCCGCATCGCCTTTTTCAAAGGTCACCCGCACGTGAATGCGCGCGCCATCTTCACGCAATTCGGTGATCGCCTGGCGCAACAGATCGTTGCCTGCACTTTTGCCATTGAGAATTAATAAACTGTCTGGATAGGATGCCATCCGGGTTGCTCCCTTTTTTAACTATAGAAAGAGTGTATCCCAGAGAAGGAAAAAGCGGGTAAGAACAGGATGAAAGGCAAAAAATAAGCCCGCGTAAGGGAGATTACGCAGGCTAAGGAGGTGGTTCCTGGTACAGCTAGCATTTATGGGTTATGTTTTTCAGCGGGGGGATAATACCCGTATTGAACGAAGCGGTATGTGATCCGATTCTAAGAATTATCCCGGCGTGAAAAAATCCCGTTGATTAACTATTTGCCGTGTGGATTTCGGGTATTTTCACCTTCAAAATTACGCATCAGCAGTGCAAACTCCAGCTCTACCTCTTCAGGAACCGGCAGCCAGACCACATGGCCGTCGCCAGGTGCGACCTCTATCGCCTCACCTTTTTTGTTTTCCAGGTGCTCGAGGCGGAAGTTCATGTTGCCCTGAGGCGTCATCAGCTCCAGGCTGTCGCCTTTAGTGAATTTGTTTTTTACGGCGACGGCGGCCAGCGGACCTTTACGTTCGCCGGTGAAGTCGCCTACAAACTGCTGGCGTTCGGAAATAGAGTAGCCATGCTCGTAGTTCTGGTAGTCGTCGTGGGTGTGACGACGCAGGAAACCTTCGGTATAGCCGCGATGCGCCAGACCTTCCAGCGTTTCCAGCAGGCTGGTGTCGAACGGTTTGCCGGCGGCGGCATCGTCGATGGCTTTGCGATACACCTGTGCGGTACGGGCGCAGTAGTAGTAAGACTTGGTGCGGCCTTCGATTTTCAGGGAGTGTACGCCCATCTGGGTTAAACGCTCGACGTGTGCGATGGCGCGCAGATCTTTGGAGTTCATGATGTAGGTGCCATGCTCGTCTTCGAAGGCGGTCATGTATTCGCCCGGACGTTTGGCTTCTTCGATCATAAACACGCTGTCGGTAGGCGCGCCGATACCCAGCGTTGGCTCAACGTTGGTGACCGGGATCGGCTCGTGTTTGTGCACGATATTGCCGATGTCATCTTCTTTGCCTTCCTGAACGTTATATTCCCAGCGGCAGGCGTTGGTGCAGGTGCCCTGGTTCGGGTCACGCTTGTTGATGTAGCCAGAGAGCAGGCAGCGGCCGGAGTAGGCCATGCACAGCGCGCCGTGAACGAAGATTTCGATCTCCATATCCGGCACCTGGGTGCGGATCTCTTCGATCTCTTCGAGGGACAGCTCGCGGGACAGAATGACGCGGGTCAGCCCCATCTGTTTCCAGAATTTCACCGTTGCCCAGTTGACGGCGTTAGCCTGCACCGAGAGGTGAATGTCCATCTCCGGGAAGTTCTCCCGAACCAGCATGATTAAACCCGGGTCCGACATGATCAGCGCGTCCGGCCCCATCTCCACGACCGGCTTCAGGTCGCGAATGAACGTTTTCAGCTTGGCGTTGTGCGGCGCGATGTTCACCACCACGTAGAATTTTTTGCCCAGGGCATGCGCTTCATTGATGCCGAGCTGAAGATTCTCGTGGTTGAATTCGTTGTTACGCACGCGCAGCGAGTAGCGCGGCTGGCCCGCGTAAACGGCGTCGGCACCATAGGCGAAAGCGTAACGCATATTTTGCAGCGTTCCCGCCGGGGAAAGGAGTTCCGGTTTAAACATGTTTGTTCTCGTTCTGATGACAGGTCAGATCCGCGTGCACCTGGTGCAGCGGTAAGGGGAGATCCCCCACTTTAAGGGCGGGCATTGTAGCGCTGCGGGGAAGAGAGGTAAAGCTTTGCCCCTCACCCTGCCCTCTCCCCTTTGGGGAGAGGGCAGGGTGAGGGAGGGTTATTCAGGCAATCCTGCACGCATCCGCTTCCCAGCGATAACCCACGCCGTACACCGCGCGAATAAACGACTGGTCGGCGTCCAGTGCCTCCAGCTTGCGGCGCAGGTTTTTGATGTGGCTGTCGATGGTGCGGTCGGTCACCACGCGGTAATCGTCATACAGATGGTTGAGCAACTGCTCGCGGGAAAACACTTTTCCCGGCTCGTGGGAGAGCGTTTTCAGCAGGCGGAACTCCGCTGGGGTAAGATCCAATAGTTTGCTGCGCCAGCTCGCCTGGAAGCGGCTTTCGTCGACGATCAGCGGGCTTTGCGCATCCAGCACCTGCAATTCACGCTGTGGCTTACAGCGGCGGAGGATGGTTTTCACCCGAGCGACCACCTCCCGCGGACTGTAAGGCTTGCAGATGTAATCGTCGGCGCCGATTTCGAGCCCCAGCAGACGGTCGATCTCTTCGATTTTGGCCGTCACCATCACGATGGGCACATCGGAGAAACGACGAATTTCCCGGCACAGGGTCAGGCCGTCGGTACCCGGCAGCATCAGATCCAGCAGGATCAGATCCGGCGGCGTCTGGCGCACGTAGGGCAGCACCTGGTCGCCGTGGCTGATAAGCGTTGGCGCGTAACTTGCGGCACGCAGATAGTCGATCAGCAGTTGCCCAAGTTTAGGCTCGTCTTCCACGATCAAAATACGCGGTGTGTTGTCGTCAATCGGTAACTCGGTCATGCTTCCCTCGATAAATCCCGTTCCAGAGGTAACTCTACTGTAATGCTAACCCCGCCAAAAGGCGAATGGGCGGCGCGGATGGTGCCGCCGTGGGCCTCCACAATGTTAACGCAAATCGCCAGCCCAAGGCCGGAACCGCCGCTGGCGCGGTTGCGTGAACCTTCGGTACGATAGAAGCGCTCGAACAGTTTTTCCAGCTGCGCATCTTTCACGCCAGGGGCGGAGTCCGCAAAGGTCAGGGCAAAGCGCCCGTTTTCCTGCCTGCCGGAGATATGCAGCGCGCCGCCGCCGTCGGTGTAGCGGAGGCTGTTCTCCAGCAGATTATTGAATAGCTGCATCAGGCGATCTCTGTCGCCAAATACCACCGCGCTGTCCGGCAGCGAAAGGTTGATTTTCAGGTCACGGCTGGCGAAGCGTTCGCGGAATGCGCCGGTCAC
Organism: Enterobacter cloacae complex sp. P18RS; assembly: GCF_014982105.1. NCBI lineage: Bacteria > Pseudomonadati > Pseudomonadota > Gammaproteobacteria > Enterobacterales > Enterobacteriaceae > Enterobacter > Enterobacter cloacae complex sp. P18RS. The sequence continues at coordinate 50,688 of NZ_JADCKV010000023.1, read as the reverse complement.
GACTTCAAGGATATTGATCACGTCGACTGGGGCTTTCTGGTAGGCCAGGGCGCCTTCGTCGGACATGGAAAGCTGATGCAGATCGTCCACCAGCTTGGTCAGCGTGCCGACTTCCGCCTGAAGCGAGGCCACGGACTCGGGGGTGAACTGCCGCACGCCATCCTGAATCGCCTCCAGCTCGCCGCGCAGCACCGCCAGCGGGGTGCGCAGCTCGTGCGAAATGTCGGCCATAAAGTCGCGGCGCATCTGCTGGTTTTTTTCCAGCGTGCTGGCGAGCTGGTTGAAGTCCTGCGCCAGCTTGCCCAGTTCATCCTGGCTGCGGGTGTCCACGCGGGTCGAGAAATCACCCGCCGCCAGCTTGTGCGTGCCTTCCACCAGGCGCTTAACCGGCGCCAGCAGGCCGCGCGCCAGCGGGAAGGTGGCGAGCGCCGCAAGCAGGGTAGAAAGCGCGACAATCAGCCAGCTGGTCTGACGCTGCTGGCGGTCAAAGTTGATGTCGGTGTTGCGCGTCAGCCGCTCGACCGGCGAGGCGATAACCCAGCCCACCGTCGCGCCGTTCGAGGTGATGGCGCGCTTTGTACCGTCCGGCGGTACCGGAGAGCGTGGGCCAACGAGCACGCGCATCTCCTGATCTATCACCCAGAACTGGGTGCGCCAGCCGTGCGGCGGCATGCCCGGCCCCGGGCGGTCGTCGTCATTATCGTGCTCCAGCGAGCGCAGGATTTGAAACACAAAGCGATCGTTATTGCGCAGAAAACGCCAGTTACCGTGCAGGCTATACTGTTCGCCCAGCGCGTCGCTTAAGCCCTGTAGTCGCTGTTCGTTACCGTGCTTAATGTAGTCAATAAAGCCGCGCTCAAAGCTGACCCGCACCGCCCAGTGCATGGTAATCAGCAGAACGATACAGGTGGCGAAAATCGCCACAAAAAGCTTACCGGTGATCCCCGGACGCCAGAATTTCATGGTGCACTCCTTTTGCCGCGTCGGATCACGACGTTTTTGGTCGTGTCATTCGGTACTCTGACAAAGATAAAAGCGGGCAGGGCGATAATTACCGCCATGCTGAGGTAAGTGTATAAAAAGACCTGATGCGCGACGGGGGTGTCGGCGCTGAGATGGTGCTGCCCGTACATGCCGAGCAGCAATCCGGCGACCGTGACCCCCACGCTCATGGAGAGCTGCATGATCATCGACAGCAGGCTGTTACCACTGCTCGCCAGCTCGTCCGGCAGATCTTTCAGCGTCAGGGTGTTCATCGACGAGAAGCGCATGGAGTTGATGATCCCCTGGCAGAACAGCACCAGCGGCAGGATGTAGTACCAGCCCAGCAGCGCCACGGCCATAAACAGCAGGCAAACCAACGCCAGCCCGATCGTGGCGGTCACCAGCACCCGGCGATAGCCAAAGCGGTTCACCACCTGCACCACAATACGCTTCATCCCCATGCTGCCGAGCACCATCGGGATCATCATCAGCCCGGCGTGGAACGGCGAGAAGCCCATCCCAATCTGTAAAAACACCGGCGTCATAAACGGCAACATGCCGCTGCCGATGCGTCCGGCAAAGCTGCCGAAGAGACCAAGACGGTAGGTGGGATTTCTGAACAGATTCAGGCTGAACAGCGCGTTAGCGTTGCCTCTGGCATGCCACAGATACCAGAGAATCGCGGTGATCCCCAGCGCCACCAGCAGGGCGAGCGACAGGGAGGAGATCCCCAGCCCTTTTTGCCCGTCGAGGGCCAGGGTGAGCGTCGCCATGCCAGCCGCCAGCAGGATAAAGCCAACGAAATCAAAGCGCCGGGTCTGCATTTTATAGTTCGGCATCAGCGTCAGGGTGGCAATCGCGCCGATAATACCGACCGGCAGGTTGATCAGGAAGATCCAGTGCCAGGAGGCATACTCCACCAGAATACCGCCCAGCGCCGGGCCAAGCAGCGGGCCGACCTGACCGGGCAGGGTGACGAAGGTCATCGCCGCCATATACTGCGCGCGCGGAACAATTTTCATCACCGTTAACCGCCCGACGGGCACCATCATCGCGCCGCCGACGCCCTGTAGCACGCGCGCCATCACCAGCTGGTCGAGGGTATTGGCCTGGGCGCAAAACAGCGACCCGGTGGTAAACAGCACAATGGCGGTGAAGAAGATGTTTCGCACACCGACTTTATCCGCCAGCCAGCCGCTGGCGGGCAGCATCACGGCGACCGTCAGCACGTAGGCGACAATCACCATATGCATGTGCAGCGGGCTCTCCCCCAGGCTTTTCGCCATCGAGGGGAGGGCGGTGTTCACGATGGTCGTGTCCAGCGACTGCATAAAGAAGCCGAACGCGACGATCCACAATTGCCAGCGAACATTACTGGGTAGGTCGGTCATTTACTCGGTCACCGTGGTTCTCTTTTTACGCGAAAAACGCAGCCGCAGTCGGTCAAAGAACAGATAGACTACCGGCGTGGTGTAGAGCGTCAGCAGCTGGCTCATCACCAGGCCGCCGACAATCGTGATCCCCAGCGGCTGGCGCAGTTCAGAGCCGTCACCACCGGATATGACCAGCGGTAGCGCACCGAACAGCGCGGCCAGCGTGGTCATCATGATCGGGCGAAAACGCAGCAGACAGGCCTGGAATATCGCCTCGTCCGGCGTCAGGTTGCCGTTACGCTGGGCGTCCAGGGCAAAGTCGACCATCATAATCGCGTTTTTCTTCACAATACCTATTAATAGCATGATCCCGATGAGCGCGATTAGGCTGAACGGGGCACCGAACAGCTCCAGCGCCAGCAGCGCCCCCACGCCCGCAGAAGGCAGCGTGGAGAGAATGGTCAACGGGTGCACATAGCTTTCGTACAGCACGCCCAGCACGATATAAACCGTGGCAATAGCCGCCAGGATCAAAATGACCTGCGAGTTCATGGTGTCCTGGAACACCTGCGCCGTACCGGCAAAGCTGCCGCGCACGGAGGAGGGCACCCCGAGCTGGGTCATGGCGCGGTTGATGGCGTCGCTGGCCTCAGACAGCGACGAGCCGGTTGGCAGGTTAAACGACACGGTCGAGGCGGCGGAAAGCCCCTGGTGGTTCACCGACAGCGGCGCGTTCGACGGCTGCCAGCTGGCGAAGTACGACAGGGGGATCGCCTTGCCGTCATTATTGATCACAAACATCTTGTCCAGCGCGCTGATGTCCTGGGTGTAGCGCGGATCAACTTCCATCACCACCTTGTACTGGTTCATCGGCTGATAGATGGTGGAGACTTCACGCTGCCCGAAGGCGTTGTTAAGCAGGCTGTTGGCCGCTTCAACGTTAATGCCCAGGCGGGACATGGTTTCGCGATCGTAGGTGAGCGCCATCTCGGCGCCGTTATTCTGGCTGTCGGAGTTCACGTCCGCCAGCTGCGGCAGCGCGGCCAGCGCTTTACGGATCTTCGGCTCCCACTCGCGCAGGGCGGCTAAGTCATCTGAGAGCAGGGTGTACTGATAGCTGGCGTTAGCCTGTCGTCCGCCGACGCGGATATCCTGAACGGCCATCAAAAACAGATTTGCCCCCGGCTCTTTGGCAAGCTTCAGCCGCAGGCGGTCAATGATCTGCTGCGCCGTTTCGTGACGTTCACCGCGCGGCTTAAGGGTAATAAACATCATCCCGCTGTTAACGCGTGAGCCGCCGGTAAAGCCGGTGACGTTATCCACGGCCGGATCTTCCCGGATGATTTTCATAAAGTCTTGCAGTTTGCCCCGCATCGCCTGGAACGAAATACTCTGGTCCGCCTGAATACCGCCCATCAGCACGCCGGTATCCTGCTCCGGGAAGAAGGTTTTCGGGATGGTGATATACATCCAGACGTTGAGCACAATGGTGCCGATCAGCACCAGCCCGACAAGACGCGTGTGGTTCAGCACCCATTTCAGCGATTTGCCATAGCCTGACTGCATCGCCATCAGGACGCGGCCAAAGCCTTTCCTGCGCGGCTGCGAGTGAGGTTGGCTGCGCTTTAGCATCCAGCCGCACATCATCGGCGTCAGCGTCAGCGAAATCACCAGGGAGATACCGATGGCGACGGAAAGCGTGACGGCAAATTCGCGCAGCAGTCGCCCCGGCAGGCCGCCCATCAGCAGCAGCGGCAGGAACACCGCCACCAGCGACAGGCTCATGGACAGAACCGTGAAGCCCACTTCGCGCGTCCCCTGAAGCGCCGCCTGGAGCGGCTTCATGCCCGCTTCCAGATGGCGCGAGATATTCTCCAGCACCACGATGGCGTCATCCACTACAAACCCGGTGGCAATCGTCAGCGCCATCAGCGACAGGTTGTTAAGACTAAACCCACACAGGTACATGGCGGCAAAGGTGCCTATCAGCGATACCGGAACCGCCACCGCCGGGATCAGCGTTGCGCGCCCCGAGCGCAGGAACAGGAACACCACCAGGATCACCAGCGCGACGGAGATGATCAGCGTTTGCTCTACCTCCTCAAGCGAGGCGCGGATGGTAGGGGAGCGGTCCTGCGCAATCTGGAGGTCGATGGCCGCCGGAATCGTTTCCTGAAGCTCCGGCAGGCGCGCGCGGATGCTGTTCACCGTCTGGATGATGTTGGCTTCCGGCAGTTTGCGGATCATCAGCAAAATCGCCGGTTTGGCGTTGGTCATCCCGGCGTTACGCACGTCCTGCACCGAATCGGTGACGCTGGCGACGTCGCTCAGGCGCACCGCCGCACCGTTGTTGTAGTGAATAATCAACGGCTGATACTCGGCGGCGGTTTTCAGCTCATCGTTGGTCTGGATCTGCCAGCGGTGGCTGTTGTCCTCAATTGCGCCCTGCGGCTTACGCACGTTGGCGTTGCTGATGGCGGAACGCACGTCGTCCAGCGATACGCCCTGGTTAAACAGCGCCTGCGGATTCAGCCCCACGCGCACGGCGGGCAGAGAGCTGCCGCCGACGTCCACGTCGCCCACGCCGTCAATCTGGGCGATGGTTTGCGCCAGCTGGGTGGAGGCAAAATCATACAGCTCGCCCTGGGAGTAGGTCTCTGACGTGAGCGTCAGGATCATGATCGGCGCGTCGGACGGGTTAGCCTTGCGGTAGGTTGGACGGCTCGGCATGCCGCTTGGCAGCAGGCTTTGGGCGGCGTTTATCGCGGCCTGCACGTCACGCGCCGCGCCGTTGATGTCCCGGTCGAAGTTAAATTCCAGAATGATGCGGGTGCTGCCCAGCGAACTGCTGGAGGTCATCTCGTTAACCCCGGCAATTCGCCCAAGCGAGCGCTCAAGCGGCGTCGCCACTGATGACGCCATGGTCTCCGGCGAGGCACCCGGCAGCGAGGCGCTGACCATGATCACCGGGAAATCGACCTGCGGCAGCGGGGCCACCGGCAGCAGCCGGAAGCCCAGCACGCCGCACAGGGTAATAGCGACGGAGAGTAAAATCGTCGCCACCGGACGGTAAATGAAGAGGGCGAAAAACTTCACTTACGCCTCCTCTTCACGTTTCGGGAAGCGGTTTTTCGTCCACAGGGCCAGACGGTCAAACAGCAGGTAGATAACCGGCGTGGTAAACAGCGTCAGCACCTGGCTCACCAGCAGGCCGCCCACCATCCCGATGCCCAGCGGACGGCGCAGTTCGGCCCCCACGCCGGTGCTCAGCATCAGCGGCAGCGCGCCCAGCAGGGCGGCGAGGGTGGTCATCAGGATCGGACGAAAACGCAGCAGACAGGCCTGGTAAATGGCCTCGCGCGGCGCCATACCCTGCTCGCGCTCGGCGGCCAGCGCAAAGTCGATCATCATGATGGCGTTTTTCTTCACAATGCCGATAAGCAGGATGATGCCGATGATCGCAATGACGTCCAGCTCGCTCCCCGCCAGCATCAGCGCCAGCAGCGCCCCCACGCCCGCCGTCGGCAGGGTGGAGAGGATGGTGATCGGATGGATAAAGCTTTCATACAGCACGCCAAGCACGATATACATCGCCACCACCGCCGCGACAATCAGCCAGACGGTGCTGCCCAGCGCGGCCTGGAACGCCAGCGTACTGCCCTGGAACTGGGTCTGAATATCGGACGGGAAGCTGAGTTCTTTCTCCGCGCCCAGAATGGCCTCCACCGCTTCGCCCAGGGAATACCCGTCCGGCACGTTGAAGGAAATGGTGGTGGACGGGAACTGATCGAGATGGTTAATCGACAGTGGGGTGTGGCGCTCTTCCACGCTGGCAATGGCGCTGAGCGGCACAATCCCGCCGTCTTTGCTGGTCAGGCGCACCGTGTCCAGCGCGGCCAGCCCGGGCGTGTTTTCGGTGTTATGTTCCAGCACCACGCGATACTGGTTGGCCTGGGTATAGATGGTGGAGATCAGGCGCTGGCCAAAGGCGTTATACAGGGCGTTATCCACGTCGGACATGGTAATGCCCAGACGGCTGGCGGTGTCGCGGTTGACGTTCACGTACGCCGCCAGCCCTTTATCCTGCCAGTCGCTGCTGACGTCAGAAACCTGCGGCAGTGCTTTCAGCTTGTCCACCAGCTGCGGCACCCAGGTGCTCAGTGCCTCAAGCGAGGTGGCCTGGAGCGTAAACTGGTACTGCGTGCGGCTCACCTGCGTATCAATGGTTAAATCCTGGATCGGTTGCAGATACAGCTCAATGCCCGGCACGCGCGCCACCGCGCTTTGCAGGCGTTCAATCACCGCGTTAACGCGATCGTCGCGGTCATCGAGCGGTTTAAGGTTAATTTGCAGGCGCGCGCTGTTGAGCGACGGGTTGGTGCCGTCCACGCCCACGTAGGCAGTCAGGCTTTCCACGGCCGGATCTTTCATGATGATCTCAGACACCTGCTGCTGGCGCTGCGCCATGTTGGCGAAGGAGACCGTCTGCGGCGCCTGAAGCGTGCCCTGAATAATGCCGTTGTCCTGAATCGGGAAGAAGCCTTTCGGAATGAAAATCCACAGCATGACGCTGAGCGCCAGGGTGCCGAGCGCCACGCCGAGCGTTGCCCACGGATGGTTCAGCACTTTCGCCAGCACGCGGCCGTAGGCGGCGATAATGCGCTCGAACATCCGCTCGGAGGCGCGCGAGAAGCGGTTTTGCTTGCGCAAGGACTCGTGGCTCAGCATGCGGGCGCACATCATCGGCGTCAGCGTCAGCGACACCACGGCAGAGATCAGAATGGCGACCGCCAGCGTCACGGCAAACTCGCGGAACAGCCGCCCGACGATATCGCCCATAAACAGCAGCGGGATCAGCACCGCAATCAGCGAGAAGGTGAGCGAGATAATGGTAAAGCCGATCTCCCCCGCGCCCTTCAGCGCGGCGGCTAACGGCTTTTCACCTTTTTCGATATAGCGCGAGATGTTCTCGATTACCACGATGGCGTCGTCCACCACAAACCCGGTGGCGATGGTGAGCGCCATCAGCGTCAGGTTGTTAATCGAGAAGTCGAGGAACACCATCACCGCGAACGTTCCGACCAGCGAGAGCGGCACGGCGACGGCGGGAATGATGGTTGCCGGGACGTTGCGCAGGAACAGGTAGATGATCATCACCACCAGCGCAATCGCCAGCATCAGCTCGAACTGGGTGTCGGTCACTGACGCGCGAATATTCGTGGTGCGGTCAGAGAGCACTTTCACGCTGACCGATTTTGGCAGGCTTTCCACCAGCTGCGGCAGCATGGTGCGAATGCTGTCGGCGGTATCAATAATGTTCGCGCCCGGCTGGCGCTGAACGTTCATGACAATCGCCTGCTGCTTATTGGCCCACGCCCCGAGCCAGCTGTTTTCCGCGCCTTGTTCAACGGTTGCCACGTCGCCCAAACGGATCGGCGCGCCGTTCTGGTAGGCAATGATCAGCTGACGGTACTCATCGGCGGACTGCATCTGGTCGTTGGCGGAGAGCGTGACCGCGCGGGTCGGGCCGTCCAGCGAACCCTTCGCTGAGTTGACGTTGGCGCTGCTGATGGCGGTGCGAATGGTTTCGCTGGTTAACCCCAGCGCGGCAATGGCCTGGGCATTCAGTTTGACGCGCACGGCGGGGCGTTGACCGCCCGCCAGCGTCACCAGCCCCACGCCGGTCACCTGCGAAATCTTCTGCGCCACGCGGGTTTCAACCATGTCTTCCACCTGGGTCATCGGCATGGCGGAGGAGGTGACGGCAAGGGTCATGATCGGCGGATCCGCCGGGTTGACCTTGCTGTAAACCGGTGGATTCGGCAGGTCAGACGGCAGCAGGTTAGTGGCGGCATTAATCGCGGCCTGCACCTCCTGCTCAGCGACGTCCAGCGACAGCGTGAGCTGGAACTGAAGCGTGACGACCGAAGCGCCACCGGAGCTCTGGGAGGACATTTGCTTCAGGCCAGACATCTGGCCAAACTGACGCTCCAGCGGGGCGGTGATGGCGGACGTCACCACATCCGGACTGGCGCCCGGATAGAGGGTGACAACCTGAATGGTCGGGTAGTCCACTTCCGGCAGCGCCGACACGGGCAGCAAACGGTAGCCAATGATCCCGGCCAGCAGGATCGCCACCATCAACAGGGTCGTCGCAACCGGACGTAAGATAAACAGGCGTGATGGCCCACCTGTAGAGCTCGGCGGCAAGACCTGCATCAGGCTTTTGCTCCTGTATCCTGCGCTTCCACCACCTCGACCTGCGCCCCTTCGGTCAGACGGTCAATACCGTCGGTCACGACGCGGTCGCCAGCGGACAGCCCGGCGCTGATCACCACCGTCTGGCTGTCCTGGATGCCGGTTTTCACCAGGTGTTTGCTGACCTTGTTTTCGCTGTTCAGCACCCAGACAAAATTGCCTTCACTGCCCATTTGCAGGGCCGCCGTCGGGATCACCACCGCGTTTTCTTCGGTCGCGACCAGCATTCGCGCGTTGACGAACTGATTCGGGAACAGGGCATCGTCCTGATTGTTGAAGCGTGCTTTTAGCTTAATGGTGCCGGTGGTGGTGTCGATCTGGTTATCCAGGCTCAACAGCGAACCTTCGCTCAGCTTCTGCTTGTTGGTGCGATCCCAGGCTTCAACCACCAGCGCTTTTCCGGCCTTCTGCGCCTGTATCACCGTCGCAATGTCGCTTTCCGGCAGGGTAAAAACGAGATCGATAGGGTGCGTCTGGGTGATCACCACGATGCCCGTGGTATCGCCGCTGGAGATTTGGTTGCCGATATCAACCTGTTTCAGGCCTACGCGGCCGTCAATCGGCGCGGTGATCCGGCTCCAGTCGAGCTGGAGCTGGGCGCTGGCGACCGCGGCTTCGTCGGCCTTGATGGTGCCCTGAGATTCACTGACCAGAGACTGCTGGGTGTCCAGCTCCTGGCGCGACACGAGGTTGGTTTTTACCAGCTGCTGATAGCGGGCTAAATCGCGGCGGGCATTGGCGAGGGTGGCTTTGTCTTTCGCGAGCTGCCCCTGCGCCTGCGCCAGGGCAACCTTAAACTGGCTTGGATCGATTTCCGCCAGCAGATCGCCGGCTTTTACCTGCTGACCTTCCTGGAAATGGATGGCCATCAACTGACCGTCCACGCGGCTACGTACCGTCACGGTGTTGGCGGCGGTGATGGTTCCCAGCCCGGAGAGATAACGAGGCACCGCTTTATTCACCGCCGTTGCCGCCTGCACCGGTGCCAGCGCACCGCCGCGCATAGCGTGGCGCCCGCCGCCCGTTGAGCGTTGTGAGGGGCTATTAGCGCCAGCAGGTGCCGTGGAGTTCGCGGACTGGCTGTGCCAATACCAGGCGGCGGCCAGGACCACCACAATCAGACCAACGGCGATTGCCCAGCGGGATTTGTTACTGCCTTTCATCGTTATACGTTCTCATCCTGAAACTCTTTCGGGGAATGATACTAGTTTAGTCAGCTAACACAGCGAAAAAATGGAGGAAATATGGAAGACTGTCGGGAATTGTCTGAGTGTGGCGCAGCGGTTTCGCCTTCGCCGGGTGGCGCTGCGCTTACCCGGCCTACGGTTGGAGGATCTTGTAGGCCGGGTAAGGCGAAGCCGCCACCCGGCACAACCCCATTAGCTAAACACCACCTGCGCCCAGCGCGCCAGCCCTGCCGTAACGGAGCCAAAGTCATCGCCGCCGGCAATCGGGATCCCCGGCAGCTGTTCCGCCAGTGCTTTCTTGATCAGCGGCGAACGGGCGCTACCGCCAGTCAGGTAAATTACGTCCGGCTTCACGTTGCCGTTCTCAAGCGCCAGTTGCACCTGCTCCAGAATACGCTGAAGCGGCTGAGTCAGCGCCATTTCCAGCCCTTCCTGAGTGATAGCCGTAGCCAGATCGTCACTGATAAACGGCAGCGAAACCGCATGCTCTGGACGATCGGATAGGGCAATTTTGCTCTCTTCGGCGGTGCGCACCACGCGGTAGCTCAGGCGCTGACGCCACACCTTATACAGAAGTGCGACCTTCTCTGCATCCTGCGCATCACGCACCAGATCGTTGAGGAAACGGCCATTCGCGGTGCTGTAAAAATCACTCTGGGCAGGGACGTCGTTGATGGCAATCGCGTTCCACCACGGCAGGATCGGCAGGGCGATGCCTTTCTCGGTTTGACCGCCCATACCGAGCAGCGGCATCAGGCTCTTGAAGGCCAGGGCAATATCAAGATCGTTACCGCCCACGCGGCAGCCGCTGTGCCCCAGCAGACTATTTTCACGATCGCGACGGTGATGCCACTGGGGACCCATCAGCAGTAATGAACAGTCCGTCGTACCGCCGCCGATGTCCACCACCAGCACCCGTTTCTCTTCCGTCAGCGTGGCTTCAAAATCCAGCCCCGCCGCAACCGGCTCATACTGGAACACCACGTCACGGAAGCCTGCCCGGTGCGCTGCACGCTCAAGGATCCCCTGCGCCTGCTGGTTGGCTTCGTCGCCGCCCAGCCCCTGAAAGTTAATCGGACGGCCAATCACCGCCTGGGTGATGGCATCCGGCACCTGGGACTGCGCCTGATTGCGGATGTGCAGCATCATCGCGCAGACCAGATCTTCAAACATCGCCACCTGCTGCGGCTTCAGGCCGCTGGCGCCGAGGAAGGATTTCGGCGATTTAACGAAGTAGACCTCTTCCGGGTCTTCAATGTACTGCCCGAGGGAAGAGAGGCCGAACTGCACGCTGGACGGGGTAACGTCGATATCTTCCTCGCGGTTAAAGCTGACCGCACGGCGCAGCAGCGCCTGGGTCTCCGCCGCCGTGGCCGGAACCTGATGGTGGCGGAACAGCCACTCGCTCACCGCTTCACGCGTGGGCGCACAAAGCATTGACGGCAACAGCGTACTGCCGTTTTCCATTTTCAGGAGCTGCGGTTGTCCATTTTGCATTATCGCAACCGAGCAGTTTGCGGTGCCGTAGTCGAATCCAATAAACACAATAAATCCCCATGCCGGTGAGAAGGGGCGAGACTTTAGCGAAATGTCTGCCAGGCGACAACAGGAATATGAAAGCAAGGCGCAAGGCGATCTTTCGGTTTATGCTGAGGTAAATACAAAAGGAGAGACGATGTACACCCTGAACTGGCAACCGCCCTACGACTGGTCGTGGATGTTTGGCTTTCTTGCCGCGCGTGCGGTCACGGGGGTTGAGACCGTTACGGAGGATTACTACGAGCGCAGTTTTGGCTATGCCGGGCACCAGGGCGTTTTCCGGGTTACGCCAGACAGCGCAACCCCTACGCTGGCGGTGTCGCTCAGCCCTGGCCTGATCCCGGTGGCGGATATCTGCCTCGACCGCATCTCCCGCCTGTTTGACCTCGATTGCGACCCGCTGCACATTGCGCAGACTCTCGGCGAGCTCGGCGCGGCGCGGCCGGGCTTACGTTTGCCCGGCGCGATGGATGCATACGAGCAGGGCGTGCGCGCCATTCTCGGGCAACTGGTGAGCGTGGCGATGGCGGCAAAACTGGCGTCACGGGTGGTGGCGCTGTGCGGTGAACCCATTGAGGATGCGCCGGGCTATCTCTGCTTTCCTCCGCCAGAGGTGCTGGCCGCGGCAGATCCGCTGGCGTTGAAAGCCCTCGGGATGCCGCTCAGGCGTGCGGAGTCGTTGATTCATCTGGCGCAGTCGGTGGTGGACGGTGAATTCCCGCTGTTCCCGCCTGCGAACGTTGAGGCCGGGATGAAGGCGCTACAGCAGCGCCCCGGCATCGGGCGCTGGACCGCGAATTATCTGGCCCTGCGCGGCTGGCAGGCGAAGGATGTTTTCCTGCCGGATGACTATCTGATTAAACAGCGCTTTGCAGGTATGACGCCCGCGCAGATCCGTCGCTATGCCGAGCGCTGGCAGCCGTGGCGCTCGTATGCGCTGTTACATATCTGGTACACCGACGGCTGGTCGCCGTCAGTTGATGGCGAAATAGCTGGTATTCAGCAGTAGATCGAGCGGCTGCGCTTCCCCGATGGTGTCGCCGTAAATGAAGTCAACGCCGATACCCGATAGCGTATCCATCATGATCGACTGATGGCATGGCCCGGCAATGGTTTTTATGCCCAGACGCTGGGCGTGGCCCTGAATGATTGTCACCATCATCTCATCCATCAGATTGCCGTGGACGTTGGTCACCACGTCTGCATCCAGCAGCAGATAATCAGCGGTATTGGCGCTGAGCTGGCTGAAGACGTTCATATCGCGTCCGACCCGGGTCAGCACCACGCGACAGCCAGCCTGACGAAGCTTTTGCAGACCCTGCTGCACGTTTTCATCCGTATTGCTCAGCACATCAGCGGCGATCGCCAGATGCAGCAGCCGCGCCGGCAGCGGACCTCTGGTGATCAGGTCGAGCAGCTCATCCACCAGCGTGACGCTGGCTAAACCCACTTCTGAGAGCGGCAGCGCGACGCCCATTCCTTTGGCCGCCACCTGTGCGGCATAGGTACGGAAAAATTCACTGAATATCCGTCGGTCCAGGGCGTGCAGCAGCTCCGGCTCCGCCAGCCCGGCGCGGAAGGCATGCTCTTCCAGCACTTCTCCCTGGCTGGTCCACAGCCGCAAGGAAATCAGCCAGAAGCTACTGCTCTCGGGAATGCGCGGCGAGGCGACGCTGCGGGCGATCATCAGCAGATGGTTATCTTTAATCATGTGCCACTGCTCATCCAGCGACATCATGCTGCGCGCGCTGTGGATCCGCTCCTGCTGGGGTTCGTAGACGGTGACCACGCCGCGCCCGCTGTTTTTCGAGGCGTAGCAGGCGATATCGGCCTGAGACATCACTTCCGCAGCCTGGTAATTGGTGTCGTCAATCAGCGTAATTCCCGCGCTGGCGCCAATGCGGTGCAGGCGTCCTTCCCAGGAAAAATGATAGTTGTTGATGGCGTCGATCAACCGGCCCGCAATATAGCGTGCGCTTTCGACGTTGCAGTCCGGCAGCAGCAGGCCAAACTCGTCGCCGCCCAGACGCGCCAGCACGTCGCTGGAGCGCAGCATGGTCAGCATCAGCGAAGAGAGTTCGCGCAGGAGAGCGTCGCCCGCCGCGTGGCCTGCCGTATCGTTCACCGCCTTAAAACGGTCAAGATCGATAAAGACCAGCGCGTGACGCTGATGGGTCTCCTGTACCGTCTGCAACAGGCGCTTAAGATGGTTTTCAAAGCTGACGCGGTTCGCCAGGTGGGTAAGGGCGTCATGGGAAGCGCTGTAGCTCAGCTGGCGCAGCATTTTGCGCGACTCGGTGACGTCCTGAATCACCAGCACCGAGCCGATGGTGTGTCCTTCCAGAGTGCTGAGGGGGGTTATGCTGTAATGAATGTCGAAACTGCCGCCATTGCGGCAGTTAAGCACCACATCCTGTTCGATATCGGTACGGGACATATCGCCGCTGTGGATGTTTTCCATTAACGGACCGTTCTCGCCGAAGGTAATGTGCAGCACCTTCAGAATGGGCTGACCCAGCGCTTCGCTTTGCGACCAGCCGCTCATCTTCTCGGCGACCGGGTTCATAAAGGTGATGTTCATGTCGATGTCGGTACACAGCACCGCTTCGCCGATAGAGTCGAGGGTGATATGCAGGCGCTCTTTTTCCTGGAACAGCGCCTCGTTCAGCTGCTTCACCTCGGTCATATCCATGTTGATCCCTAACAGCCGCTCCACTTCGCCCTGTTTGTTCAGCACCCGGTTCGCCAGCGAACGAATGTGGCGAATGCCATCCTTGACGCGAATGCGAAATTCCAGCTTGAAAGGTACCCTGGCCTGGAGTGACTCACGCAGGACCTGTTCGGCGTGCGTACGATCTTCAGGCACCATGGCCGCATGCCAGAGCTGCCAGGTGGGTTTAATGTGCGGGGGGATTTCGTAAAGCTCAAACATCCGTTTATCCCAGCTGATCACGTCCGGCTCCAGATCCCACTCCCAAATCCCGATGCCACCGGCTTCGTTAGCGAGAGTGATACGCTCCATCAGACGCTTATTCACCCACTCGGTCTGTTTCAGATCGTTGATGTCTTCAATCTGGGCAATAAAGTAGAGCGGCGTGCCGTCGGCATGGCGCACAACGGAGACGGCCAGCAGCGCCCACACCACCTCGCCGCTGCGGGTGTAGTAGCGTTTTTCGAGGGTGTAGGTGTTGATCTCGCCGTGAATCAGCTGTTGCAACTGCTCCAGGTCGGTATTTAAATCTTCCGGCCAGGTTAACTGCTGGAACGTGAGCGACTGAAGCTCAGACTGGCTGTAACCGAGGAAATTGCACAGCGCCTTGTTGGCCTGGAGCCACTGGCCCTCAACGCCCACCAGCGCCATACCAATCGCGGAATACTCCATCGCATTGCGAAAACGTTCTTCGCTTTCCGTAATATGTTTACGCTCGGCCCTGAAGGCATACATCACCATCGTCATAATGTTGGCGGGGAGCAGCATCATCAGGAAGGGGAGCCACGGCGCGTTGAAGGTGACGATCATGCTGGAGGGCGTCATGGAGAGCGGATTTCGCGCCATCATCAGGGACACCATCATGATGGTGAATAAAAATATCAGGAACGCTTCCATACGCGGCAGACGTACCGCGCTCCACATCAGCAGAACGATAATGCAGGTGAATGGCCACGGCAGCCAGGTGATTGCCGTCCAGCTAAGAACCAGCGTGACGACCAGGGTCACCAGCGTTTCCAGCAGCAGTTTCGGGTTGCGGTGGCGCAGCAGGTAATGCGGCTTAAACAGCAGACCTAACGGCACCAGCGCCAGTGCGCCAATGGCTTCTGAAAGTACCCAGACAAGGAAATTACGCAGCGGCTCCGCGCTCGGCACCAGAAAATGAACCAGAACGCCCCCCACCAGCGGCGGCACCAGGGCACTGCCGAGGGCAAGCCGGACCCAGTCGTTGAGGTTTTGCAGCGGATTATACCAGGGGAGCAGCTTACGCAGTAACAGCGCGCCAACCGTGGCCTCAATGATATTGATCGCCGTGTAGGTGATGTTGATCGATGCCCATGAGAAGAGCATCCACGAGGCAAAAATATTGCCAAAGGAGCAGGCGAGCGCAATGCCGGGCCACATTTTTCCCGCATGGCGGTAAAACGCCACCATCATAATTGAAGTCGGGAACCATAGTGGCGCCAGCAGCGTACCGAAGCGAGTCAGCTCGAGGGAAAATAAGGTGAAGATGAACGTGACCAGACCCAGACAGACAAGCCGCAGTAAAGGATGTGGGGTAGTAACCAAAACCCGCTGGTATTGTTTATTCATTACCGCTCTATCCAGGGACGCCATGTTGTCAGGAGCCAGGTCCGGACGCGTGAAATTAATAATTTGGTTTATGCTAGTACAAACATTTTACAATTCATATGCTGAGTGGTCAGATTTTGACTTCATAGACTTATAAAATAGTTACTCTGCGAAGAAGGGTGATGAAATGGCGAAAAACCGCGCGTAAAAATTTTGCTAAAGGCGTGAAACAGCGCTTTTCAGCCCGCCTCGCATAACCTGCGCATTCGACTGGTATCACGCCCCCGAAATCCCTATAATTGCCGCGTTTGACGCTCCGGCGTCGTCCTTCCTTACATCCAGGTTAATCAGGTCGCTAAATTTATGACTGATAAGTCTCATCAGTGCGTCATCATAGGCATCGCCGGCGCATCGGCTTCAGGTAAAAGTCTCATTGCCAGTACGCTTTATCGCGAACTGCGTGAACAAGTGGGTGATGAGCATATCGGTGTTATTCCCGAAGATAGCTATTACAAAGATCAATCCCATCTTTCGATGGAAGAGCGCGTAAAAACCAACTACGACCACCCCAGTGCGATGGATCACAGCCTGCTGTTCCAGCATCTGGAAGCGCTGAAGCGCGGCGAGGCGATTGAGCTGCCCGTCTACAGCTACGTGGAACATACCCGCACCCAGGAAACGATCCGTATCGAGCCCAAGAAGGTGATTATCCTTGAAGGGATTTTGCTGCTCACCGACGCCCGTCTGCGCGAATCTATGAACTTCTCGATTTTCGTCGACACTCCGCTGGATATCTGCCTGATGCGGCGTATTAAACGCGACGTTAACGAACGCGGCCGCTCCATGGACTCCGTGATGGCGCAATATCAGAAAACCGTTCGCCCAATGTTCCTGCAATTTATTGAGCCTTCGAAACAATACGCCGATATTATCGTGCCTCGCGGCGGTAAAAACCGTATTGCCATTGATATCTTAAAAGCGAAAATCAGTCAGTTTTTTGAATAAGCCGTGTGAATTGTGTACCGTTCAGAGATAACCTGGTTTTGCCCTGACGCCGTAAGGCTTCAGGGCGCGATGCACGAAAGGAGAAAGTGCCATGCGTCTTTGTGACCGCGATATAGAAGCCTGGCTGGATGAAGGCCGCCTGTCTATCACCCCGCGTCCGCCGGTTGAGCGTATTAACGGCGTGACCGTCGATGTGCGTCTGGGGAATAAATTCCGCACCTTCAGCGGCCACACGGCACCGTTTATCGACCTCAGCGGGCCGAAAGACGAAGTCAGTGCGGCGCTGGATCGCGTCATGAGCGACGAAATCGTCATCGAAGAAGGAGAGGCGTTTTATCTCCATCCTGGCGAACTGGCGCTGGCGGTGACCTTTGAATCGGTCACGCTGCCTGCGGACCTGGTCGGCTGGCTTGACGGACGCTCTTCCCTGGCGCGTCTGGGCCTGATGGTGCACGTCACCGCGCACCGTATCGATCCGGGCTGGTCTGGCCGTATCGTGCTGGAGTTCTTTAACGCCGGTAAATTGCCGCTGGCGCTTCGTCCGGGAATGATGATTGGTGCGTTGAGCTTTGAACCGCTGACCGGCCCGGCAGACCGTCCTTATAACCGCCGTCAGGACGCAAAATATCGCAACCAGCAGGGTGCGGTTGCCAGTCGTATCGATAAAGACTGATCTGTGAGTTCACTGAGGAAGCCATGAGAAGAGTTCTGACAACGCTGATGATTTTGCTGGTGGTGCTGGTGGCTGGCCTTTCAGCGTTGGTGCTGCTGGTTAACCCGAATGACTTCCGGGCCTACATGGTGCGGCAGGTGGAAGCGCGCAGCGGGTATGAACTCAAGCTGGACGGGCCGCTGCGCTGGCACGTCTGGCCTCAGCTCAGCATTCTCTCCGGACGTATGTCCCTCACCGCGCCGGGTGCCGCGCAGCCGCTGGTCACGGCGGATAACATGCGTCTTGATGTCGCGCTCATCCCGCTCTTATCCCATCAGCTCCAGGTTGAACAGGTGATGCTGAAAGGGGCGGTAATTCAGCTTACGCCGCAAACCGAAGCCGTTCGTCAGGCGGATGCTCCGGTCGCACCGCGTGAAAACACCTTACCTGACGTCCCGTCTGACACCGGCTGGTCGTTCGATATTGGTAATCTGAAAGTTGCTGAC
Organism: Enterobacter cloacae complex sp. P18RS; assembly: GCF_014982105.1. Classification (NCBI taxonomy): domain Bacteria; kingdom Pseudomonadati; phylum Pseudomonadota; class Gammaproteobacteria; order Enterobacterales; family Enterobacteriaceae; genus Enterobacter; species Enterobacter cloacae complex sp. P18RS. The sequence goes on along the minus strand of NZ_JADCKV010000023.1, from coordinate 32,902 downwards.
AGCGTGCTGGTTTTCCAGCATGAAGATGACGAACAGATCACCGTACGCAATATCAACCTCAGGATGGAGCAGGACGCCAACCATCACGCCACCATGGAGTTCTCCGGGCGGATCAACCGCAATCAGCGCGATCTCAACCTGTCGATGAACGCGAACGTGAACGCCTCTGATTATCCGCACCAGCTGACGGCGGACGTTCAGCAGCTTAACTGGCAGCTGACCGGCGCGGATTTACCCGCGAAGGGGATTGCCGGCCAGGGCACGATGCAGGCGGTGTGGCATGAAGAGCGCAAACAGCTCGAACTGAACGCGCTCAACCTCCAGGCCAACGACAGTGCCCTGAAGGGGCAGGCGAGCGTCACGCTTGATGAGAAACCTAAGTGGGTGCTGGATCTGCAATTCGACAAGCTGAACCTCGAGAACCTGCTTCCGCCCCAACCGGTGAACGCGACCGATGAGGGAGCCACGCAGGTGGGGCAAAGCCAGGTCACGCAGTCGCGTCCGGTGATCTCCTCAAATCTCGATCAGCCTGACTACAACGGCCTGCGCGGATTTACCGCCGACATTCTGCTGAAAGCGAACAGCGTGCGCTGGCGTGGGATTGATTTTACTGACGTCAGCAGCCAGATGTTCAACCACAACGGCCTGCTGGTCATCTCCGAGCTCAGCGGAAAAATGGGAGCAGGGAACCTCTCCCTGCCGGGCTCGCTGGATGTGCGCAAAGACGTTGCCAGCGCCGCGTTCCAGCCGCGTCTGGAAAACGTTGAGATTGGCACCATCCTGAAAGCCTTTAATTACCCGATTGCCCTCACGGGGCAGCTGTCGCTGGCAGGGGATTTCTCTGGTACGAAGATTGATGCGGACGCTTTCCGTCGTAGCTGGCAGGGGCAGGCGCACGTTGAGCTGAAAGATTCGCGCATGGAAGGGCTGAACTTCCAGCAGCTGGTGCAGCAGGCGGTAGAGCGCAGCAGCAGCGTGAAAGCGAATGAAAACTACGACAGCGCAACCCGTCTCGACAGCTTTACCAGCGAGCTTGCCCTCGACAACGGTCAGCTCTCGCTTGACGACATGCAGGGGACGTCGTCACTGCTGGCGCTGACCGGAACCGGCGCGCTGGATCTGGTGAAAGAGACGGCAGACACCCGCTTCAACGTCCGCGTGAAGGCTGGCTGGGAAGGCGAAGGACAGCTTGTGGAGTTCCTGAAAGAGACGCCGATACCGCTGCGCGTGTACGGAAAATGGCAGGAGTTGAATTACAGTTTGCAGGTCGATCAGATCCTGCGTAAGCACCTTCAGGATGAAGCGAAACGTCGGCTGAATGACTGGGCGGACCGCAATAAAGAGTCTCAGTCAGGTAAGGACGTGAAAAAGCTGCTCGATAAGCTGTGATGCCTGTTGTGCCGGGTGGCGGCTTTGCCTTACCCGGCCTACAAAAGCCAGACACCGTAGGCCGGGTAAGCGAAGCGCCACCCGGCTTTTTTACACCTCAAAATCCATCTCATCTTCACCGCGCAGCGGTATCAGCTGCACCTTCTGCACGCGATGGCTCTCTACCTGCAAGGTTTTGATCATGTAATCCCCCACCTGAACCTCTTCGCCCGGCTGCGGAATACGTTGCAGATATTCCATCAGCAAACCGGCGATGGTGTGGTATTCGCGCTTCTCGTCCAGCGGAAGCGGAACGAACTGCACCAGATCTTCGAGCGGCATGTGGCCGTTGGCGGTCCAGCTGCCGTCGGCGTTTTTCTGAATATCGTGACGCGCATCGATCTCATCCACCTCATTAGGCAGATTACCGGCGATGGTTTCCATCACGTCGCTGAGCGTCACCAGCCCTTCCACAGAACCAAACTCATCAACGACAAACGCGAAGTGGGTACGCGCGTTGCGGAACTGCTCCAGCGCGGAGAGCAGCGGCAGCGCTTCCGGGAAGACCAGCGGCTGGCGCACCAGCGCCCGCAGGTTGAGCGGCTCGCCGTGAAGCTGCTGTTGCAGGAGGTCAATCACGTGTACCACGCCCAGCAGCTCTTCTTCCTCTTCACCGCCGGTGACAACCACGCGGGTGTGCTGGTTTTTATCCAGCAGGGCACGGATCTGCTCTTCCGGCGCCGTCAGGTCAATATGCTCAATGTCATGGCGGGAGGTCATGATACTGCTCACCGAGCGCTGGTTGAGGTTAAGCACGCGCTCTATCATCCGGCGTTCCTGCGGGTTGAAGATCTGCCCGTCGCTGTGGTCGGCAAGCATCGCCGCGGATTCAGCATCCAGCTCGGCATCCTCTTTTTTGCCGCTCAGCAGGCGCATCACCGTATCTGCGGTGCGCTGTCGTAATGTCTGGTTCGCGGAGAGAAAACGGCGACGGTTGAAAATGGCCAGCTGGTTGAGAAACTCAATCAGCACCGAGAAACCAATGGCGGCGTACAAATACCCTTTCGGGATATGGAAGCCAAAACCATCCGCCACCAGGCTAAAGCCAATCATCAGCAGGAAGCTCAGACAGAGGATGACAATTGTCGGGTGACTGTTCACGAAGCGCGTCAGGGCTTTACTGGCGAGCACCATCAGGGTGATGGCAATGATCACCGCGGCCATCATCACCGCCAGATGGTCAACCATCCCGACGGCCGTGATCACGGAGTCGAGAGAAAAGACGGCGTCCAGCACCACGATCTGTGCGACCACCGGCCAGAATTTAGCGCCGCGTCGCTGGGTGGGGTTTTCACTGTCTTTTCCTTCCAGCCGCTCATTAAGCTCAACCGTGGCTTTGAACAGCAGGAACAATCCGCCGAAAAGCATGATCAGGTCGCGGGCGCTAAAGCTCAGACCCTGCACGCTGAATAAGGGTTTGGTCAGCGTCACCAGCCAGGAGATTGAGGCCAGTAACAGCAGACGCATCAACATGGCGAGCAGAAGACCCGTCACGCGGGCGCGGTCGCGTTGTGAAGGGGGTAATTTATCGGCAAGGATGGCGATAAACACCAGGTTATCAATGCCGAGCACTAATTCGATGACGACCAGCGTCACCAGCCCGGCCCAGATTGATGGATCGGCAATCCATTCCATAGTAAATGCAATACCTTCTGTTATATGACTAATGTCACACTTCGATCATGGATAAAGCCGACGGAAATTGCAATGCCGGGGTGAGATTTCTCTTAATGCTACACTCAGGTAAACCCCATTTGCCGGGCGGTGTAAATAAGTTAATTGCGAAGATTTAATTACATAAGACGATATTTAGGATATATCGCAATAAATGGTCTGGCGATCTATTTTGTCAATATAAAGAAAATCCGAAAACCTTAAAACTTTGCTCTTAATATTAATCTTAAAAACGAATATTAGGACGGTTGTCTCCTTGCCTGCTATTAGGTTAGCTGCAACAATTCTTCCAGCATCAAATGTTAAATCTCCTTGTTGCTATTTTTGTTTCGGTCTTTGGTGAAGGTTATACATTATCAATCGCCCCTGTGAGGCGTTTGATATATTTCGAAAAAGGCCTTATCCAAGAGGGTGTCTAACCATAACGCATTGTTTAGTCAGTGGATTGGTAACTGAAAGCCAAGGGCGGTAGCGTGCCTGAAAGCGTGTGAATCAGCCTCAATTATTCTGTCAATAGCCAATGGATGAATAAGCTTTTTTTAGGACTGATGCCAGTTATATTGCTAAATGATTAACTGCATTCTGATTGTCACCACGACCCGCGCTTATTTTAATTGCACAGGATAATTACTCTGCCAAAGTGATAAATAATCAATGATGAAATCCAAAATGAAATTGATGCCATTATTGGTGTCTGTGACCTTGATGAGTGGTTGCACGGTCTTTCCCGGCAGCAATATGTCGACAATGGGCAAGGATGTGATTAAACAGCAGGATGCTGATTTTGATCTCGACAAAATGGTGAATGTGTATCCATTAACCCCACGTCTGGTGGAACAATTACGCCCACGTCCAAATGTTGCTCAGCCAAATATGTCTCTGGACCAGGAAATTGCCTCTTACCAGTATCGCGTGGGTCCGGGTGACGTCATTAACGTGACCGTCTGGGATCACCCTGAACTGACCACGCCTGCGGGCCAGTACCGCAGCTCAAGCGACACCGGTAACTGGGTACAGTCCGATGGCACCATGTTCTATCCCTACATTGGCAAAGTGCACGTCGCGGGCAAAACGCTTGCTGAGATCCGTAGTGATATTACCGGCCGCCTGGCGCAGTACATTGCTGACCCGCAGGTGGACGTTAATATCGCCGCGTTCCGATCCCAGAAAGCCTATATCTCTGGCCAGGTCAATAAATCCGGCCAGCAGGCGATCACCAACGTCCCGCTCACCGTTCTCGATGCGATCAATGCCGCAGGCGGCTTAACCGACGGCGCTGACTGGCGCAACGTGGTGCTGACCCACAACGGCAAAGAGCAGCGCATTTCGCTTCAGGCGCTGATGCAAAACGGTGACCTGACCCAGAACCGCCTCCTTTATCCGGGCGATATTCTGTACGTGCCGCGCAACGACGATCTGAAAGTGTTCGTGATGGGTGAAGTGAAGAAACAGAGCACCCTCAAGATGGACTTCAGCGGTATGACCCTGACCGAAGCGCTGGGCAATGCGGAAGGCATCGATCTGACCGCCTCCAACGCCAGCGGTATCTTCGTGATCCGTCCTATCAAAGGCGAAAACGCGAAGGGCAAGATTGCCAACATCTACCAGCTGGATATGTCCGACGCGACGTCCCTGGTCATGGCAACGTCGTTCCGTCTCCAGCCGTACGATGTGGTCTATGTCACCACCGCGCCGGTTGCCCGCTGGAACCGTCTGATCAACCAGTTGCTGCCTACCATCAGTGGCGTTCGCTACATGACGGATACGGCGAGCGACGTTCATAACTGGTAAGCCGCGATGTTTAACAAAATTCTGGTGGTGTGCGTGGGGAACATTTGCCGTTCCCCCACGGCTGAAAGGCTGTTGAAAAATTACCAGCCTGCGTTAACGGTCGACTCCGCAGGGCTGGGCGCGCTGGTCGGAAAAGGTGCCGACGAACGTGCCGCAAGCGTTGCCCTTGAGCATAACCTCTCACTCGACGGGCACGTTGCCCGTCAGGTCTCTGGCCGGATGTGCCGGGAATATGACCTGATCCTCGCGATGGAAAAACGCCACATTCACGCGCTGTGCGATATCGCACCGGAGATGCGCGGCAAGGTGATGCTGTTTGGTCACTGGGATGGTGAGCGCGAAATTCCCGATCCGTATCGCAAGAGCCGCGAGGCCTTTGAGGCGGTATACACCTTACTAGACCAGTCTGCCCGTCAGTGGGCGCAGGCACTGAAAGCTCAGCAGGGATAACAATGACAGAAAAAACAAGACCTTCTGCCGCCCCGACGTCGGGCAGTGATGAAATCGATATCGGTCGCCTGGTCGGGACCGTTATTGAAGCGAAATGGTGGGTGCTGGGTATTACCGCCATCTTTGCCGTGGCGGCGATCGTTTATACGCTGTTCGCGACGCCTATTTACAGCGCCGACGCGCTGGTGCAGATCGAACAAAATACCGGAAACTCGCTGGTTCAGGATATCGGCTCGGCGCTGGCCAACAAGCCGCCGGCATCGGAAGCCGAAATTCAGCTGATCCAGTCGCGCCTGGTACTGGGCAAAACGGTTCACGATCTGGGGCTGGATATCGCGGTCACCAAAAACACCTTCCCGGTATTTGGCGCAGGCTGGGATCGCCTGATGGGGCGCAGTAACGATACGGTAAAAGTGACCGACTTCGTGATCCCAAAAGGGGCAGGGGACCAAACCTTTACCCTGACCGTGCTGGGACCAAAACAGTATCAACTGACCAGCGACGCGGGCTTCAGCGCACGCGGTGAGGTGGGGCAGATGCTGACCAAAGAGGGCGTCAGCATCAAGGTCAGCGCAATTCAGGCGCATGAGGGCGGGGAGTTTACGGTCACCAAATTCTCGACGCTCGGGATGATCAACAACCTGCAAAACAACCTGACCGTCACCGAAAACGGCAAGGACACCGGCGTCCTGAGCATGACATTCACCGGTGAAGACAAGGATCAAATTCGCGACATCCTCAATAGCATCACCCGCAACTATCTGGAGCAGAACGTTGAGCGTAAGTCAGCGGAAGCCGCAAAAAGTCTGGCGTTTCTCAGTAAACAGCTGCCGGAGGTGCGCGCCCGTCTGGATGATGCAGAGAACAAGCTGAACGCATACCGTCAGGACAAGGATTCCGTCGATCTGCCGCTGGAGGCGAAATCGGTTCTCGACTCCATGGTGAATATTGATGCGCAGCTGAACGAGCTGACCTTCAAAGAGGCGGAGATTTCCAAGCTCTATACCAAACGTCACCCGGCGTACCGCACGCTGCTGGAGAAACGTCGTACCCTGGAAGAAGAGAAGGCGAAGCTGAATGACCGCGTGACCGCGATGCCGAAGACGCAGCAGGAAATTGTACGCCTGACGCGTGATGTGGAATCCGGCCAGCAGGTTTACATGCAGCTGCTGAACAAACAGCAGGAGCTGAAAATCACCGAAGCCAGCACCGTCGGCGACGTGCGTATCGTTGACCCGGCGATTACCCAGCCGGGCGTGCTGAAGCCGAAGAAAGCGCTGATTATCCTCGGCAGCATTATTCTCGGCCTGATGCTTTCCATTGTCGGCGTGCTGCTGCGCTCGCTGTTCAACCGCGGTATCGAAAGCCCGCAGGTGCTGGAAGAGAACGGGATCAGCGTGTACGCCAGCATCCCGCTTTCAGAGTGGCAGAAGTCCCGTGACAGCGTCAAAACCGTTAAGGGCGTCAAGCGTTACAAACAGAGCCAGCTGCTGGCCGTGGGTAACCCGACTGACCTGGCGATTGAAGCGGTGCGCAGCCTGCGTACCAGCCTCCACTTCGCCATGATGCAGGCCAAAAACAACGTCCTGATGATGACCGGTGTCAGCCCGTCAATCGGTAAAACCTTCGTCTGCGCCAACCTGGCGGCGGTGGTGAGCCAGACCAACAAGCGCGTGCTGTTGATCGACTGCGATATGCGTAAGGGCTACACCCATGAGCTGCTGGGGACCAACAACGTTAACGGTCTGTCGGAAATCCTGCTCGGTAAAGGGGAAATCAGCGAGAGCGCCAAGCCGACGTCGATTCCGAAATTTGACCTGATCCCGCGTGGCCAGGTGCCGCCGAACCCGTCTGAACTGCTGATGAGCGAGCGCTTCACGCAGCTGATTGAGTGGGCGAGCAAAAACTATGACCTGGTGCTGATCGATACCCCACCAATTCTGGCGGTCACCGACGCTGCCGTGGTAGGGCGTCATGCGGGCACCACGCTGATGGTCGCACGCTATGCGGTGAACACCCTGAAGGAAGTGGAAACCAGCCTGAGCCGCTTTGAGCAGAACGGTATTGAGGTGAAGGGGGTCATTCTGAACTCCATCTTCCGCCGCGCGACCGGGTATCAGGATTACGGCTACTACGAGTACGAATACAAGTCTGACAGTAAATAATAATCCCCCTCATCCTAACCTTCTCCCCAGGGGGAGAGAGGACTGCATGGTGCAGCTTTTCTCCCTCTCCCTCCGGGAGAGGGTCGGGGTGAGGGATAAGGGGAAGACCATGACCACACAACGCCCTTTGATTTCTATCTATATGCCGACATGGAATCGTCAGCAGCTGGCGATCCGCGCGATTAAATCGGTCCTGCGTCAGGATTACGATAACTGGGAACTGATTATCGTGGATGACTGTTCCTCCTCTTACGAACAACTGCAAAAGTTTGTTGAAGACCTGAACGACCCGCGCGTGGTGTACACCCACAACGCCATCAACTCCGGGGCGTGTGCGGTGCGCAACCAGGCGATTATGCAGGCGAAAGGGCAGTATCTGACCGGTATCGACGACGATGACGAATGGACGCCAAACCGTCTGTCAATCTTCCTGTCGCACAAAGCGCAGCTGGTGACCCACGCGTTTCTGTATGCCAATGACTATGTTTGCCAGGGCGAGGTCTATTCGCAGCCGGCCAGCCTGCCGCTGTATCCGAAATCACCGTATTCCCGCCGCCTGTTCTACAAGCGCAACATTATCGGCAATCAGGTGTTTACCTGGGCATGGCGCTTTAAGGAGTGCCTGTTCGATACCGAGCTGAAGGCCGCGCAGGATTACGACATCTTCCTGCGGATGGTGGTGGAGTACGGCGAGCCGTGGAAGGTGGAAGAGGCCACGCAGATCCTGCACATCAATCACGGGGAGATGCAAATCACCTCGTCGCCGAAGAAATTCTCGGGTTACTTCCATTTTTACCGCAAGCACAAGGACAAGTTTGACCGTGCCAGCCGGAAGTATCAGCTCTTCACCCTGTATCAGATCCGTAATAAGCGCATGAACTGGCGCACGCTGCTGACGCTGCTTTCCGTGCGTAACGGCAAGCGTCTGGCTGACGGGCTTCGGGGGAAATAATGTTTCTGGAAGATTGCCGCGCTAACAGCTGGAGCCTGCGCCCGTGCTGCATGGTTCTGGCCTACCGTATTGCGCACTTTTGCTCGGTGTGGCGCAAAAAAAATGTGCTGAACAATATCTGGGCCGCGCCGGTGCTGGTGCTGTACCGCATCATCACCGAATGCTTTTTTGGCTATGAAATTCAGGCCGCTGCCACCATTGGCCGCCGCTTTACCATTCATCACGGCTATGCGGTGGTCATCAACAAGTTCGTCGTCGCGGGTGATGATTTCACCATTCGCCACGGGGTGACAATCGGCAACCGCGGGCCAGACAGCCTGGCCTGCCCGGTGATTGGCAATAACGTCGAGCTGGGCGCCAACGTGGTGATGATCGGGGACATTACCGTGGGCAATAACGTGACGATTGGCGCAGGCAGCGTGGTGCTGGACAGCATTCCGGACAACGCGCTGGTGGTGGGCGAGAAAGCCCGCGTGAAGGTGATTAAATGAACATTCTGCAATTTAACGTACGCCTCGCAGAGGGCGGGGCGGCAGGCGTAGCGCTGGATCTGCACCAGCGCGCGCTGCAAAAAGGACTCCAGTCGCGCTTTGTTTACGGTTACGGTAAAGGCGGCAAGAAAAGCGTCAGCCATGATAACTATCCGCAGGTGCTGAAGCAGACGCCACGTCTGACCTCCATCGCCAATATTGCGCTGTTCCGCCTGTTTAACCGCGACCTGTTCGGCAACCTGAATAATCTCTACCGCACCGTCACCCGCACTCGCGGCCCGGTTGTGCTGCACTTCCACGTGCTGCACAGCTACTGGCTGAATCTGGAAGAGGTGGTGGCGTTTTGTGGCAAGGTGAAGGCGCACAAGCCGGATACCCGATTTGTCTGGACGCTGCACGACCACTGGAGCGTGACCGGACGTTGCGCCTTTACCGACGGCTGCGAAGGCTGGAAAGATAACTGCCAGAAATGCCCTACGCTCAGCAACTACCCGCCTGTGAAGGTCGATCGCGCGCATCAGCTGGTTGAGGGTAAGCGTCAGCTGTTCCGCGATATGCTCTCGCTCGGCTGCACCTTTATCTCCCCAAGCCAGCACGTGGCGGACGCTTTTAATAGCCTGTACGGAGCAGGGCGCTGCCAGATCATCAACAACGGTATTGATGTGGCAACGGAAGCGATCCTGGCCGAACTGACGCCCGTAGCCGTTACCCCCGGTAGGCCGAAAATTGCGGTCGTCGCCCATGACCTGCGCTACGACGGCAAAACCAACCAGCAGCTGGTGCGCGACATGATGGCGCTCGGCGACAAAATTGAGCTGCATACCTTTGGCAAATTCTCGCCGTTTGATGGCGCTAACGTGGTGAACCACGGGTTTGAAACCGACAAGCGCAAACTGATGAGCGCGCTGAACGGTATGGACGCGCTGGTGTTCAGCTCCCGCGTGGACAACTACCCGCTGATCCTGTGCGAAGCGCTCTCCATCGGCGTACCGGTGATCGCCACCCACAGCGACGCCGCGCGGGAAGTGCTGGAGAAATCCGGCGGTAAAACCTTCAGTGAAAATGAGGTGCTGCCGCTGGTGCAGTTGTCGAAGGCCGATATCGCGCAGGCTGTTTTTGGCACGGACCTGGAATCGTTCCGCAACCGTAGCCGCAAAGCGTACAGTGGACAACAGATGCTGGAGGAGTATGTCTCGTTCTATCAGAATCTGTAGTTATCTGCTGCTGCCGCTGATCTACCTGCTGGTCAACGTTAAGATTGCCCAGCTCGGTGAAAGCTTCCCGATCACTATCGTCACCTTCCTGCCGGTTCTGCTGTTGCTTTACGTTGACAAGCTTAACCTCAAAAAGCTGATGATTTCACTGGGCATCGGGTTTGGTCTGACGGCGTTTAACTACATCTTTGGTCAGTCGCTGGACGCCAGCAAATATGTCACCTCCACCATGCTGTTTGTTTATATCGTTATCATTATTGGCATGGTGTGGAGTATTCGCTTTAAAACTATTTCTCCGCACAATTATAGGAAAATCCTCAGATTCTTTTATATTGTCGTCGGGCTGATTGTTGTGCTTGCGGCAATGGAGATGGCGCAAATTATTCTCACAGGCGGCAGTAGCCTGATGGAAATAATTTCGAAATATCTTATATACAGTAACAGCTATGTACTGAACTTCATTAAGTTTGGTGGCAAGCGTACAACCGCGCTCTATTTTGAACCGGCGTTTTTTGCTCTGGCATTAATCTCAATTTGGCTCAGCATCAAACAGTTCGGTATCAAAACCCCCAAGACCGATGCTATGATTCTTGCAGGAATCGTTCTGTCAGGGTCGTTCTCCGGGGTAATGACGTTTATTCTGTTTTACCTGCTGGAGTGGGCGTTCCAGTACCTGAACAAAGAGGCGATTAAGAAAAAACTGCCGCTGGCGATAATCTCTCTGACGGTATTTTTAGTGGGCGTAATATTTGCGTTTCCGTACATTTCTGAACGTCTGGGTGATTTGGGAACGGAAGGTTCGTCGTCCTATTATCGCATCATTGGTCCACTGGTGATGGTGGGTTATTCCTTAACCCATATTGATGGCGTAGTAAGATTCGGCTCACTTTACGAATATGTTGCATCATTCGGAATCTTTAACGGTGCGGATGTCGGTAAAACCATAGACAATGGTCTGTATCTGTTAATTATCTATTTTTCCTGGTTCGCCGTACTGTTGACACTGTGGTATCTGTTTAAAGTTTTCAAAATGATGATTAACGCGTTTGGTGATAACCAGAACTTTCGCGTGCAACTTTATCTGTTCACACCGGTGTCGTTGTTTTTTACCGGGTCAATATTTAGCCCGGAATATGCATTCTTAATTGTATGTCCGTTTATTTTGCGCAAAGCGCTGAATATTACGAGCGTATGACGAAATGAGGTGATTTATGTTTCTTAGCGTCATTACTGTCGCCTTTCGTAACTACGAAGGGGTGGTAAAAACCTGGCGCTCGCTGCGCAACCTGGCGCGCGATCCGAGCCTCACTTTTGAGTGGATCGTGGTCGATGGCGGCTCGAACGACGGCACGGCGGAGTTCCTGGAAAAACTCAACGGTGAGTTCAACTTACGTTACATCAGCGAGAAAGATAAAGGTATTTACGATGCCATGAATAAAGGCATCAACATGGCGCAGGGGCGTTACGCGATCTTCCTCAATTCCGGCGATGTGTTCCATGAAGATGTGGCGCTGTTTGCCCGTCAGCTGGCGCGCCAGAAAGAAGATGCCATGTTTATCGGTGATGCGCTGCTTGATTTCGGCGAGGGGAAAAAAGTGCTGCGCGGCGCGAAACCAGGCTGGTATATCTACCACAGCCTGCCGGCCAGCCATCAGGCTATTTTCTTCCCAATGAGCGGCCTGAAAAAACAGCCTTACGATTTGCGCTATAAAGTGTCATCAGATTATGCCCTGGCCGCCAGCCTGTACAAATCTGGCTACCCGTTCCGTCGAATTAAAGGACTGGTATCTGAATTTTCAATGGGTGGCGTGTCAACCTCGAATAATCTGGAACTGTGCCAGGATGCCAAAAACGTGCAGCGTAAAATATTACGCGTGCCGGGGTTCTGGGCGGAATTATCTTATTTCTTACGTCTGAAAACGACGGGTAAAGCGAAAGCCTTATATAACAAAGCCTGAGATATAAGGAAACGTAATGCAGGAATTAAATGGATTCTCCGTGCCGAAAGGTTTTCGGGGCGGGAGCGGTATTAAAGTTCAACTGTGGTGGGCTGTACAGGCAACGTTATTTGCCTGGTCGCCGCAAATACTGTACCGCTGGCGCGCATTTTTACTGCGTCTGTTTGGCGCAAAAATAGGAAAAAACGTAGTCATTCGACCTTCGGTGAAAATTACTTATCCCTGGAAATTAACGCTTGGGGATTACGCCTGGGTTGGGGATGACGCGGTGTTATATACCCTTGGCGAGATTACGATTGGCGCAAATTCGGTGGTTTCACAGAAGTGTTATTTGTGCACCGGCAGCCACGATTTTATGAGCCCGCATTTTGATATTACCGCTTCGCCTGTTGTGATCGGTGAAAAATGCTGGCTGGCAACAGACGTCTTTGTTGCACCCGGTGTTTCTGTTGGCGATGGCACGGTAGTCGGTGCCCGCAGCAGCGTTTTTAAATCGCTTCCGGCAAATAAAATTTGCCGTGGCAACCCCGCAGTGGTGATACGCGAACGCGTTGAAACTGAAAAACTTTGATAAGTACAGAGGAATATAAACATGTCTAAAGTCGCTCTCATCACCGGCGTTACCGGACAAGATGGTTCTTACCTGGCAGAATTGTTACTGGAAAAAGGGTATGAAGTTCACGGTATTAAGCGTCGTGCCTCTTCATTCAACACCGAGCGTGTCGATCACATTTACCAGGATCCGCATGCGGCAAACCCGAAATTCCATCTGCACTACGGCGACCTGACCGATACCTCCAACCTGACCCGCATCCTGCAAGAAGTACAGCCGGATGAAGTGTACAACCTGGGGGCAATGAGCCACGTTGCGGTTTCCTTCGAGTCCCCGGAGTACACCGCTGACGTGGATGCGATGGGTACGCTGCGTCTGCTGGAAGCGATTCGCTTCCTTGGTCTTGAGAAGAAAACCCGCTTCTACCAGGCATCTACCTCTGAGCTGTACGGTCTGGTGCAGGAAATTCCGCAGAAAGAGACCACGCCGTTCTACCCACGTTCTCCGTACGCTGTGGCGAAACTGTACGCTTACTGGATCACCGTGAACTACCGTGAATCCTACGGCATGTACGCCTGTAACGGCATTCTGTTCAACCACGAATCTCCGCGTCGCGGCGAAACCTTCGTGACCCGCAAAATCACCCGCGCGATCGCCAACATCGCTCAGGGCCTGGAGTCTTGCCTGCACCTCGGCAACATGGATTCCCTGCGTGACTGGGGCCATGCGAAAGACTACGTGAAAATGCAGTGGATGATGTTGCAGCAGGAACAGCCAGAAGACTTCGTGATCGCGACCGGCGTGCAGTACTCCGTGCGTCAGTTCGTTGAGATGGCTGCGGCACAGCTGGGCATCAAGCTGCGCTTCGAAGGCACCGGCGTGGAAGAGAAGGGTATCGTTGTTTCCGTGACCGGCCACGACGCACCGGGCGTGAAGCCAGGCGACGTGATTGTCCAGGTTGATCCGCGTTACTTCCGTCCTGCTGAAGTGGAAACCCTGCTGGGCGACCCAACCAAAGCGCACGAGAAGCTGGGCTGGAAACCAGAAACCACCCTGCAAGAAATGGTATCCGAGATGGTGGCCAAAGATCTTGAAGCAGCGAAAAAACACTCCCTGCTCAAGTCTCATGGCTACGAGGTTGCCATCGCGCTGGAGTCCTGAGAATGACAAAACAACGTATTTTTGTCGCCGGTCATCGCGGAATGGTGGGTTCCGCGATTGTTCGCCAGCTGGAACAGCGCGGCGACGTTGAGGTGATTGTTCGCACCCGCGACGAGCTGAACCTGCTTGATAGCCTTGCGGTGCAGGACTTCTTCGCCAGCGAACGTATCGACCAGGTGTATCTGGCGGCGGCGAAGGTGGGCGGCATTGTCGCTAACAACACCTACCCGGCGGATTTCATCTACGAGAACATGATGATTGAGAGCAACATCATTCACGCGGCGCATCTGCACAACGTGAATAAGCTGCTGTTCCTCGGCTCATCCTGTATCTACCCGAAAATGGCGAAGCAGCCGATCGCCGAGAGCGAACTGTTGCAGGGCACGCTTGAAGCCACCAACGAGCCGTATGCGATTGCCAAAATTGCCGGGATCAAGCTGTGTGAATCCTACAACCGTCAGTATAACCGCGACTATCGCTCGGTGATGCCGACCAACCTGTACGGACCGCACGACAACTTCCACCCGAGCAATTCGCACGTGATCCCGGCGCTGCTGCGTCGTTTCCACGAGGCGACTGCCGAAAACGCCCCGGACGTGGTGGTGTGGGGCAGCGGTACGCCAATGCGTGAGTTCCTGCACGTGGACGACATGGCGGCGGCCAGCATTCACGTCATGGAGCTGGATCGCGAGGTGTGGCAGGAAAACACCGAGCCGATGCTGTCGCACATTAACGTCGGGACCGGCGTGGACTGCACCATTCGCGAGCTGGCGCAGACCATCGCGCAGGTGGTGGGCTACAAAGGACGCGTGGTGTTTGACGCCACCAAACCGGACGGCACGCCGCGCAAGCTGCTGGACGTGACCCGTCTGCATCAGCTGGGCTGGTATCACGAGGTCTCACTGGAGCAGGGGCTGGCCAGCACCTACCAGTGGTTCCTGGAAAACCAGCACCGCTTCCGGGGGTAATGATGTTTTTAAGTCAGGAAGATTTTGCCACGGTAGTGCGTTCCACTCCGCTGATCTCAATTGATTTGATCGTGGAGAACGAACGCGGCGAGTTCTTGCTGGGGAAACGAACCAATCGTCCTGCACAGGGCTTCTGGTTCGTGCCCGGCGGGCGCGTGCAGAAGGATGAGACGCTTACCGATGCGTTTGAGCGTCTCACTCTGGCGGAACTGGGCCTGCAACTGCCGATGGCAGCGGGCCAGTTTTACGGGGTCTGGCAGCACTTCTATGACGATAACTTTTCAGGCACCGGGTTCACCACGCACTACATCGTGCTGGGGTTCCGCCTGAAGGTGAGTGAGGCAGACCTGCTTCTGCCTGATTCTCAGCATGACGATTACCGCTGGTTAACGCCAGAGGCGCTGCTGGCAAGCGACAACGTCCATGACAACAGTCGGGCGTACTTCCTTGCGGAACGTCAGGCCGAGGTGCCAGGTCTATGAAAATCCTCGTCTACGGAATTAACTACTCGCCGGAGCTTACCGGTATCGGGAAATACACCGGCGAGATGGTCGAGTGGATGGCGAGCCAGGGACATGACGTGCGGGTGATTACTGCCCCGCCGTATTACCCGGAGTGGAAGGTAGGCGAACGCTATTCCAGCTGGCGCTACCGCCGCGAAGAAGGCGCCGCGACCGTCTGGCGCTGCCCGCTCTACGTGCCGAAACAGCCCTCGACGCTGAAACGTTTAATTCATCTGGGCAGCTTTGCCCTGAGCAGTTTCTTCCCGCTGATGGCGCAGCGACGCTGGAAGCCGGATCGCATCATCGGCGTGGTGCCGACGCTGTTCTGCACGCCAGGCATGCGCCTGCTGGGCAAACTCTCCGGCGCGCGCACCCTGCTGCACATTCAGGATTATGAAGTGGACGCCATGCTCGGGCTGGGGATGGCCGGGAAAGGCAAGGGCGGCAAGGTGGCGAAGCTCGCCAGCGCCTTTGAGCGCAGCGGTCTGCACAACGTGGATTACGTCTCGACCATTTCGCGCTCAATGATGAACAAGGCGCAGGAGAAGGGCGTCCCGGCGGAAAAAGTGATCTTCTTTCCGAACTGGTCCGAAGTGGCGCGCTTCCGCGATGTGACAGACCAGGATGCGCAGGCGTTACGCGCGCAGCTCGGGTTGCCTGCTGAGCAAAAAATCATTCTTTACTCAGGCAACATCGGCGAAAAACAGGGGCTGGAGAGCGTGATTGACGCCGCGCTTCAGCTGAGCGAACACCCGTGGATGTTCGTGATAGTCGGGCAGGGCGGCGGTAAAGCGCGGCTGGAAAAAATGGCCAGCGAGCGCGGACTGACCAACATCCGCTTCTTCCCGCTTCAGTCTTATGACGCGCTGCCCGCGCTGCTGAAAATGGCGGATTGCCATCTGGTGGTGCAAAAACGCGGCGCGGCGGATGCGGTGCTGCCGTCCAAGCTGACAAACATTCTGGCAGTGGGCGGAAACGCGGTGATTACGGCAGAAGCCGCAACAGAATTAGGCCAGCTGTGCAACAGCTACCCGGGCATTGCCGTTTGCGTGGAGCCGGAATCGGTTCCTGCGCTGGTGACCGGAATTGAGCAGGCACTCGCCATGCCAAAAGAGAACACGGTGGCACGTGAATATGCCGAACGCACGCTCGAGAAAGAGAACGTGCTGAGCCAATTTATTGCAGATATACGGGGATAAATCATGAGTCAAACCACTTTGTATCCGGTCGTAATGGCGGGTGGATCCGGGAGCCGGTTGTGGCCACTGTCCCGCGTGCTTTATCCAAAACAATTTCTGTGCCTGAAAGGCGACCTCACCATGCTGCAAACGACGGTTAACCGTCTGCACGGCGTGGAGTGTGAAAGCCCGGTGGTGATCTGTAACGAACAGCACCGCTTTATCGTTGCCGAGCAGCTGCGCCAGCTGAACAAACTGACCGAAAATATCATTCTGGAGCCTGCCGGACGCAACACGGCGCCTGCCATTGCCCTTGCGGCGCTGGCGGCAAAACGCAGCAGCCCGGACTGCGACCCGCTGATGCTGGTGCTGGCGGCTGACCACGTCATCCAGCAGGAAGAGGCCTTCCGCGATGCGGTACGCGCCGCGATTCCTTACGCTGAGAACGGCAAGCTGGTGACCTTCGGCATCGTGCCGGATCTCCCGGAAACCGGCTATGGCTACATTCGCCGCGGCAGCGTTACGCCTGGTGAAGGCGACAGCGTGGCCTTTGACGTGGCGCAGTTTGTCGAAAAACCGAATCTGGAAACCGCGCAGGCGTACGTGGCCAGCGGGGAATACTACTGGAACAGCGGTATGTTCCTGTTCCGCGCCGGTCGCTACCTGGAAGAGCTGGAAAAATATCGCCCGGATATCTTGCGCGCCTGCGAAAAAGCGATGGCGGTGGTGGATCCGGATCTCGATTTTATCCGCGTGGACGAAGAAGCCTTCCTCGCCTGTCCGGAAGAGTCCATTGACTATGCGGTAATGGAACGTACGGCAGATGCGGTAGTGGTACCGATGGATGCGGGCTGGAGCGACGTCGGCTCCTGGTCGTCACTGTGGGAGATCAGCGCGCATACCCCGGAGGGTAACGTCCATCACGGGGATGTGATCAGCCACAAAACGGAAAACAGCTACGTCTACGCCGAATCTGGCCTCGTCACCACGGTAGGGGTGAAGGATCTGGTGGTCGTGCAGACCAAAGACGCGGTGCTGATTGCCGACCGTAATGCCGTGCAGGACGTTAAAAAAGTGGTGGAGCAGATCAAGGCCGATGGCCGCCACGAACACCATATTCACCGCGAAGTCTACCGCCCGTGGGGCAAATATGACTCCATCGACGCCGGCGAGCGTTACCAGGTGAAACGCATCACCGTGAAGCCGGGAGAAGGGCTATCGGTGCAGATGCACCATCACCGCGCCGAACACTGGGTGGTGGTGGCGGGGACCGCCAAAGTGACCATCGACGGTGAAGTGAAGCTGCTCGGTGAAAACGAGTCCATTTATATTCCGCTGGGCGCCACGCACTGTCTGGAAAACCCGGGGAAAATTCCGCTCGACTTAATTGAGGTGCGTTCCGGCTCCTATCTGGAAGAGGACGACATCATCCGCTTCCAGGATCGCTACGGGCGCGTGTAGCACTCCGCATCATGCCCGGTGGCGCTGCGCTTACCGGGCCTACGAATGACAAAAATAAATTTGGCCATTACATGGTCAGGGCCAACTGTTGCCTGAAAAAGGGGTCATCATGGAAAAATTAACCTGTTTTAAAGCCTACGATATTCGCGGCAAGCTGGGCGAAGAGCTGAACGAAGACATTGCGTGGCGCATCGGCCGCGCGTACGGCGAATACCTGAAACCAAAAACTATCGTGCTGGGCGGCGACGTGCGTCTGACAAGCGTTTCCCTGAAGCTGGCGCTGGCGAAAGGGCTACAGGACGCGGGCGTCGATGTGCTGGACATCGGCCTTTCCGGTACCGAAGAGATCTATTTTGCCACCTTTCACCTGGGCGTGGACGGCGGTATCGAAGTGACGGCCAGCCATAACCCGATGGACTACAACGGCATGAAGCTGGTGCGCAAGGGCGCGCGTCCTATCAGCGGCGACACCGGCCTGCGTGACGTGCAGCGTCTGGCCGAGGCCAACGACTTCCCGCCGGTGAATGAAGCCACACGCGGCAGCTATAAGCAGATTAACCTGCAAAAAGAGTACATCGACCACCTGCTGGGCTACATCAACGTGGCGAACCTCAAACCGCTGAAGCTGGTGATTAACTCCGGCAACGGCGCGGCAGGCCCGGTTGTCGATGCACTTGAAGCCCGCTTTAAGGTGCTGAACGTGCCGGTGACCTTCGTCAAAGTGCACAACACGCCTGACGGCAACTTCCCGAACGGTATTCCTAACCCGCTGCTGCCGGAGTGCCGCGACGACACCCGCAACGCGGTGATTGAGCACGGCGCCGATATGGGTATCGCCTTTGACGGCGATTTCGACCGCTGCTTCCTGTTCGACGAGAAAGGGCAGTTTATCGAAGGCTACTACATCGTTGGCCTGCTGGCGGAAGCGTTCCTCGAGAAAAACCCGGGGGCGAAAATCATTCACGATCCGCGTCTTTCCTGGAACACCGTCGACGTGGTGAAGGCCGCGGGCGGCGAGCCGGTGATGTCCAAAACCGGCCACGCGTTTATCAAAGAGCGTATGCGTGAGGAAGACGCCATCTACGGCGGCGAGATGAGCGCCCACCACTATTTCCGTGATTTTGCCTACTGCGACAGCGGGATGATCCCGTGGCTGCTGGTGACTGAGCTGCTGTGCCTGAAAGGGAAGAGTCTGGGCGAACTGGTGCGCGACCGCATGGCGGCGTTCCCGGCGAGCGGCGAGATCAACAGCAAACTGGCGCAGCCCGCTGAGGCCATTGCCCGCGTAGAGCACCACTTTGCCATTCATGCGCTGGAGATTGACCGTACCGACGGTATCAGCATGGCGTTCCCGCAGTGGCGCTTCAACCTACGCTCCTCCAACACCGAGCCGGTGGTGCGCCTGAACGTGGAGTCCCGCGCCGATACCGCGCTGATGGAAGCCCGAACGAAGGACATTCTGGCGCTGTTGAATCAGTAAAAACTGCCCCTCATCCCAGCCCTCTCCCCAAAGGGGAGAGGGTGTTCAAGTTCCCTCTCCCCTTTGGGGAGAGGGGTAGGGTGAGGGGTAAGGTTTAGAACTAAAGGAACAACGATGACAAATCTAAAAAAGCGCGAACGAGCGAGAACGAATGCATCGTTAATCTCTATGGTGCAGCGTTTTTCTGATATCACCATCATGGTCGGCGGACTGTGGGCGGTGTGTTGGGTCAGCGGGCAGTCGTTCTTATACATGCACTTGCTGATGGCGTTGATTGCGCTGGTGGTGTTTCAGATGATCGGCGGCATGACCGATTTTTATCGTTCATGGCGCGGCGTCAAAATGACCACCGAACTGATGCTGCTGCTCCAGAACTGGACCTTAAGCCTGGTTTTCAGCGCAGGCCTGGTGGCGTTCAGCCATGATTTTGATAACCGTATTGTGACCTATCTCTGCTGGTATCTGTTAACCAGCATTGGCATGGTGGTCTGCCGCTCGCTGATCCGCTTTGGCGCGGGCTGGCTGCGCAACCGTGGGTATAACCGTCGCTTCGTTGCCGTGGCGGGCGACCTGCCGGTGGGACAGGTGTTGCTCGACAGCTTCCGCAAAGAGCCGTGGTTAGGTTTTGAAGTGGTCGGGATTTATCACGACGCGAAGCCCGGCGGCGTGCCGTCCGACTGGGCAGGTAACTACGAACAGCTTATTGACGATGCGAAAGCCGGCAAAATTCATAACGTCTACATCGCCATGCAGATGAAAGATGAATCCCGCATCAAGAAACTGATGCGCGAGCTGGCGGATACCACCTGCTCGGTGATCCTCATCCCGGATGTCTTCACCTTCAATATTCTCCACTCCCGTATTGAAGAGGTGAACGGGGTACCGGTTGTTCCACTGTACGACACGCCGCTGTCGGGGATTAACCGCGTGCTGAAGCGCGTGGAAGATATCGTCCTTTCGTCCCTGATCCTGCTGCTCATCTCCCCGGTGCTGTGCTGCATTGCGCTGGCGGTGAAGCTCAGCTCGCCGGGGCCGATCATCTTCCGTCAGACCCGCTACGGCATGGACGGTAAGCCGATCATGGTGTGGAAATTCCGCTCCATGAAGGTGATGGAGAACGACAAGGTGGTGACCCAGGCGACGCAGAACGATCCGCGCGTCACCCGCGTGGGCAACTTCCTGCGCCGTACCTCGCTCGATGAGCTGCCGCAGTTCATCAACGTGTTCACCGGCGGGATGTCCATCGTCGGGCCTCGTCCTCACGCCGTGGCCCATAACGAGCAGTACCGCACCCTGATTGAAGGCTACATGCTGCGCCATAAGGTGAAGCCAGGCATCACCGGCTGGGCGCAGATCAACGGCTGGCGCGGCGAGACCGACACGCTGGAAAAAATGGAAAAACGTATCGAGTTCGATCTGGAGTACATCCGCGAGTGGAGCCTCTGGTTCGATATCAAGATTGTTTTTCTGACCATTTTCAAAGGCTTCGTGAACAAAGCGGCGTACTAAGATGAGCTTACGAGAAAAAACCATCAGCGGCGCGAAATGGTCAGCCATGGCCACCATAGTCATCATTGGCCTCGGCCTGGTGCAGATGACGGTGCTGGCGCGCATTATCGATAACCACCAGTTTGGTCTGCTGACCGTCTCGCTGGTGATTATCGCCCTGGCCGATACGCTGTCGGACTTTGGTATCGCCAACTCCATTATCCAGCGCAAAGAGATCAGCCATCTGGAGCTGACCACCCTCTACTGGCTGAACGTCGGGCTGGGTATCTTCGTCTTTGTGCTGGTGTTCCTGCTGAGCGATGTGATTGCCGGCGTGCTGCATAACCCGGACCTGGCGCCGCTGATGCGCACCCTGTCGTTCGCTTTCGTGGTGATCCCGCACGGGCAGCAGTTCCGCGCGCTGATGCAGAAAGAGCTGGAGTTCAACAAAATCGGCATGATTGAAACCAGCGCCGTACTGGCGGGCTTTACCTTCACCGTGGTCAGCGCCCATTTCTGGCCGCTGGCGATGACCGCCATCCTCGGCTACCTGGTTAACTCTGCCGTGCGCACGCTGCTGTTTGGCTTCTTTGGCCGTAAGATTTATCGCCCGGGGCTGCATTTTTCACTGGCGTCTGTTTCATCCAACCTGCGCTTCGGCGCGTGGCTGACGGCAGACAGCATTATCAACTACGTGAATACTAACCTCTCCACGCTGGTGCTGGCGCGCATTCTGGGCGCGAGCGTCGCGGGTGGCTACAACCTGGCGTATAACGTCGCGGTTGTCCCGCCGATGAAGCTCAACCCTATCATTACCCGCGTGCTGTTCCCGGCGTTCGCCAAAATTCAGGACGATACCGAAAAGCTGCGCGTGAACTTTTACAAGCTGCTCTCCGTTGTGGGGATCATCAACTTCCCGGTGCTGCTGGGGCTGATGGTGGTTGCCAGCAATTTCGTACCGCTGGTGTTTGGCGAGAAGTGGAACAGCATCATCCCGATCCTGCAACTGCTGTGCGTCGTGGGGCTGCTGCGCTCGGTGGGGAACCCGATTGGTTCTCTGCTAATGGCGAAGGCGCGCGTGGATATCAGCTTCAAGTTCAACGTGTTTAAAACCTTCCTGTTTATTCCGGCAATTATTGTGGGCGGCCACACGGCGGGCGCCATTGGCGTGACGCTCGGCTTCCTGCTGGTGCAAATCGTCAATACCGTGCTGAGCTACTTCGTGATGATCAAACCGGTGCTGGGCTCCAGCTACCGTCAGTACATTCTCAGCCTGTGGCTGCCGTTCTATCTCTCCTTACCGACGCTTGCGGTGAGCTACGGCCTGGGCGTGGTGCTCAACGGGCATCTGCCGCTGGCGGCGCTGCTTGCGGTGCAGGTCGCGGCAGGCGCGCTGGCGTTCGGCGTGATGATTGTGCTGTCACGCAATGCGCTGGTGGTCGAGATGAAGCGCCAGTTTTGCCGTAACGAAAAAATGAAAACGCTGCTTCGCGCAGGCTAATTTTACGAGGCCATTATGAAATTACTTATTCTTGGCAACCATACCTGCGGCAACCGTGGCGACAGCGCCATCCTGCGCGGTTTACTGGATGCAATTAACACCCTTAAGCCTGAGACAGAAGTGGATGTGATGAGCCGTTATCCGGTCAGCTCATCCTGGTTACTGAACCGCCCGGTGATGGGCGACCCGCTCTACAGCCAGATGAAACAGCACAACAACGCCGCGGGCGTGATGGGGCGCGTGAAGAAAGTGCTGCGTCGCCGCTACCAGCATCAGGTGCTGCTTTCTCGCGTGACCGACACCGGCAAGCTGCGCAACATTGCCATCGCGCAGGGCTTTACCGATTTTGTTCGTCTGCTGTCCGGCTATGACGCCATTATTCAGGTGGGCGGTTCGTTCTTCGTCGATCTGTACGGCGTGCCACAGTTTGAGCATGCACTTTGTACGTTCATGGCGAAAAAGCCGCTGTTTATGATCGGCCACAGCGTCGGGCCATTCCAGGATCCGCAGTTTAACCAGCTGGCGAACTATGTCTTCGGCCACTGCGACGCGCTGATCCTGCGTGAATCGGTCAGCCTCGACATGATGAAACGCAGTGAAATCGACACCACCAAAGTGGAGCACGGTGTGGACACCGCCTGGCTGGTGGATCATCAGGATGACAGTTTCCAGGCCAGCTACGCGGTACAGCACTGGCTGGACGTGGCGGCAAAGCAGAAAACCGTCGCCATTACCCTGCGTGAACTTGCGCCGTTCGATAAACGCCTCGGCACGACCCAGGCGGCGTACGAGAAAGCCTTTGCCGACGTGGTGAACCGCGTGCTGGACAGCGGTTACCAGGTGCTGGCGCTTTCCACCTGTACCGGTATCGACAGCTACAACAAAGATGACCGTATGGTGGCGCTCAACCTGCGCAACCTGGTGAACGATCCGTCCCGCTATCACGTGGTGATGGACGAGCTGAACGATCTGGAGATGGGCAAGCTGCTCTCCGCCTGCGACCTGACCGTGGGCACGCGTCTGCACTCGGCCATTATCTCGATGAACTTCGGCACGCCAGCCATCGCCATTAACTACGAACACAAGTCCGCGGGTATTATGCAGCAGCTCGGCATGCCGGAAATGGCCGTCGATATTCGTCATCTGCTGGACGGGTCGCTGGGGGCGATGGTGGGCGACACGCTCGGCCAGCTGCCTGCGATCAACGAACGTCTGGCGGTGGCGGTAAAAGCCGAACGCGAAAAAGGTATTGGCATGGTGAAATCCGTACTCGACCGCGTCCGGGAGGGGAAATGAAGGTTGGTTTCTTCTTACTGAAATTTCCGCTGTCGTCTGAAACCTTTGTGCTGAACCAAATCACCGCGTTTATCGATATGGGGTATGACGTGGAGATTATCGCCCTGCAAAAGGGCGATACGCAAAACACCCATGCGGCGTATACCCGGTATGGGCTGGAGGCGAAAACCCGCTGGTTGCAGGATGAACCCGCCGGACGATTGAACAAACTGCGCCATCGCGCCAGCCAGACGCTGCGCGGCCTTCATCGCGCCTCGACGTGGCGGGCGCTGAATATGTCGCGCTATGGGGCGGAGGCCCGCAACCTGATCCTTTCCGCCATTTGCGGGCAAACGGCCCAGCCGTACCGGGCCGATGTCTTTATCGCCCACTTTGGCCCGGCGGGCGTCACTGCGGCAAAACTGCGTGAGCTGGGGGTGATTGACGGCAAAATCGCAACCATTTTCCACGGTATCGACATCTCCAGCCGGGAAGTACTGAACCACTACACGCCGGAATATCAGCAGCTGTTTCGCCGTGGCGACATGATGCTGCCAATAAGCAACCTGTGGGCCGGACGCCTGAAAACCATGGGGTGCCCGAGCGAGAAAATCACCGTTTCACGCATGGGCGTGGATATGGAACGTTTCACTCAGCGACCGGTCAAGGTGCCGGGCAAGCCGCTGCAAATTATCTCTGTTGCCCGCCTGACCGAAAAGAAAGGGCTGCACGTAGCCATCGAAGCCTGTCGCCAGCTGAAGGCGCGCGGAGTGGACTTCCACTACCGCATCCTGGGCATCGGGCCGTGGGAGCGTCGCCTGCGCACGCTGATTGAACAGTATCAGCTGGAAGACGTGGTCGAGATGCCGGGCTTCAAGCCGAGCCACGAAGTGAAAGCCATGCTTGATGATGCGGATGTGTTCCTGCTGCCTTCCGTAACCGGCGCTGACGGCGATATGGAAGGCATTCCCGTGGCGCTGATGGAGGCGATGGCGGTCGGCATTCCGGTGGTCTCGACCCTGCACAGCGGGATCCCGGAGCTGATCACCTCTGAACACTCCGGCTGGCTGGTCCCTGAAAACAATGCGCTGGCGCTGGCGGATCGTCTGGCTGCGTTCAGTGATATCGATCAGCAGACGCTGATCCCTGTGCTGCAAAATGCGCGGCAAAAAGTTGAAGCAGAATTCAATCAGCAGGTGATTAATCGCCAGTTAGCGAGCCTGCTGCAAACGCTGTAACGCTGAGGTTGTATGCTGAAAAAGATTACCCGACGCCGATTTGTCTCTTCTTTATCCGTCCTGGCTGCCATGCCACTGCTGTCGCCCCGCGCTGTGCGGGCGGCAACCGGGAAGACGGTTTCTGTCGATCGCTACAACAATAACGACTGGATCGCCGCCTTTAAGCAGGCATTTACCGAGGGCGATACCGTTGTTGTTCCCGCCGGGTTAACCTGTGAAAACATCAATACCGGCATTTTCATTCCTGATGGCAAAACCCTGCTGATCCGCGGTGCGCTGAAGGGCAACGGCCGCGGGCGGTTTGTGCTCCAGGAAGGCTGTAAGGTCATTGGAGAAGGAGAGGGGCGCACGCATAACATTACGCTGGACGTGCGTGGCTCCGACTGTGTCATTAAAGGGCTGGCAATGAGCGGCTTCGGCCCCGTCACCCAGATCTACATCGGCGGTAAAAAGCCGAGAGTGATGCGTAACCTGCTTATCGATCGTATTTCCGTGAGCCAGGCCAACTACGCCATTCTGCGCCAGGGTTTTCATAATCAGGTGGACGGTGCGCGCATTACCAACAGTAAATTCAGCCACTTGCAGGGGGACGCGATTGAGTGGAACGTGGCGATTAACGACCGCAATATCCTGATCTCTGACCACGTGATCGATAACATCAACTGCACAAACGGCAAGATCAACTGGGGCATAGGCATTGGGCTGGCTGGCAGCACGTACGACAATGACTATCCGGAACAGCAGACCGTTAAAAACTTCGTGGTGGCAAATATCACCGGCAGCAACTGTCGGCAGTTGGTCCATGTTGAAAACGGTAAACACTTTGTGATCCGTAATATCAAGGCCAGCAATATTACCCCCGACTTCAGTAAAAAGGCCGGAATTGATAACGCGACGGTAGCTATTTATGGCTGTGATAATTTCGTTATTGATAATATCGATATGGTGAACAGCGCCGGAATGTTAATCGGGTATGGCGTGATCAAGGGCGATTATCTGTCGATACCGCAAAACTTCAAACTTAACGATATTCGCCTGGATAACCGCCAGCTGGCCTATAAGCTGCGCGGGATACAGATTTCCTCCGGCAATGCCACCTCGTTTGTTGCCATCACCAACGTCAACATGCAGCGAGCAACGCTTGAGCTGCACAACAAGCCACAGCACCTTTTCTTGCGTGATATCAACGTGATGCAGGAGTCAGCGACGGGACCAGCGCTTAAGATGAACTTCGACTTGCGCAAAGACGTGCGTGGGAAGTTTATGGCCAAAAACGAGACGCTGTTGTCGCTCGCGAACATAAAAGCGGTTAATGAAAAGGGGCAGAGTTCGGTGGATATTGATCGGGTCGATCAACACGTGGTGAATACGGAACGGTTGAATTTTGCGCTGCCGCACAGGTAATCCTAGAGCCTATTTTGCGACTATTCCTGGTACGGAATCGCGATCTATTCAGATTACAACTACTGTAATTTGTGGTGGGGTGACCTAGGATTACTCCATATTTACGGCAAAACATGCTGGCGAAAACAGGTTTAAAAGCTATAATTCGTCAACCATTTTAAGGTGGAAGAAATAATGATTAATTTGAAAGCAGTCATACCGGTAGCGGGTTTGGGCATGCATATGTTGCCCGCCACAAAGGCCATTCCTAAAGAGATGCTGCCGATCGTTGACAAGCCGATGATTCAGTACATCGTCGACGAGATTGTTGCTGCGGGGATCAAAGAAATCGTTCTGGTGACGCACTCTTCGAAGAATGCCGTTGAGAACCACTTCGACACCTCTTATGAACTCGAAGCGCTGCTTGAGCAGCGCGTTAAGCGTCAGCTTCTGGCAGAAGTTCAGTCTATCTGTCCTCCTGGCGTGACCATCATGAACGTGCGTCAGGCGCAGCCGCTGGGTCTGGGCCACTCAATCCTCTGCGCGCGCCCGGTGGTGGGTGATAACCCGTTCATCGTGGTCCTGCCGGACATCATTATTGATACCGCTTCCGCCGATCCGCTGCGTTACAACCTGGCGGCAATGGTCGCGCGCTTCAACGAGACGGGCCGCAGCCAGGTGCTGGCGAAACGTATGAAGGGCGATCTCTCTGAGTATTCCGTTATTCAGACCAAAGAGCCACTGGAGACGGAAGGGCAGGTGAGCCGGATCGTTGAGTTTATCGAAAAACCCGATCAGCCGCAGACGCTAGACTCCGACCTGATGGCGGTAGGCCGTTATGTGCTGAATGCGGATATCTGGGCTGAGCTGGAAAAAACTGAGCCGGGCGCCTGGGATCGTATCCAGCTGACCGATGCGATTGCTGAGCTGGCGAAGAAGCAGTCGGTTGATGCCATGCTGATGACCGGCGACAGCTATGACTGCGGTAAGAAAATGGGGTATATGCAGGCCTTTGTGAACTATGGCCTGCGTAACCTGAAGGAAGGGGCGAAGTTCAGAAGCCGGATTGAGAAGCTGCTGGCTAACGACTAATACTTCTTCCGCAGCCTGAAAGACTTCATGCGCGGCAGCCATCATCTTGTTATGTTGTTACATAACTAAAATGATGGCTGCCGCTTTTTGCTATTAATTCCTATAATAACAGAGAGTTATCTGCTTCAAATCTGGGCTGATTTGTAACGATTTGTGCTTGTTTCCGAATCCATTTAGGACGACAATTAACGCCAGTTTTTGTCTGAAATCAGACAGTCAATCTTATATTCAACACGCGCTCAGTGCACTGGTAGCTGTCAAGCCAGGGGCGGTAGCGTGCAAAATTTCTGAAACCTGAATTAATACCAGGGTTCAGAACGCCAATATCTCGACATATCTACAAAACGGAATAGATAACGTGAAA
Organism: Enterobacter cloacae complex sp. P18RS; assembly: GCF_014982105.1. Lineage (NCBI taxonomy): Bacteria > Pseudomonadati > Pseudomonadota > Gammaproteobacteria > Enterobacterales > Enterobacteriaceae > Enterobacter > Enterobacter cloacae complex sp. P18RS. The sequence continues at coordinate 5,134 of NZ_JADCKV010000023.1, read as the reverse complement.
ATTCTTGTGACGGGTGGAGCCGGCTTTATCGGCTCAGCGGTTGTACGACATATTATTACAAATACCCATGACCAAGTCGTCAATGTGGATAAACTCACGTATGCCGGCAACCTCGAGTCCCTTAACGATGTCAGCGCCAGTGAACGTTATGTGTTTGAGCATGCAGATATTTGTGATAAAGCGGCTATGGATCGTATTTTTGCTGAGCATAATCCGGATGCGGTAATGCATCTGGCGGCAGAAAGCCATGTAGACCGTTCCATTACCGGCCCGGCGGCATTCATTGAAACCAACATTGTTGGGACATATGTGCTTCTGGAAGCTGCCCGTGCTTACTGGTCAACGCTCGATGACGCGGCGAAAAAAGCGTTTCGCTTCCATCATATCTCCACCGATGAAGTATACGGCGATCTGCCGCACCCGGATGAACACCCGGTATCCTCAGAGCTTCCGCTGTTCACTGAAACCACGGCCTACGCGCCAAGCAGCCCATACTCTGCCTCCAAAGCGTCCAGCGACCATCTGGTTCGCGCCTGGCTGCGCACCTACGGTTTCCCGACAATTGTCACCAATTGTTCAAACAACTACGGTCCGTATCATTTCCCGGAAAAGCTGATCCCGCTGGTGATCCTGAACGCGCTGGACGGAAAAGCGCTGCCGATTTACGGCAAAGGCGATCAGATCCGTGACTGGCTCTATGTTGAAGACCATGCCCGTGCGCTTTACACCGTTGTGACGCAGGGTAAACCGGGGGAAACTTACAACATCGGCGGTCATAACGAAAAGCAGAACCTGGACGTTGTGCACACTATTTGCGATTTGCTGGATGAGATCGTGCCGAAAGAAGGCTCTTACCGCGATCAAATTACGTATGTTGCCGATCGCCCAGGACATGACCGCCGCTATGCGATTGATGCGCATAAAATTGGGGTGGAACTGGGCTGGAAGCCTGAAGAGACGTTCGAAAGCGGAATTCGTAAGACCGTGGAATGGTATCTGAAAAATAAAAATTGGTGCATGCGAGTGCAGGATGGTAGTTATCAACGTGAGCGTCTGGGGTTAGTATAAAATGAAAGGAATTATTCTTGCGGGTGGCTCGGGAACGCGTCTGTATCCTATTACAATGGGGGTTTCTAAGCAGTTATTACCTATTTATGATAAACCGATGATTTATTATCCATTATCGGTATTAATGCTGGCAGGCATAAGAGATATTTTAATTATTACGACGCCTGAAGATCAGGAAGGATTTATTCGTCTTCTTGGTAACGGGGCAACTCTGGGCCTGAATTTACAGTATGCGATTCAGCCTTCACCAGACGGATTGGCACAAGCATTCATTATTGGTGAAGAATTCATCGGTACTGATCCCGTTTGTCTGGTTTTAGGCGATAATATTTTCTATGGTCAGGGGTTCTCTCCTAAGTTAAAAGAAGCCGCGGTCCGTGCGACCTCTAAAGCAACGGTGTTTGGTTATCAGGTTAAAGATCCAGAACGCTTTGGCGTCGTTGAGTTCGATGAAAACCGCAATGTGCTATCGATAGAAGAGAAGCCTTTAAAACCAAAAAGTAATTATGCTGTCACTGGGCTTTATTTCTATACAAACGAAGTGGTTGAATTTGCAAAACGGGTGAAACCTTCAGAACGGGGGGAGCTTGAAATTACCTCAATCAACCAGATGTATCTTGAAAAGGGTAACCTCGTTGTAGAAATGCTGGGACGTGGCTTTGCCTGGCTAGACACAGGGACGCATGAAAGCCTTTTACAAGCGGCACAGTTTGTCGAGACAATCGAAGTCAGACAAGGGTTTAAAGTTGCTTGTCTTGAGGAGATTGCTTATAACAATGGATGGCTGGCTAAGGAAGAGGTATTAAAACAGGCTGCCTTAATGTCCAAAAATGGGTACGGTCAATATCTGTCCCAACTGATTAAGTAACGAATAGTGTCCGAACTCAAGAATAAAACCGTTAATGGTTTAAAATGGAGTGCCCTGGAGAGGATTCTCTCCCAGGGTGTACAACTTTTTCTGATGCTGATACTGGCTCGCCTATTAGGGCCAAAAGCTTTTGGTCTCATTGGAATGTTAGCCATATTTATTGCTATTGGTCAGGTGTTTATCGATAGCGGCTTTAGTTCAGCACTGATTAGAAAGACAGACCGCACGAATATCGATTACTCGACTGCGTTCTATTTCAATATTATTGTTGCTGTTTGCTGTTATACTTTGCTTTTTTTCTCAGCAGGATATATAGCAGATTTTTATCAGCAGCCTGACTTAGTGTTGTTAACTAAAGTTATTGGCTTAACGCTCATAGCTAATAGTTTCTCGGTTGTGCCCAGAACGATTTTGACAGTATCGATGAATTTCAAAGCGCAGGCAAAAGCGTCGATCTGTTCAGTTACACTAGGCGGTGTCGTTGCGCTGATTTTAGCCTGGAAAGGATATGGCGTATGGGCGTTGGTTGCACAAACCCTGTCGGCGTCAGTTCTGAGTGCACTATTTCTTAATGTTATAACACGTTGGGTTCCAGCCCTCAGTTTTTCAAAAAAATCATTTGATTATCTGTTTGGCTTTGGCGGCAAGTTATTGCTATCCGGACTGCTTGATACAGCCTATAACAACGTTTATCAATTAATTATCGGCAAGAAATTCAGCGCTGAACATGTTGGTCAATTTACGCAGGCCAACCAGATATCAAGCATCCCTGCCATGACGATGACGAATATTATTCAGCGTGTAACGTATCCTATGTTTAGTCATATGCAGGAAGATAGTCATAAAATGGACGAATACTACCTGCTCACAATGAAAGTGGCTGCGTTGTTCATCTTTCCATTAATGGCTGGTGTTGCAATACTCGCACAACCTTTGCTTCAACTGGTGTTAGGTTCGCAATGGCATGAAGCAGCGGGTCTTGTGACAATCCTTGCCCTGGCTTATATGCTTTATCCAATCCATGCCATAAACCTGAATGTTTTACAGGTGAAAGGTCGTAGCGATTTGTTCCTGAAGCTGGAAATAATTAAAAAAGTGATCGGGATTTCAATAGTCGCATTAACGATGAATTACAGCATTTACATAATGTGTTTTGGTTTATTGATTCATTCTTACCTTGCACTCGTATTAAATACTTATTACACCGGAAAACTGACTGGTTTAACGGTCTGGCGACAATTTAAAGAAGTGTCGCCCATCTGGTTAATAACAATGATCTCCTGCTTTATGGCCAAATTAATTGCCATGCACCTTGCAATGCAGGATATATGGCAGATAGTAATTATGTTGACTTTAGCGCCTGGTATATATATCGGAATGATTTACCACACGCAAAGAAAATTATATAAGATTGTGTTGTCTATCAGAGAATAGAGAAAACTAAATGAAAAATATACCAGTGACTCAACCCTTTCTTCCTGAGCTAAGTGAATTTATTCCTTATCTTGAAAAAATATGGGATAATAAGTGGTTAACAAATAATGGTCCTTTCCACCAGCAACTTGAAAAAGAATTGTGCGAGTATTTAGATGTTGAGTACATTTCTCTTTTTAATAACGCAACAATCGCGTTAATCACAGCGCTTCAGGCATTACGTATTTCAGGTGAGGTGATTACCACACCGTACTCATTCATTGCCACTAGTCATTCTATTCTATGGAACGGACTGAAGCCGGTATTCGTTGATATTGATCCCGACACATTCAACATTGACCCGAAGAAAATCGAAGCGGCTATTACGCCTAATACAACCGCGATTATGCCAGTGCACTGCTATTCCAGTCCATGCGATGTAGAAGCAATTCAGGAAATTGCTGATAATTATGGGCTTCGCGTGATTTATGATGCAGCACATGCTTTTGGCGTAAAGTATAAAGGCCAGAGTATTTTACGCTTTGGTGATATGTCCATCCTGAGTTTCCATGCTACAAAGGTCTTCAACACCTTTGAAGGCGGCGCAATAATTTGTCAGGACGCCAAGACCAAGCAGCGTATTGATAGGTTGAAGAATTTTGGTATTGCTGACGAGTTGACGGTCACTGCGCCAGGTATCAACGGTAAAATGAGTGAGATCAATGCTGCTTTTGGTTTAGTACAGTTGAAACATATCAATAGTGCTATTGAGCAGCGTAAAAAAATAGATCTGGCCTACCGGCAGGAGCTTGCACAAATTAAGGGTATTACTGTTCCTGCTGCTTCTGTACACTCTAACAGTAATTATTCTTATTTTCCTGTCCTGATCGAGCCTGAGTTCCGGATGACCAGGGATGAGCTCTATCTTGAGTTAAAAAAGAATAATATTTTATCGCGTCGTTATTTCTATCCTCTGATTAGCAATATGCCAATGTACCGAGGAATTGAATCCGCAGCTGTTGAAAATTTGCCTTTGTCTAATACTGTTTCGGATAAGGTATTGTGTCTGCCAATTTTCAACGAATTGGATGACAATGATTTCTCTCGTATTATAAAAATTATCCGAGGGTAGTATGGCTATATTAACCCGTGAAGAAATTGAACAGATGGGGTTTGCCTCCGTTGGGGAAAATGTTCTCATCTCAACGAAAGCGTCTTTCTACGGTATATCTAAAATCCATATCGGGAATAATGTCCGTATAGATGATTTTTGTGTTATTTCCGCAGGAGCAGAAGGCGTTTTTATCGGTGATTATGTACATATAGCGGTATATTCGTCTCTGATTGGTGCAGGGAGAATTACGTTAATGGATTACTCAAATATTTCATCACGGGTTTCCATTTACTCAAGTAACGATGATTACTCTGGTCAATTCATGACTAATCCGATGGTTCCCTCGCAATTCACTAATGTACAGCATGCCTCAGTCTCTGTCGGTAAACACGCGATCATTGGATCAGGTACGATTGTTTTACCAGGTGTAACCATAGGTAATGGAGTTGCGATTGGAGCTCTTTCTCTTGTAAAAGAAAATTGTGAAGATTTTCATATATATGCTGGCAATCCCATAAAAAAAATTAAGCAGAGATCTCGTGATTTAATTGTCAAAGAGAATATGTTTCGCCCGTTGGCAAAATAATTAATATTATGAAAAATTAAAGGGATTCACTATGGCTGGCGACATACTAATTTCTGTTTGCTGCATTACTTATAATCAAGAGAAA
>NZ_JADCKV010000022.1:0-95282 GCF_014982105.1 Enterobacter cloacae complex sp. P18RS | reverse complement strand
TGGTATGAAAATTACTCAACAGCCAACACCACTAAAGCCAGTGATGGAACTCTTAAAGCGGCATCGCCGGTGGCACGTATCGTTAAGTCTCAGGAAGAGAGTCAGCGTACTGACGTAGCCGATGATGGTTTCTCCTGGTGCGGCTGTGGAACGGCGAACGCTGAGGCAGAAGGTATTAAGCTTTCCCGGCTCGATGTTGGGGTATATGTTCTCACCGGTTCGGCAGGCCTGGCATCGGAGGGATGGCAACTGCTGCCGCCAATGGATCCTGGCGGCATGGGAGAACTGGGTGTAGTTGAAGCTGAGCAGACAGAAAGCGGTGGGCTGACGATTCGGCTTTTTAAGCGGAAATACATACTCAGCGAAGAAGGCGAAATTGTTAAAACGAAAGGGGCTCCTATAGATGTTCCTGCCAATAGCTGGATCGACGTTCGCCTCGATATGCCAGAGGATAGCATCTGGAAAACAAGAGCTTCCGAAGCTTCTCTTGAACTGACAGAGCAGCCTGGGGACATTCAGCCTTAAAAATTAATAGGCGAACCCAAATTGATCTGCATTCCATTTGAAACTACTGTATATAAACACAGTAATAAAGGGAGTGCAGATTATGCCCCGAATTTCAGATATTCAGGCCGCCTTTGTTGCGGCCATAGAGCTTAACCCAAAGGGCTACCGCTACCTGAGAACAGACAGCTTTATAGAAAAGTTGCGTGGTTTTAACTGGCACTTCACCCGATCCGACGCCAATGCATGGATAGAGCGCAATCAGCCAGGCTTCGCTGACAAGACGACAGACGGTAGTGATAACCGGTACTGGATCCTGAGAAACATGGGGAGAGTTCTCTAATGGGATTTCCTTCACCAGCAACAGACTACATTGAGCGCCGACTAACCCCAGCAATTCTTTGCAATATGGGGGCTGATAGTAGGGTGCTTGAAACGGATGTGGGGTTTGCGGTCATAGAGCCAGCAACGAAAAAGACACCTGGAGATGTGTTGTTAATTTTGTGCGACGGCCACACACAGTTTGCCAAGCTGATGGGACGATCGCTCATAACAGACGACGGCGAAGCGATCGAAGGGTCTGCGCTGGAAGAAGTTGAGGTATTGGGTAGAGTGACGTTCTTCATCAACCGTGCTCTGGGCGTTGATGACTGCCCAACAATTTAATTTTCATTGCTTAACCGTAGGCACTCGTTATCACACGATGAACAGGAGATCGTATGCTGACGATTTGGGCGCTACAGTGTAATATGCATGCCAGTCGTTGATGGGGTAGTTACTGTGGAGTGTCCACCGCTGTGTCCATCAAGAAGATTTAATCCGCATAGCGAGTAAATAAATTCATACATATGAAGAACATAAGAAATTTCTCCATCATTGCTCACATTGACCACGGTAAGTCGACGCTGTCTGACCGTATTATCCAGATTTGCGGTGGCCTGTCTGATCGTGAAATGGCAGCCCAGGTTCTGGACTCCATGGACCTGGAACGCGAACGCGGTATTACCATCAAAGCGCAGAGCGTGACGCTCGACTATAAAGCTTCCGATGGTGAAACCTATCAGCTGAACTTTATCGACACCCCAGGGCACGTTGACTTCTCTTATGAAGTGTCACGCTCGCTGGCGGCCTGCGAAGGCGCGCTGCTGGTGGTGGATGCCGGGCAGGGCGTAGAGGCCCAGACGCTGGCAAACTGCTACACCGCCATGGAAATGGATCTTGAAGTGGTGCCGGTTCTGAATAAAATCGACCTGCCAGCCGCCGATCCTGAGCGCGTAGCGGAAGAGATTGAAGACATCGTCGGTATTGATGCGACCGATGCAGTGCGCTGCTCGGCGAAAACCGGTGTCGGTGTTCCGGACGTACTGGAACGTCTGGTGCGTGATATTCCGCCGCCGGAAGGCGACCCGGATGCGCCGCTACAGGCGCTGATCATCGACTCCTGGTTTGATAACTACCTCGGCGTTGTCTCGCTGGTGCGTATTAAAAACGGCACCATGCGTAAAGGCGACAAAATCAAGGTCATGAGCACCGGCCAGGTCTACAACGCTGACCGTCTGGGCATCTTCACGCCAAAACAGGTTGACCGTACCGAACTGAAATGCGGCGAAGTGGGCTGGCTGGTCTGTGCAATTAAAGACATCCTCGGCGCGCCGGTGGGCGATACCCTGACCGGTGCACGTAACCCGGCAGATAAAGCGCTGCCAGGCTTCAAAAAGGTGAAACCGCAGGTTTATGCGGGTCTGTTCCCGGTCAGCTCTGACGATTACGAAAACTTCCGCGATGCGCTCGGAAAGCTGAGCCTCAACGATGCCTCCCTGTTCTACGAGCCAGAAAGCTCAACGGCGCTGGGCTTTGGCTTCCGCTGTGGCTTCCTCGGTCTGCTGCACATGGAGATCATTCAGGAACGTCTGGAGCGTGAATACGATCTGGATCTGATCACCACCGCCCCGACGGTTGTCTACGAAGTAGAAACCACATCGAAAGAGGTGATCTACGTCGACAGCCCGTCCAAGCTCCCGCCGCTGAATAATATTCAGGAACTGCGCGAGCCAATCGCAGAGTGTCACATGCTGCTGCCGCAGGAGTTCCTCGGTAACGTGATCACCCTGTGTATTGAGAAGCGTGGCGTGCAGACCAACATGGTTTACCACGGTAACCAGGTGGCGCTGACCTATGAAATTCCGATGGCAGAAGTGGTGCTCGACTTCTTCGACCGTCTGAAGTCTACCTCCCGTGGCTATGCGTCGCTGGACTACAACTTCAAACGCTTCCAGGCCTCGAACATGGTTCGTGTGGACGTGCTGATCAACGGTGAGCGTGTGGATGCGCTGGCGCTGATCACCCACAACGATAACGCACCGTACCGTGGTCGTGAGCTGGTTGAGAAGATGAAAGATCTGATCCCGCGTCAGCAGTTTGACATTGCGATTCAGGCGGCCATTGGTAACCACATCATTGCCCGTTCAACCGTGAAGCAGCTGCGTAAAAACGTTCTGGCTAAGTGCTACGGCGGCGACGTCAGCCGTAAGAAAAAGCTGTTGCAGAAGCAGAAAGAAGGTAAGAAGCGTATGAAGCAGGTCGGTAACGTTGAGCTGCCGCAGGAAGCATTCCTTGCCATCCTTCATGTTGGTAAAGACGGTAACGGTAAATAACCTTAAGGAGTTGGCATGGCGAACATGTTTGCCCTGATCCTGGTCATCGCTACCCTGGTGACAGGTCTGTTGTGGTGCCTCGATAAGTTTATCTTCGCCCCAAAACGCCGTGAACGTCAGGCTGCCGCGCAGGCAGCCACGGGCGATGCGCTGGACGCGAAAACCCTGAAAAAAGTCGGCCCAAAACCGGGCTGGCTGGAAACAGGGGCATCGGTATTCCCGGTGCTGGCGATTGTGCTGGTGGTGCGTTCATTTATCTATGAACCGTTCCAGATCCCGTCAGGATCGATGATGCCAACGCTGCTGATCGGTGATTTCATTCTGGTTGAGAAGTTTGCCTATGGCATCAAAGATCCGATCTATCAGAAAACGCTGATCGAAACGGGTCATCCGAAACGTGGCGACATCGTGGTGTTTAAATATCCGGAAGATCCGCGGCTGGATTATATTAAACGCGCGGTAGGTCTGCCGGGCGATAAAGTGACCTACGATCCGGTGGCGAAAGAGGTGACCATTCAGCCAGGCTGTAGCTCTGGCACCGCATGTGAAAATGCGCTGCCAGTCACTTACTCCAACGTTGAGCCAGCTGATTTTGTGCAGACCTTCGCCCGCCGTAACGGCGGTGAAGCGACCAGCGGATTCTTCCAGGTGCCAAAAGGTGAAACCAAAGAGAATGGCATTCGTCTGGTTGAACGCAAAGAGACGCTGGGCGATGTTACTCACCGCATTCTGACCGTGCCCATCGCACAGGATCAGCTGGCAATGTACTACCAGCAGCCAGGCCAACAGCTGGCGACCTGGATTGTGCCGCCGGGACACTACTTCATGATGGGTGACAACCGCGATAACTCTGCGGACAGCCGTTACTGGGGCTTTGTGCCGGAAGCGAATCTGGTCGGTAAAGCAACCGCTATCTGGATGAGTTTTGAGAAGCAGGAAGGCGAGTGGCCGACCGGCGTTCGCCTGAATCGTATTGGCGGAATTCATTAATTTTCGCCAAAAATAACACGTAGCGGCTTTTATTCGCCGCTACGTGAATTATTTCAGCGATAAATCTCTTTGAACTAACGACATCCCCTGTCGTTGTGTATAGAATATTCCCCCGAAGTTTAAGGTTGGCCCTGCAAGGGTGCCACGGCACACGAAACCGCGTTGGTTTTCTCAGGTCGGTTTCGTGTGCTGCATTTTTGACGCATTCATTTATTGGTATCGCATGAACCCCATCGTAATTAATCGGCTTCAACGGAAGCTGGGCTACACTTTTCATCATCAGGAGTTGTTGCAACAGGCATTAACCCATCGCAGTGCCAGCAGCAAACATAATGAGCGTCTCGAGTTTTTAGGCGACTCTATTTTAAGTTTTGTGATTGCAAATGCGCTTTATCATCGTTTTCCGCGCGTGGACGAAGGTGATATGAGCCGCATGCGCGCCACGCTGGTGCGCGGCAATACCCTCGCTGAAATCGCACGCGAATTTGAGCTGGGTGAATGCCTGCGTCTGGGGCCAGGTGAGCTGAAAAGTGGTGGTTTCCGTCGTGAATCCATCCTTGCCGATACGGTCGAGGCATTGATCGGTGGCGTGTTCCTGGACAGCGATATCCAGACCGTAGAAAAGCTGATCCTTAACTGGTATCAGACCCGCCTGGACGAAATCAGCCCGGGCGATAAACAAAAAGATCCTAAAACGCGTCTGCAAGAATATTTGCAGGGTCGTCATCTGCCGCTGCCATCCTATCTGGTGGTGCAGGTGCGTGGCGAAGCCCACGATCAGGAATTTACCATCCATTGCCAGGTCAGTGGCCTGAGTGAACCGGTGGTCGGCACGGGTTCAAGCCGTCGTAAGGCTGAACAGGCTGCCGCCGAACAGGCGTTAAAAATGCTGGAGCTGGAATGAGCATCGACAAAACCTATTGCGGATTTATTGCCATCGTCGGACGTCCGAACGTTGGCAAATCCACCCTGCTGAATAATCTGCTTGGGCAGAAGATTTCTATCACCTCGCGTAAGGCGCAGACCACGCGTCACCGCATTGTCGGTATCCATACTGAAGGCGCGTATCAGGCGATCTACGTCGATACACCGGGCCTGCACATGGAAGAGAAGCGCGCCATCAACCGTCTGATGAACAAGGCGGCGAGCAGCTCCATTGGCGACGTAGAGCTGGTGATTTTCGTTGTGGAAGGCACCCGCTGGACGCCGGACGACGAAATGGTCCTGAACAAGCTGCGCGACGGCAAAACGCCGGTGATCCTCGCAGTCAATAAAGTGGACAACGTGCAGGAAAAAGCCGATCTGCTGCCGCACCTGCAATGGCTGGGCAGCCAGATGAACTTCCTGGACATCGTCCCGCTGTCTGCGGAAACGGGTCTGAACGTTGATACCATCGCGGGTATCGTGCGCAAGCATCTGCCGGAAGCGACTCATCACTTCCCGGAAGACTACATCACCGATCGCTCTCAGCGTTTTATGGCGTCTGAAATCATCCGTGAGAAGCTGATGCGTTTCCTGGGCGCTGAACTGCCGTATTCTGTGACGGTGGAGATCGAGCGTTTCCAGAGCAACGAGCGTGGCGGCTACGATATTAACGGTCTGATCCTCGTTGAGCGTGAAGGGCAGAAGAAGATGGTGATCGGCAATAAAGGCGCCAAGATCAAAACTATCGGAATCGAAGCCCGTAAAGACATGCAGGACATGTTTGAAGCACCGGTTCACCTGGAACTGTGGGTGAAAGTGAAATCTGGCTGGGCCGATGATGAGCGTGCGCTGCGCAGCCTCGGTTACGGCGAAGATCAGTAACCTAAGACGACGAGCATATGGATGGATGGCAGCGCGCCTTTGTCCTGCATAGTCGTCCCTGGAGCGAAACCAGCCTGATGCTGGACGTCTTCACGGAAGAGTCCGGTCGCGTGCGCCTTGTTGCCAAAGGCGCACGTTCCAGACGTTCTAATCTGAAAGGTGCCTTGCAGCCTTTCACCCCGCTGCTGGTCCGCTTTGGCGGGCGAGGGGAAGTCAAAACCCTGCACAGTGCTGAAGCCGTCTCCCTGGCGCTTCCTCTTTCTGGTATCACGCTCTACAGCGGTTTGTATGTTAACGAACTCATCTCACGGGTTCTTGAACATGAGACCCGCTTCTCTGAACTTTTCTTTGATTACCTGCACTGTATTCAGGCACTTGCTGGCGCAACCGGCACCCCTGAGCCTGTGCTGCGTCGTTTCGAACTGGCGCTGCTCGGACACCTTGGTTACGGCGTTGATTTTCTGCACTGTGCGGGAAGCGGAGACGAGGTAGAAGACACCATGACCTATCGCTATCGTGAGGAAAAGGGCTTTATTGCCAGTGTCGTCGTCGATAACAGCACCTTTACCGGGCGCCAGCTCAGAGCACTGTATGAACGCGAGTTCCCGGACGCCGACACTCTGCGTGCGGCAAAACGCTTTACCCGAATTGCGCTCAAGCCGTATCTTGGGGGCAAACCTTTAAAGAGCCGCGAATTATTCAGGCAGTTTATGCCGAAACGCTAATGTTTTACCCCTCACCCCAGCCCTCTCCCGGAGGGGGAGGGAGAAGGTAAATGAACAAAAATACCGAGGATTGTCATGGCTGAATTACTGTTAGGCGTCAACATCGATCACATCGCCACGTTACGTAATGCACGCGGTACCGCGTATCCCGATCCGGTTCAGGCGGCGTTTATCGCTGAGCAGGCTGGCGCCGACGGCATTACCGTTCACCTGCGTGAAGATCGTCGCCACATCACCGACCGGGACGTGCGCATCCTGCGTCAGACGCTGGACACCCGCATGAATCTGGAGATGGCGGTCACCGAAGAGATGCTGGCGATTGCCTGCGAGACCAAACCGCATTTTTGCTGCCTGGTGCCGGAAAAGCGTCAGGAAGTGACCACCGAAGGCGGTCTGGATGTGGCCGGGCAGCTCGACAAAATGCGCGATGCCTGCAAACGCCTGGCGGATGCCGGTATCCTGGTTTCTCTGTTTATCGACGCCGATTTCACCCAGATTAAAGCCGCTGCCGACGTGGGTGCGCCGTATATTGAAATTCACACCGGCTGCTATGCCGATGCCGAAAACGATGCAGCGCAGGCGAAAGAGCTGGAGCGAATCGCCAAAGCGGCAACCTACGCCGCGAGCCTGGGACTGAAGGTTAACGCCGGTCACGGCCTGACCTATCACAACGTAAAAGCCATCGCTGCCCTGCCGGAAATGCACGAGCTGAACATCGGCCACGCCATCATTGGCCGCGCGGTGATGAGCGGTCTTAAAGAAGCGGTTTCCGAGATGAAGCGCCTGATGCTGGAAGCGCGTCAGTAATGGCTATTCTGGGCTTAGGCACCGACATCGTTGAAATAGCCCGCATTGAAGCGGTGATCGCCCGGAGCGGCGATCGCCTCGCAAGACGCGTGCTGAGCGATAACGAATGGGCTATCTGGGAGGCGCATCAACAGCCGGTGCGCTTTCTGGCAAAGCGTTTCGCGGTAAAAGAGGCGGCGGCGAAAGCGTTCGGCACGGGCATTCGTAACGGCCTGGCGTTTAACCAGTTTGAAGTGTTTAACGATGAGCTGGGTAAGCCACGTCTACGTTTATGGGGCGAGGCGCTTAAGCTGGCGGAAAAGCTGGGCGTGGCGCACATGCACGTAACGCTTGCCGATGAACGCCACTACGCCTGTGCGACGGTGATCATCGAGAGTTAAATTTTGTCCGCATGGTGCATCAGGACAAACTTATCCCACAGCTGTTCTTCGTTCTCGACGTGTGCCGGATCTTTTAAGATCGTATTGGGAATGGGGCACACCTTCTGGCAGGTCGGCGTCTCATAGTGGCCGATGCATTCGGTGCAGCGGTCGCTGTTAATCTCATAAATGCTGTCGCCCATCGAAATCGCCTCGTTCGGGCATTCGGGTTCGCACATATCGCAGTTGATGCATTTTTTGGTGATTAACAGCGCCATCAGGAAATTCTCAGAAACATCACAAACAGGGCGGGCATTATACGCTCATTCGTTGTTCAGACCAGTTTTTTTACCAGCTCTTCGCTGTGACGAATACGCTCTGGCGCACGCTCCAGATCCTGCTGAACCAGCGCCATAAACAGCAGGTCCGTCAGCATCATCTGCGCACTCGTCGACGAAATCGCCGCACTGCGAGTGGCCTGTTCCTCGGCAATGGTATACAGACAGCGGGTGGCCCGTTGCTGGAGCGCATTCGGGCTGAAGCCAGTAATCGCCAGAATTTTTCCTCCTACGCGCAGGGCTTCGTCGGTAGCCATATTAATTTCACGACGCTCGCCGGAATAGGAGATGGCCAGCAGTAAATCGTCAGGATCCATGGCCTGCACGGTCGCCAGCAGCGCGTGCATATCCTGTTCAACGATGGCGTTATAGCCGATTTTTGTCAGCTTCCAGCCAAAGTTACGCGCAACCAGTCCGGAGGCGCCGATCCCGGTCAATACAATACGCCGCGCGTCGCGAAGCATGGCTACGCTTTCCAGCAGCTTCTCTTCCGTGTTCACATCCAGCGTGGCATGCATTGCCGCCACGTTCTCTTTGATCAGCTTTTCGCCGACCAGACGCATCGGATCGTCGCCGCGGATCTGGTTATGCACCGGCATTGACTGCGGATTAGGGTTGCTTACCAGTGCTTCACTGATCGCCAGTTTTAGCGCCGGAAAGCCTTTATAGCCTATCTTCTGGGCAAATTTCACCACGCTCGACTGGCTCACCCCGGCTTCGCCTGCCAGCTGCTGGGAGCTGAGGTGTCGCGCGCGATCGGGCTGGGAAAGTAAATAATCCGCCAGCTTTTTGTCACTCTGGGCAAACCCTGCGTAGCGCTGGCGAATACGAATTAAACAGTTCATACGGTCTCCTGGCGAAAATGTGATTACCCGCGCAAATACGAATTTTGCTCGCCTGAATGAATTTTATATTCCATTATAGTGCGTTTATTATGAATTAAAAATTCCAGAGGTAAATAACATGAATCTAGGCTCTCTTGTTTCTGAAACGCGTAACCCGCAAACCATGGATCTTGATGCACTGTCCACGCTGGAGCTGGTAAACCGCTTTAATCAACAGGATACCCTCGTCGCGCTGGCAGTCAAAGAGACATTGCCCGAGGTGGCGAAAGCCGTAGACGCCGCTGCCGACGCAAAGAAAGCAGTAGAACTCATTATTTACATGGGGGCGGGTACCAGTGGGCGACTCGGTGTGCTGGATGCCTCAGAATGTCCCCCGACCTTTGGCGTTCCGCACGGTCTGGTCGTTGGCCTGATTGCCGGTGGCCCCGGCGCGCTGCTGAAAGCGGTGGAAGGGGCAGAAGACAATAAACAGCTTGGGGAAGACGATCTCAGGGCGCTGAACCTGACCGCGCAGGATCTGGTCGTCGGGCTGGCGGCTTCTGGTCGTACGCCGTACGTCATTGGTGGGCTGGAATACGCCAGACAGACGGGATGTACCACGGTGGCCATCTCTTGTAACCCGGGTTCGCCGATTGCGCAGGTGGCCGCCATTGCCATCTCTCCGGTCGTCGGGCCGGAAGCGCTCACCGGCTCCACGCGCCTGAAATCGGGAACCGCGCAGAAGCTGGTGCTCAATATGATCTCCACTGGCGCGATGGTGAAATTCGGCAAGGTCTACCAAAACCTGATGGTGGATATGCAGGCCACCAACGTCAAGCTGGTGGACAGAGCCTGCCGCATGGTGATAGAGGCGACAGGGGCAGGTCGGGAAGAGGCGGAAGCGGTACTCAAACAGACCGATTACGACGTCAAACCCGCCATTCTGATGATATTAACCGGGCTGGATGCAGCCGCGGCCAGAGCCAGGCTCGAAGCCCATCACGGGTTTTTACGGGCGGCATTAGAACACCAATAAGAGGCGTGTATGGACAAAACAGCAGCGCTCGCCAGCGACATCCTGCTTGGGATCGGTGGGGAAAAAAATATTCAGCGTCTGGAAAACTGCATGACGCGTGTACGCGTCGAGGTGCACAACGACGAAAAGCTTGATTTAACGCGCCTGAAGCAGCTTCCCGGCGTGAGCGGGTACGTTAAACAGGGGCAACAGCACCAGCTGATTGTCGGTCCGGGCAAAGCGGCGCAGGTGGTTGATGCCATGCGCGCCCTGATGACGGGCAGTGAAACGGCTCCCGCCTTTGACGACGCCGAACGCACCAAAGCGCAGGCGAAAGCCAAATACAAAGCCCCCATGAGCGATGCGCTGCGCCAGCTGGCAAACGTCTTTATTCCTCTGATCCCGGCGTTTATCGCATCGGGGCTGATCACCGGGATTATCAATATCCTCAAGCGTCCGGATATTGTCGGGAATTTCGCCACCCAGTATCCGAACCTGCTGGGTATTCTGGCGATTTTCGGCAGCGCGGTGTTTGCCATCATGAACATTCTGGTGGGGGTAAACACGGCCAAAGTGTTCGGCGGCTCGCTGGCGATGGGCGGCGTAATGGCGGGTATCCTCTCCAGCCCGCAGCTGGCGCAGATTACGCTGTTTGGCGAGGCGCTTCAGCCTGGCCGAGGTGGGGTGATTGCCGTGCTGCTGGTGGTCATTCTGATGTGCTGGATCGAGAAAAAGCTGCGCGCGTTGCTGCCAGGCTCGCTTGAGCTGATCCTCAACCCGCTGCTGACCACATTGATTACCGGGAGCGTGGCGATTGTGGCGCTACAACCGTTAGGCGGCGCGATCTCTGAAGCCATCGCCCACGGCGCGTCTCTGGCGATCGATCGCGGCGGGCTGCTGGTGGGGGCCGTGCTGTCCGGGACCTTCCTGCCGTTAGTGCTGACCGGTCTGCATCAGGGGCTGGTGCCGATCCACGTCGAACTGGTACAGGCGCACGGCTATAACGCACTGCTGCCGATCCTGTCGATGGCGGGCGTTGGGCAGGTCGGCGCGGCCATCGCGGTGCTGATGAAAACCCGCAACGCGCGTCTGAAAAAGGTCATTAAAGGGGCGCTGCCGGTCGGGTTACTCGGTATCGGCGAACCGTTGATTTTCGGCGTGACCTTGCCGCTGGGTAAGCCGTTCCTGGCCGCCTGCCTCGGTGGCGCGGTGGGCGGGGCGTTAATCAGCTACTGGAAAGTGGCGACCGTCATTACCTTCGGGATCTCCGGTTTACCGCTGGCATTAACCATCGTGACCGGAAAAGTGATGCTCTATCTGTTAGGCTATCTGGTAGCGGTGATCGCCGGGTTCCTGTTTACCTGGCTGTTAGGATTCAACGACCCAGAGGAGTAAGGTTTGGCCAGTCACGAGCGTCGCGTTGTCTTTTTTGATCTGGATGGAACGCTGCATCAGCAGGATATGTTCGGCACCTTTATGCGCTACCTGCTGCGGCGCCAGCCCCTTAACGCGTTGCTGGTATTACCCCTGTTACCCGTTATTGGTATCGCGCTGCTGGTGAAAGGCCGTGCAGCGCGCTGGCCGATGAGCCTGCTGCTCTGGGGATGCACGTTTGGTCATAGCGAAGCGCGCCTTAAGCAGCTCGAACAGGATTTTGCGCACTGGTTTCGCGGGCACGTCGCCGCGTTTCCCGTGGTACAGGCGCGCCTGACCAGCTATCTCGACGCCAACGATGCCGATATCTGGCTGATTACCGGCTCCCCGCAGACGCTGGTGGAGCATGTCTATTTTGATACGCCCTGGCTGCCGCGCGTGAATCTTATCGCGACACAAATCGCGCGCGGCTACGGCGGCTGGGTGCTGACTATGCGCTGCCTCGGACATGAAAAAGTGGTGCAGCTGGAGAAACGCATCGGTACGCCGCTGCGTCTGTACAGCGGCTACAGCGACAGCAAGCAGGACAACCCGCTGCTCTATTTTTGCCAGCACCGCTGGCGCGTCACGCCTCTGGGCGAACTTCAGCAACTCGAATAGTCTTATCTGTACCGGCTGTGTATAATGCCGCCCGCTTTTCGACTGGAGTATCAGCCCTTGTCCAACCCTGAACACAATCATGAATACTGGATGCGCCATGCGCTGGCGCTGGCTCAGCGCGCCTGGGAAGAGGGCGAAGTGCCCGTGGGCGCGGTTCTGGTCCATAACAATCAGGTGATTGGGGAAGGGTGGAACCGTCCGATTGGCCGTCACGATCCTACCGCGCATGCTGAAATTATGGCGCTGCGTCAGGGCGGACTGGTGCTGCAAAACTATCGTCTGCTTGATACCACCCTGTATGTCACCCTTGAGCCGTGCGTAATGTGCTCCGGGGCGATGGTGCACAGCCGAATCGGTACGCTGGTGTTTGGCGCGCGGGATGAAAAGACGGGCGCTGCTGGTTCACTGATGGACGTACTTGGGCATCCGGGGATGAACCACCAGGTGAAAACTATCGGCGGGGTACTTGCACCAGAATGTTCGGGTCTGTTAAGTGACTTTTTTCGAATGCGTCGGCAGCAGAAAAAGCAACAAAAGGCAGAATTGAAACCGCAGGATGATTAAGCTCGTCCGGTGCGACCACCGGATAGCTTTCAGCCAGCTGTTGCGCCTCGGCCGCCTCTTTTTCTTTCTCCAGCAGATATCCCACCAGGCTTATCTGGTACTTACGAATATTTTCCACGTAGGCATACGCTTCATGCCCGCGCGCATAGCCGTACGTCAGCTTCTGGTACCACTGTTTCTGGCTAAGCAGCGGCAGGCGCTGTTTTACATCTGACCAGCTGTCCGGGTTACCTTTGGTTTTCGCCGTCAGCGCCCGCGCGTCGAGCATGTGCGCATAACCCATGTTATAGGCGGCCAGCGCAAACCAGATACGCTCCCCTTCCGGGACCGTCTCCGGCACTTTCGCCATCATATCCTGTAAATACTGCGCGCCGCCGCTGATGCTCTGTTCCGCATCGGTCCGGTCGCTGATGCCGAGGCTCTGGGCGGTATTTTTGGTCAGCATCATCAACCCGCGCACGCCCGTGGGGGAGGTGGCCTGAGCATCCCAGTGCGATTCCTGGTAGGAAATTGCCGCCAGCAGCTTCCAGTCAATCTCCTCGGCGTACTTCTCAAACAGCGGTTGCAGGTCCGGCAGCACGCTGTCCACCGCGCGCAGGAAAGTGCGGGTGTCAACGTAATCAAAATCGTCCCCGTGACCGAGATATTTCTCTTCCAGGCGCGCCAGGGTGCCGTCTTCATTGATGGAATTAAAGAAATCGAGCATAGCCGCAGAGACGGTTTGATCGTCGTCTAGCTGGGTAAACCAGGTCACCGGCTGTTCGTCGGTCACATCCAGCGCCACGGCGATTTCAGGATGAACGCGCTGGAAAAAGCTGATCGCCACCGAATCAGCAATGGTATAGGCCAGCTTTTTATCTTTTACCTGCTCCAGCAATTCAGTCGTGCCGAGTTTAGGATCGACCGTCCAGCTGAGGTTAGGGTATTTTTTCTCTTTCAACGCCCGCAGATCGTCAATCACCACATGGCCTGGCGCAATGGTCAATTGCTGGTCGGTGATGTCGGCCAGTGAGCGCGGGCGCAGGCTACCCACACGATAAACCACCTGCTGCGACACGGAGTAATAGGTCGGACCCGGCTGATAGTTTTTGCTGCGTTCGCTGTTGTACACCAGACCTGCGGCGAGAATATCGGCACGGTCATGGTCCAAATCATCAAACAGCTGGTTGATGTTCTGCCGCACGGTAACTTTCAGCTTCACGCCCAGATAGTCCGCAAACAGCTGTGCCAGTTCGTAATCAAGACCGATGGTTTTACCGTTGATATCGTCGTAAATAAGCGGGGAGGAGAGGGTACTGACGCGCAACTCCCCCCGCTCCTGAATGGCGGCGATACGGTTTTCGGCCTTGCCGAACCAGGGGATAGACGGCCAGAGGGCCACTGCCAGCAGCAACGTAACAATGCCGATGAGCAGATAATTAATCTTTAATTTTTTCAATTAGTTAATTCTCTGCGACGCCGGTTGCCTCAGTGTGCTGTAGTCATGTTAAGAGTAGAGTTTGCCATTGATTGAGCGGCATTTTGCGCAAAGTAGCGCCAGTTGGCAACCAATTAGAGAGACAGGTCACATCTATTGTTAAACATAAAGGATGATTTTATTTCGACGCAAACGGTTTCGTCGGCGCTCAGGATTCTCTATAATGACGCCCGTTTTCCCCCCTTGCGCACACTGTAAGCGCCCCGGCGCTTCGAAGACGAGAGACTTATGATGGAAATTCTGCGTGGTTCGCCTGCACTGTCTGCCTTCCGTATTAACAAACTGCTGGCACGTTTTCAGGCGGCCGACCTTCCGGTAAGCAATATTTACGCTGAGTATGTCCATTTTGCTGACCTGAACGCCCCCCTGAATGCAGAGGAGCGCGTACAGCTGGAACGCCTGCTTAAATATGGCCCAAGCCTGAGCAGCCATACGCCGACCGGCAAATTAATCCTCGCCACGCCACGCCCTGGCACCATCTCCCCCTGGTCTTCCAAAGCCACCGACATCGCTCGCAACTGCGGCCTGAACCAGATTAACCGTCTGGAGCGCGGCGTGGCGTACTATGTGGAAGCGTCAACCCTGAGCGACGCGCAGTGGCAGGTGGTTGCCGCAGAGCTGCACGACCGCATGATGGAGAGCGTGTTTGATTCTCTGGATGATGCGCAGAAACTGTTCTCCCACCATCAGCCTGCGCCGGTACAGAGCGTGGATCTGCTTGGGCAGGGGCGTCAGGCGTTGATCGACGCAAACCTGCGTCTTGGTCTGGCGCTCGCAGAAGATGAAATCGACTACCTTCAGGATGCATTCGTTAAGCTGAATCGCAACCCGAACGACATCGAACTGTATATGTTCGCGCAGGCCAACTCCGAGCACTGCCGCCACAAGATTTTCAACGCCGACTGGATTATCGACGGCGAACAGCAGCCGAAGTCGCTGTTCAAAATGATCAAAAACACCATGGAGCAAACCCCTGACCACGTGCTGTCTGCCTATAAAGACAACGCCGCGGTGATGGAAGGTTCCGAAGTGGGCCGCTTCTTCGCCGACCGCGAAGCGGGGCGCTATGACTTCCACCAGGAGCCTGCGCATATCCTGATGAAAGTGGAAACCCACAACCACCCGACGGCGATCTCCCCGTGGCCGGGTGCAGCGACCGGCTCCGGCGGTGAAATCCGTGACGAAGGTGCGACCGGTCGCGGCGCGAAACCAAAAGCGGGTCTCGTCGGTTTCTCCGTTTCCAACCTGCGTATTCCGGGCTTTGAGCAGCCGTGGGAAGAAGACTTCGGCAAGCCAGAGCGCATTGTCACCGCGCTGGATATCATGACCGAAGGCCCGCTGGGCGGCGCGGCGTTCAACAACGAATTTGGTCGTCCGGCGCTGAACGGTTACTTCCGTACCTACGAAGAGAAAGTGGACAGCCACAACGGCGAAGAGCTGCGCGGCTACCACAAACCGATCATGCTGGCGGGCGGGATCGGCAACATTCGCGCCGATCATGTGCAGAAAGGCGAGATCGTCGTCGGCGCGAAGCTGATCGTGCTCGGCGGCCCGGCAATGAACATCGGTCTGGGCGGCGGGGCAGCCTCGTCTATGGCTTCCGGCCAGTCTGATGCGGATCTCGACTTCGCGTCCGTGCAGCGCGACAACCCGGAAATGGAGCGCCGTTGTCAGGAAGTGATCGACCGCTGCTGGCAGCTCGGCGATGCCAACCCGATTCTGTTCATCCACGACGTGGGCGCGGGTGGACTCTCCAACGCTATGCCTGAGCTGGTGAGCGACGGCGGTCGCGGCGGACGCTTCAACCTGCGCGATATCCTGAGCGATGAGCCGGGCATGAGCCCGCTGGAGATCTGGTGTAACGAATCCCAGGAGCGATACGTGCTGGCGGTTGCCGCCGATCAGCTGCCGCTGTTTGACGAGCTGTGCCGCCGCGAGCGCGCGCCGTATGCGGTCATCGGTGAAGCGACCGAAGAGCAGCACCTTTCCTTAAGCGACACCCACTTTGACAACCAGCCGATCGATCTGCCGCTGGACGTGCTGCTCGGCAAAACGCCGAAGATGACCCGCGACGTGCAGACTCGCAAAGCGGCGGGCAAAGCGCTGGATCGCCAGGGCATCACCGTGGCAGAAGCGGTTAACCGCGTGCTGCACCTGCCTGCCGTGGCAGAGAAAACCTTCCTGGTCACCATCGGCGACCGTACCGTGACCGGTATGGTATCGCGCGATCAGATGGTCGGCCCGTGGCAGATCCCGGTCGCTAACTGCGCCGTGACCACCGCGAGCCTCGACAGCTACTACGGCGAAGCGATGGCGCTGGGCGAACGCACGCCAGTGGCGCTGCTGGACTTCGCCGCTTCTGCCCGTCTGGCGGTCGGTGAAGCGCTGACCAACATCGCCGCGACGCAGATTGGCGATATCAAACGCATCAAACTTTCCGCGAACTGGATGGCCGCTGCCGGTCACCCGGGCGAAGATGCCGGCCTGTACGAAGCGGTGAAAGCGGTGGGTGAAGAGCTGTGTCCTGCGCTCGGCCTGACCATTCCGGTGGGTAAGGACTCCATGTCGATGAAAACCCGCTGGCAGGAAGGTAACGAGCAGCGCGAGATGACCTCTCCGCTGTCGCTGGTGATCACCGCGTTTGCGCGCGTGGAAGACGTGCGTCATACCGTTACGCCGCAGCTTTCCACTGAAGATAACGCCCTGCTGTTGATTGACCTCGGCAAAGGCCATAACGCACTGGGCGCCACCGCGCTGGCGCAGGTTTACCGCCAGCTCGGCGATAAGCCAGCCGACGTGCGCGACGTCGCTCAGCTGAAAGGCTTCTACGACGCAATTCAGGCGCTGGTGGCGCAGCGTAAGCTGCTGGCCTACCACGACCGTTCCGATGGTGGCCTGCTGGTGACGCTGGCAGAGATGGCCTTCACCGGTCACTGCGGCGTTGAAGCAAACATTGCCACGCTTGGCGAAGACCGCCTGGCAGCGCTGTTTAACGAAGAGCTTGGCGCGGTCATTCAGGTACGCGCCGCAGATCGCGACGCGGTGGAAGCGATTCTGGCGCAGCACGGTCTGGCAGACTGCGTACACTATCTCGGTAAAGCGGTGCAGGGCGACCGCTTCGTGATTGAAGCCGACGGCCACGCGGTGTTCAGCGAAAGCCGCACCACGCTGCGTATGTGGTGGGCGGAAACCACCTGGCAGATGCAGCGCCTGCGTGACAATCCGGAATGCGCCGATCAGGAACACAACGCGAAGGCGAACGACAACGATCCTGGCCTGAACGTGAAGCTCAGCTTCGACATTAACGAAGACATTGCCGCGCCGTACATTGCGACCGGTGCGCGTCCGAAAGTAGCCGTGCTGCGCGAGCAGGGCGTTAACTCCCACGTTGAGATGGCGGCGGCCTTCCACCGGGCGGGCTTTGACGCCATCGACGTCCACATGAGCGACCTGCTGGCCGGGCGTACCGGGCTGGATGATTTCCAGGCGCTGGTCGCCTGCGGCGGTTTCTCCTACGGCGACGTGCTGGGCGCGGGCGAAGGCTGGGCGAAGTCTATTCTGTTCAACAGCCGCGTGCGTGACGAGTTCGAAGCCTTCTTCCATCGTCCGCAGACGCTGGCGCTGGGCGTGTGTAACGGCTGTCAGATGATGTCTAACCTGCGCGAGCTGATCCCGGGCAGCGAAGCCTGGCCGCGCTTTGTGCGTAACCAGTCTGACCGCTTCGAAGCGCGCTTCAGCCTGGTAGAAGTGACCCAAAGCCCGTCTCTGCTGTTGCAGGGAATGGTCGGTTCACAGATGCCAATCGCGGTTTCGCACGGTGAAGGTCAGGTTGAAGTGCGTGATGCGGCGCACCTGGCTCAGCTTGAAAGCAAAGGACTGGTGGCGCTGCGCTTTGTTGATAACTTCGGCAAGGTCACCGAAACCTATCCGGCTAACCCGAACGGTTCGGCAAATGGCATTACCGCCGTCACCAGCGAAAGCGG
This sequence comes from Enterobacter cloacae complex sp. P18RS, assembly GCF_014982105.1. Taxonomy (NCBI): domain Bacteria; kingdom Pseudomonadati; phylum Pseudomonadota; class Gammaproteobacteria; order Enterobacterales; family Enterobacteriaceae; genus Enterobacter; species Enterobacter cloacae complex sp. P18RS. The sequence goes on along the minus strand of NZ_JADCKV010000022.1, from coordinate 77,202 downwards.
TCGGGTGACGATCATGATGCCGCACCCGGAACGTGTCTTCCGTACCGTGAGCAACTCCTGGCACCCGGAAAACTGGGGCGAGGACAGCCCGTGGATGCGCATTTTCCGCAACGCGCGTAAACAACTGGGTTAAGTTTCAACGCCCTGACTGTAGGCCCGGTAAGCGCGAGCGCCACCGGGCTTTTTTGTACCTGTCGCAAAATCGCGACAATCCTCTGGGTTGAGTGTCTCCAATAAGAGACATTTAACTTATTGATTTATATATGTCAGGACGGGTTCCCGTTAAGGTGTTGCTTAATAGCGACACTTAGCCTGGGAATCATTCACCTGACAATCAATGCATTTTAATAATAAAACGATTATTAATCATAAGGATAGTATCAATTTTTGCAATCTGGCACGCGCGTTGCATAATAGTAACCAGTGGCTCATTCACCTTCTTATGTCAGCCCCTTCGGGACGTGCTACATAAACTTCGAATGACGCACAAAAAGGTGCCTGCCGTCCAACTACTGATTATTGCAATGCTTTATCAGGCCAGGGCGAAACGTCGAGTTAGGCACCGCCTTATTCCATGACAAAGCCGGGTTTTTACCCGGCTTTGTTGTATCTGAAGGGCAGACTCAGTTACGCTCTCCTCAAACCCGGATGATGAGAGTAATGTGTTGAAACGCTGGCCCGCTTTCCCTCGCTCCCTGCGACAGCTCGTTATGATGGCCTTCCTGCTGATCCTGCTACCTTTGCTGGTTCTGGCGTGGCAGGCATGGCAAAGCCTGAATGCGTTAAGTGCCCAGGCGGCCCTGACTAACCGCACCACGCTTATTGATGCCCGCCGTAGCGAGGCAATGACCAATGCCGCGCTGGAGATGGAGCGTAGCTATCGCCAGTACTGCGTGCTGGACGACCGCACGCTGGAGAGGGTCTATCAGAACCAGCGTAAACGCTACAGCGAAATGCTGGATGCCCATGCCGGGGTCTTGCCGGATGACAAACTCTATCAGGCGCTGCGTCAGGATCTGAACGATCTGGCGCAGCTCCAGTGCAAAAACAGCGGTCCTGATGCCGCCGCCGCCGCCCGACTTGAAGCCTTCGCGAACGCCAATACGGAGATGGTGCAGTCCACCCGTACGGTTATCTTTTCCCGTGGGCAGCAACTCCAGCAGGAGATTGCCGAGCGCGGCCAGTTCTTCGGCTGGCAGGCGCTGGTGCTGTTCCTCGTCAGCCTTGGGCTGGTACTGCTCTTTACCCGCATGATCATCGGCCCCGTAAAGGGGATCCAGCGGATGATTAACCGCCTGGGGGAGGGCAAATCTCTCGGGGATACGGTTGTTTTTAAAGGCCCGCGCGAGCTGCGCTCGGTCGGTCAGCGTATCATCTGGCTTTCTGAACGCCTGGCGTGGCTGGAATCGCAGCGTCATCAGTTCCTGCGCCATCTCTCACACGAACTCAAAACACCGCTGGCCAGTATGCGTGAAGGCACGGAGCTGCTGGCAGACGAAGTAGCGGGGCCGTTAACCCCTGAGCAAAAAGAGATCGTGGCGATTCTGGATGCCAGTAGCCGCAATTTACAAAAACTTATTGAACAACTGCTGGACTATAACCGCAAGCTGGCGGATGGTGCTGTGGTGCTTGAAAGCGTTGAGATTGAACCGCTGGTGGACATGGTGATCTCCGCCCATAGCCTGCCAGCAAGAGCTAAAATGATGCATACCCAGGTGGATCTCAATGCGCCTTCCTGCCTGGCAGAGCCGATGCTGTTAATGAGCGTACTGGATAATCTTTATTCCAATGCGGTGCACTATGGTACTGAATCCGGTACCATTTATATCAGAAGCAATAACAACGGTTCGCGGGTATTTATTGACGTAGCGAATACGGGAAGCCCGATTCCGGATGATGAAAAAACGATGATCTTTGAGCCCTTCTTCCAGGGGAGTCATCAGCGAAAAGGTGCGGTAAAAGGAAGTGGTCTGGGGCTGAGTATTGCCCGCGACTGCATACGACGCATGCAGGGTGAGCTTAACATCGTCAGTGATGAACGCGCCGATGTCTGTTTTCGTATCGAACTGCCTCTTGAGCCGGAAAAATCAATGAAATGAATAACAACCTGGTGAGTATGTCACACGTCTTTTACCGCGCACTGCGCGCGGTGTTTTCCAGCAAAAATGTGCGCCTGAGCCTGCCCTGCTTACTGCTGGCCGGCTGTGTAACCCATGCGCCGAAAAGTGCAATTAGCCACAAACAGGAAGATAAATGGCCGCAAAAACAGCTGGCCGATTTCCTTTCAACACGTTGCGATGATATCTGGAACCTGTCGGGGCGTGATGTTGAATCCAATCCGCTGTTCTGGCTGCGCGGAATAGACTGCGCCCAGCGGCTGGCGCCCGCCGAGGCCCGTGCCCAGGCGGCGATGCTGGTGGACGATACCTGGCAGGACGCGTTTAAACGTGGGATCGTGATGGCGGATGCCAGAATCACGCCTGTCGAACGCCGCGCCAACGTGACGCGGCTGGATACTTACGTGATCAATATTCCCCCGCAGGTGCGCCCGGTCTATCAGCTCTGGCGGGATGGACAAACCCTGCAATTACAACTGTCTGAAGAGCGTTTCCGCTACAGCAAATTGCAGCAGTCGAGCGACAGCGAGCTTGATGCGCTTCGCCAGCAGCAGGAGTCGCTGCGCGAGCAGCTGGAAACCACCACCCGCAAGCTCGAAAATCTGACCGATATCGAAAGACAGCTCTCGACGCGTAAGCCGGCAGGCAGCTATCTGCCCGATGGGTCGAAAGGCAACTCTGCCACGACGCCAGACAGTGAGACGCCGAAACAAGAGGATGTGAAGCCATGACAAGCCGTAAACCTGCCCATCTGTTACTGGTGGATGACGATCCCGGGCTGTTAAAGCTGCTGGGAATGCGTCTGGTCAGCGAAGGCTACAGCGTGGTCACCGCTGAAAGCGGGCAGGAGGGGCTGAAAGTGCTCAGCCGCGAGAAAATCGATCTGGTGATCAGTGATTTGCGCATGGATGAAATGGATGGCCTGCAACTGTTCACGGAGATCCAGAAGCAGCAGCCCGGGATGCCGGTGATTATCCTCACCGCTCACGGATCTATTCCTGATGCGGTGGCCGCGACGCAGCAGGGGGTATTCAGCTTCCTCACCAAACCAGTGGATAAAGACGCCCTCTATAAAGCAATCGACAGCGCCCTTGAGCATGCGGCGCCATCCGGCGACGACGCCTGGCGTGAATCCATCGTGACGCGTAGCCCTGTGATGCTGCGCCTGCTGGAACAGGCGCGGATGGTGGCGCAATCCGACGTTAGCGTGCTGATCAACGGCCAGAGCGGGACCGGGAAAGAGATCCTGGCCCAGGCTATCCACAACGCCAGCCCGCGCAGTAAAAATGCCTTTATTGCCATCAACTGTGGCGCGCTGCCGGAACAGCTGCTTGAGTCTGAGCTCTTCGGCCATGCCCGCGGCGCCTTTACCGGCGCGGTGAGCAGCCGTGAAGGGCTGTTCCAGGCGGCTGAGGGGGGCACGCTGTTTCTTGATGAAATTGGCGATATGCCCGCGCCGTTGCAGGTCAAACTGCTGCGCGTGTTGCAGGAGCGAAAAGTGCGTCCGCTTGGCAGCAACCGCGATATCGATATCAACGTGCGTATTATTTCCGCTACCCATCGCGATTTACCCAAGGTGATGGCGCGCAACGAGTTCCGTGAAGATCTTTACTATCGACTGAATGTCGTCAACCTGAAAATCCCGGCGCTGGCCGAGCGTGCGGAAGATATCCCGCTGCTGGCAAATCACCTTTTGCGCCAGGCCGCTGACCGCCACAAACCATTCGTGCGCGCGTTCTCCACCGATGCGATGAAACGCCTGATGACCGCAAGCTGGCCGGGCAACGTACGCCAGCTGGTGAACGTGATTGAGCAGTGCGTGGCGCTGACTTCATCACCGGTGATTAGCGATGCGCTGGTGGAGCAGGCGCTCGAGGGGGAAAACACGGCCTTACCGACGTTTGCGGAAGCGCGAAACCAGTTCGAGCTGAACTATCTGCGCAAGCTGCTGCAAATCACCAAAGGCAACGTGACCCACGCGGCGCGCATGGCCGGTCGTAACCGTACCGAGTTTTATAAATTGCTCTCACGCCACGAGCTGGAAGCGAACGATTTTAAAGAGTAATACCGCAAAATTCGCCTGAATATGATACTGTGAGCAACCGATTACGAGGCTGCTTACTGGCAAGAGTTTAAGGACCCACCATGAAAAAGATTGATGCGATTATTAAACCTTTCAAACTGGATGATGTACGTGAAGCGCTGGCAGAAGTAGGCATCACCGGGATGACCGTAACTGAAGTGAAAGGTTTTGGTCGTCAGAAGGGCCACACCGAGCTATACCGTGGCGCAGAGTACATGGTGGACTTTCTGCCGAAAGTGAAAATCGAGATCGTGGTGAGCGATGATATCGTCGATACCTGTGTGGATACCATCATCCGCACGGCGCAGACCGGTAAAATTGGCGACGGGAAAATCTTCGTCTTTGACGTGGCGCGCGTGATCCGTATCCGTACCGGCGAAGAAGACGACGCGGCGATTTAACATTCTTGCCGGGTGGCGCTGCGCGTACCCGGCCTAAAAAACCCTTCGTAGGCCCGTGCAAGCGCAGCGCCGCCGGGCGATTACAGCACTTTATGCGGGCCGAAACATTCGTAATGAATGTTGTCTTTATTCACGCCCAGGTCTACCAGCTGCTTCGCGGCATACTGCATAAACGCTACTGGCCCACAAACGTAGAACTGCATCCCCGGTGCGCTGAACGCCCCTTCATGCTGCCCTAAATTCATCAGGCCTTCGCTGTCGAAACGAGCCGCTGCGCGGTCTGCCTCCGTCGGCAGGCGATACCAGGTATGCGCGGTGAAACGCGGCAGGGTCGCTCCGAGCGCTTTGACTTCATCCGCAAAGGCGTGCACATCACCGTTCTCCGCCGCGTGGAACCAGTTAACCTGCGCGCTGTGGTTTGCTTTCGCCAGCGTATCCAGCATCGCCAGCATTGGCGTCTGACCTACGCCTGCGGAGATCAGCGTCACCGGGGTATTCGTTTCAACGGCCATAAAGAAATCGCCCGCCGGTGCCGCCAGATGGACCACGTCGCCCACGCTGGCTTCGTTATGCAGCCAGTTGGATACCTGACCGCCTTCCTCACGTTTAACCGCAATGCGATAGCCTTTGCCGTCTGGCTTGCGGGTCAGGGAGTACTGGCGAATCTCCTGGTGCGGGAAGCCTTCAGGCTTCAGCCAGACGCCCAGATACTGGCCCGGCTGGTAATCGGCAACCGGCTGACCGTCCACTGGCTCAAACTCAAAGCTGGTGATCAGTGCGCTGCGCGGGGTTTTCTCAACGATGCGGAAGGCGCGCGTGCCTTCCCAGCCGCCATTCTTGCTGGCGTTTTCGCTGTAGATCTGCGCTTCACGGTTGATGAATACGTTTGCCAGTACGCCATAGGCCTTACCCCAGGCATCCAGTACTTCCTGGCCCGGGCTGAACATTTCGTCCAGGGTTGCCAGCAGGTGACTGCCGACGATGTTGTACTGCTCAGGTTTGATCTGGAAGCTGGTGTGCTTCTGGGCGATTTTTTCCACCGCAGGCAGCAGAGCCGCCAGGTTTTCGATGTTGCTGGCATAGGCGGCAATAGCGTTAAACAGCGCTTCGCGCTGATCGCCGTTACGCTGGTTGCTCATGTTGAAAATCTCTTTGAGCTCCGGGTTATGCGCGAACATGCGATCGTAGAAATGGGCGGTCAGTTTAGGACCCGTTTCAACCAGCAGGGGGATTGTGGCTTTCACGGTAGCGATGGTTTGGGCGTCGAGCATAGCAGCTTCCTTCTGATGTTACTTTAATGATGTATTTTAAATGCATCTTATAAAAATACCCATGCAATGTAAATGGTTCTTTGCATCGTGAAAAATATGCATCACAAAGCTGAAAAGAAATCCGTTGAAAATGGCGAGAGCTTTATTGCTCAAACCCTTGCGTGGCGTGGAGGTAAACGTTTGCGTAAAATCGTTTGTCAAGACCTGTTATCGCAGAACTATTCAGTTATACTGTTGCCCGTCGTCCAACAGGACTGCCTTTTCAGGCCAAAAATTTACTTGTTAGCTGAGTCAGGAGATGCGGATGTTAAAGCGTGAAATGAACATTGCCGATTATGATGCCGAACTGTGGCAGGCTATGGAGCAGGAAAAAGTACGTCAGGAAGAGCACATCGAACTGATCGCCTCCGAAAACTACACCAGCCCGCGCGTAATGCAGGCGCAGGGTTCTCAGCTGACCAACAAATATGCTGAAGGTTATCCGGGCAAGCGCTACTACGGCGGTTGCGAATACGTTGATATCGTTGAGCAGCTGGCGATTGACCGTGCGAAAGAACTCTTTGGCGCTGACTACGCGAACGTCCAGCCGCACTCTGGCTCTCAGGCTAACTTCGCTGTTTACACCGCGCTGTTGCAGCCGGGCGATACCGTTCTGGGTATGAACCTGGCGCAGGGCGGCCACCTGACTCACGGCTCCCCGGTTAACTTCTCTGGCAAACTGTACAACATCATCCCTTACGGTATTGATGAGTCCGGTAAAATTGACTATGAAGACATGGCGAAGCAGGCCAAAGAGCACAAGCCGAAGATGATCATCGGTGGCTTCTCTGCTTACTCCGGCATCGTTGACTGGGCCAAAATGCGTGAAATCGCTGACAGCATCGGCGCGTACCTGTTCGTCGACATGGCGCACGTTGCCGGTCTGATTGCGGCAGGCGTTTACCCGAACCCGGTTCCACATGCGCACGTTGTGACCACCACCACCCACAAAACCCTGGCGGGTCCACGTGGTGGCCTGATCCTGGCGAAAGGCGGTGACGAAGAGCTGTACAAAAAGCTGAACTCCGCCGTGTTCCCAAGCGCCCAGGGCGGCCCGCTGATGCACGTTATCGCCGCGAAAGCCGTCGCGCTGAAAGAAGCGATGGAGCCAGAGTTCAAGGTTTATCAGCAGCAGGTTGCTAAAAACGCCAAAGCGATGGTGGAAGTGTTCCTGAACCGTGGCTACAAAGTGGTCTCTGGTGGGACTGAAAACCACCTGTTCCTGCTGGACCTGGTTGATAAGAACCTGACCGGTAAAGAAGCTGACGCAGCCCTCGGCCGCGCCAACATCACCGTCAACAAAAACAGCGTGCCAAACGATCCGAAGAGCCCGTTCGTGACGTCCGGTATCCGTATCGGTTCTCCGGCCGTAACTCGCCGTGGCTTTAAAGAAGCGGAAGTGAAAGAGCTGGCGGGCTGGATGTGTGACGTTCTGGACAACATCAATGACGACGCGGTTATCGAGCGCGTTAAAGGTAAAGTTCTGGACATCTGCGCACGCTTCCCGGTGTACGCATAATTCTCTGCGTCGCAGAACTGAAAAAGGCCGCTCATGCGGCCTTTTTTTTATGGGCTAACGTCGGTCGAGGGAGATGGCCCCCGGCCCGGTAATCGCCAGCAAAATAAAGCCGCCAGCGATACTCACATTTTTGTAGAAGTTAATCATATTTGGCAGAACCGCATCGCCCGTCATATCCCAGTAGTGGTGACCAATCACCGCCGTTCCCAGCGTATAGAAGACAAAGATCACCGCGAGGGGGCGGGTGAAAAAGCCCAGCACGATCAGAATCGCGGCGGGGACTTCCATCACCACCGCAATAATGGCAGCCAGCATGGGCATGGGGGCGCCGAGCGACGTCATATACTGAACAGTGCCGCTAAACCCCGTCAGCTTGGGATAACCGAAAATAATAAACAGGACCACAATAGCAATGCGGGCAGTTAAAAGCAGGAAAGAACGAGAGGAGCCGAAATCGAAATAACGTAAGTTGTTCATGGCAAACGACCTCTTCAGGCGATGTTCTTTAAACGTAATACAATTTTGCCGCTCTCGCCATACGCCGACCGGCTGTCCATGATGTTAATTTATCGTTAATTTATAGCGCGCTAACGACTTGCTAAAGTCAGGGATTAACGCCAGACTATCGCCTCCATTTCGGGAGGGATTCATGGTCTTGCATTCCACGCGCTGGCTGGCGCTCAGCTATTTCACCTATTTCTTTAGTTACGGTATTTTTTTGCCTTTCTGGAGCGTCTGGCTCAAGGGAATTGGTCTGACGCCTGAGACCATTGGCATCCTGCTGGGCGCGGGGCTGGTGGCACGTTTCCTGGGTAGCCTGCTGATTGCGCCCCGCGTCAGCGATCCCTCCTTACTGATTAAAGCGGTGCGAATTCTGGCCCTGCTGACGCTGGTCTTTGCGGCCTGCTTCTGGGTCAGCCATCAGTTTGCCTGGCTGATGGTGGTAATGGTTGGCTTTAACCTGTTCTTCTCCCCGCTGGTGCCGCTGACGGATGCCCTGGCGAACACCTGGCAAAAGCAGATCACCATGGACTATGGCCGCGTGCGCCTGTGGGGATCGATTGCCTTCGTGATCGGCTCTGCGCTGGTCGGGAAACTGGTCAGCCTCTATGACTATCGTGCCATTCTGGCGCTGTTAACGCTCGGCATCGCCTCGATGCTGCTCGGTATGTTGCTGCGTCCGTCGGTAATGCCGCAGGGCGAAAGCCGCCATCAGGAGAGCGCCGGCTGGCCCGCCTGGCGCTCGCTGGTGGCGCAAAGCTGGCGTTTCCTGGCCTGCGTCTGTCTGCTCCAGGGGGCACATGCGGCCTATTACGGCTTCAGCGCCATCTACTGGCAGGGGGCGGGCTACTCGGCTTCTGCGGTAGGCTACCTGTGGTCGCTCGGCGTGGTGGCGGAGGTCATTATCTTCGCGCTGAGCCAAAAACTTTTCCGTCGTTTCGGGGCGCGTGACCTGCTGCTGCTTTCCGCCGTTTGCGGCGTGGTGCGCTGGGGCATCATGGGCTGGACGACTGAGCTGCCGTGGCTGATTGTGGCGCAAATTCTGCACTGCGGAACCTTCACCGTGTGCCATCTGGCGGCGATGCGCTACATCGCGGCGCGAGAGGGTGGGGACGTTATTCGTCTTCAGGCGGTCTATTCAGCGGTGGCGATGGGCGGCAGTATTGCGGTGATGACCGTATTTGCCGGTTTCCTCTATCAGCACCTGGGGCACGGTGTGTTCTGGGTGATGGCGCTGGTCGCTTTACCTGCCATCGTCATCCGCCCAAAGGTGGCTGCTCGCTCGTAACTATGATTCGAGCATAACGCGAATATGTTCCTGCTGCTGCGTGTTCAGGGCCTCAACGGCATGAATGAGCGGCGGCGAGAACAGCGGCAAGGCGGTTGGATAAGGCGTAATGACCAGCGCCGCCTCGCGGGGGGCGCCCTCCTTCTTAAACGCCTCCAGGCTAAGATAACGAATATTGAGCGGCAGCAGCGTCAGCTCGCGAAGCTGCTGCTCAATTAACGCTTCGCAGGCTTTATCTTCCCCCGTTAACAGAACCACCTGTTTTTCATGCAGGTCGGTCTCCTGCATCAGCCAGGCACCAAAAATCACCGCCACCAGAGCCATCTCTTCACCGGAGAATCGCAGACCAAATTCGGCTTCCAGCTCAAACAGCGCCTCTTTAGTGGTGCGCAGCAGCCGGGGGTATAAACGGTGGATCTCTTCCGGCAGACTGTTGTCGATGCCGATGTCAAATAAGGAGCGGTCCAGCGCCTGAGCCAGATGAATATAAAGCTGATCGGTCAGCCCTTGCTCATCGCTGAAGTTCATCCCGGTTTGCGCCCGGAAACGGGCAATCATACGCACGATGGCGCGACGCAGGCGCTGATCCTGCTGGTGTTTATCCATCACCGGGTCGGGTGTGCGAAGCATCATAAACAGCAGTGCCAGGAACAGCTGTTCATCGCTGTGAGTTCCCTGCGGGACGCGCCGTTTCCAGTGGCGGACAATTTCCTGCGCCGTAAAGTATTCCCCTCGGGACTGCGTCCAGCTGCGCTGAACGGGCGAAAACTCTGGCGTATTGCCCAGATGATGCTGAATCAGACAATATTGCAGATAAAGCTGTAAAAACTGTACGTCGCGGGACTCAAACTGGCGCTGAAGCTTGCGCGCACAAAAGTTGATAAGCGCCCGAAGGTTCGCATCGTCATAAAGCGGGCGGGCAATGCCGTGCTGTTTAAGCGCGGTTTTTAAGGCAGGGGTAAACTGTTGGGCAACAAAATGTGGACAGAGCCGAAGCGCCCTGCGCAGCCAGTGCAGCAGGCACAAACGTTGATTCAGGGCGGAACCCTCAATTCGGTAGCAGCCATCATGGTGCGTGACAATATCAAGCCGATGATAGCGCTGGATTTCATCGCGCGTCTCGGCTATATCTTGCCGTGCCATGACGTCGTCCACGCCGTTGGCAGCGATTATGCTCTGTGCGGTGATGGCAGCATCGGGCAGGTAAAGCATCAAAAGCACCTGGCAGCGGCGCTGCGAACTGGAAAGCACAGATGGAATTTCAAGCGTCGTCATCATCTGTCGGGTATCCAGTGTGAATGTTTGATAAGAATAGCTAAAGGATGGGCGCTGAAAAGCGCACCGGCAGGCCTTTCACTCAGGATTGCTGGCGAACATCACAGAATTTTTGACGTGAGGAACAGATGCAAATAGTTAAACAAAGCGCGGTAGCGTTATTTTTGGCGGTTTTCACTTTTGCCGCCGGCGCACATCCTCACAGTTTTATCAGCCTGAAAACCGAACTGGTGACGGACGGCACGCAGCTCAGCGGCCTGAAAATGCGCTGGACGATGGATGAAATCACCTCCGCCGACCTGCTGTACGATGCCGGAAACGCAAAGCCCGGCGATGAGATCTGGAAAAAGCTGGCGGCGGAAGTGATGGCCAACGTGCTGGGTCAGCACTACTTCACCGAGTTCTGGCACAACGGACAAAAGGTGAAATTTCTCAACCGTCCCACGGTGTACGGTATGACCCGCGACGGACATCAGGCGGTGCTGACCTTTATCCTTCCGCTGGCGCACCCTCAACCGCTGGCCGGGCAGAAGTACAGGTTTTCCACGTTTGACCCAACCTACTATGTCGATATGCGCTATGACAATGACAGCGACGTACGGCTGCCGGACGCGCTACAAAAAAGCTGCAAAATTGCCGTGCACACCCCGAAACCCAGCGAAGAGATGCTGAACTTTGCCGTTTCTCTTGATAAAGAGGATGCGCCCCCCGAAGACATGGAGTTAGGTAAACAGTTTGCGCAGGAGGTGACGTTACAATGTCAGTGATCTCCTCTCCCGTCAGTAAGCCGCGTCGCTGGCTGCACCTCTGGCCTCTGGCGCTCTTTTTGTTGTTAGCGGTTGGCGGCGCGCTCTGGCTGTGGCAGGCATGGCCGCAGGTGATGATGAAAAGCATCCTCTGGCAGCGGGAAGTTAATCAGCAGATGAGCGGTCTGCTGAAAGCGGTGGCGGAAAATCCGACCAAAGCGGGCGGCGCTCTTCTGGCGTTCAGCTTTATCTATGGCGTGCTGCATGCCCTGGGACCGGGGCACGGCAAAATCGTCATCACGACCTGGCTTGCCACGCATCCGTCGAAGCTGAAATCGAGTATCGGCCTGACGCTGGCTTCTTCTTTACTTCAGGGCGGAGTGGCGATTGCGCTGGTCGTGGTCGTCCTTTCGCTGCTACAACTGCCGGCCCGCCAGCTGCATATGAGCAGCTTCTGGCTGGAGAAGGGGAGTTACGCGCTGGTAGGCGTGCTGGGGCTGATCCTCTGCTGGCGGGCGCTGAAAAAATTGCGCGCGTTGCTGCGAAAACCAAAATTCAAATCCTTTACACCGCATCACGTTCACCATGAAAACTGCGGGTGCGGGCATCAGCATCTGCCGACGCAGGAACAATTACAGAACAGTGAGGACTGGCGTGCGCGCCTGATGATTGTTCTCTCAATGGGGATGCGTCCATGCTCGGGCGCAATCATGGTGCTGTTGTTCAGCAAAGTGACAGGCGTATTTGGCTGGGGCATGCTCTCGGCGCTGGCGATGGCGGCGGGAACGTCTCTGACGATCTCTTCGTTAGCCCTGCTGGTGCACAGCTTCCGTCAGCTGGCGGTAAAACTCAGCGGCAATAAAACGCCGGTATTGTGGCGACAGGTTGGCTGGACGACTCTGGCGCTGGCGGGCGGGGTGATTCTGCTGGTGGCTGCGGTGACAATGTGGATGAGCGCGGTGCCGGTGGGAAGGGGGGTGCGGCCGTTTTAGCGACGTACGGTCTGATCCCCCATAACCACGAGTCTGTCGCTTCTTGTTAATCCCAGTTACCGTAGGGGTAGGTTTTGCCTTTGATGAAATCCTGCGTTGACTGGATGACGTTAAACGTACCGCCGGGAACGACGTAGCCTTTGCACAGGGTAAGGTCCTTGCCGGAGCGGGTCGTCAGTTTCAGCGGTTTGACGGGCAGGCTGGGGCGTCCGGCGACATCTGAAAACCAGATTTTGACTTTTCCTCCGGGGGAGAGGCCAAATACCATTCTGTTGTACCAGACAGTTCTGCCCGTGGGACTGATATGATCGGCAGGTGTTTTCATTCGCAGCCAGGTGTCCGGGCCGAAGACGGCGCTGGTTTCGTAGGTTTGCTGGTCAATATAGGATTCCCAGCAGAAGACAATATACTGCGGGGGGGCTTTGACTTTGTTAAATTGACCGCCAAAGCCATGTGCATTCTCAGGCCATCTATCAACAGAGCCAGGATCTCTGGACGTCGGATCAAGAGTATTGAACGTATACAGATAACCATCCGTGTCGATGACTCTGGCGTGATTTACCATAGACGGTAATTCTCTGGGTGTGATAAATAAAAAAAACCACTTGTCATAGGGAAGCGTCCAGTCACCGCTGGCGGCCTGTTTTGACTGTAAAGGGTGAGATTTTTGTGGGCTGCAGCCTGCAGCCGTAAGCAGCAGGGCAAGCGCCAGCACGTTGCGTTTTTTCATCGTTTGGTTCCATCCATGTTGTAAATCGTTCTGCTCCAGTTCTCATCCGGCCGGTTGACAAAGCCGACGGTTTCGGACGCTGAGGCACCACCCTGTAATTCACCGGACTTTTTGAGTTCAACAGCGTTCCAGTGGGCTGAGCAGTGGATATATTTCCGGGCAATTATGTCCACTTCATCAGGTGTAAAGCCGGTTACGCTTCTTTGCTGACGGGCCGCTTTTCCCATTTCTCGGGCGCGGTCAGACAACGGCTTTAGCTCATCAGGTAAGCCGTGCGTTTTGTTGCCATCTACGTCAGCAAATAACGCCCCAGCCTCTACCGCTGCATCAACCATGAGCCGCAGCGCCACTTTCGACCAGTCAAAAAAGACCGTCCGGTGGCGCAGCGTCAGAGCGGAAAAGGTCCGTTTCTGCGGCTGGCTGTAGTGGTCCGGCGGGGCAAAATCGTCTTCCCATACGTCCGGGGTGATGGCACTGGTACGAATGATGGGCATGATGGCCGGTGAATGCTCCAGCGCGCGTAGCTGCGCCATCGTTTGCTGGTAAGCGTGCGACTGCGCGCCTGGCTGGTTGTGAGGCAGGGTTTCCACCAGTGGACGGGTGAGAAAAAGGTCTTCCCGCAGCTGGGGCAGATAGCCGCCGCCGATATCAGAATGAGCGCCGGGAAGTATGAGTTCCGGCCAGGCGGGAGCAACGCTGTTGAGGGCAAAGTTATAGCGGCATTCGTGCTGGGCGGTGATGTGGAATACTTTTTCCGCCACGCCGGGACGCAGGCGTATGTCGACATTGCCGGTATCGGCGCTGTGTGGATTGAGACCGTTCGCCAGCGTGCCGACGGCCGCCACGGTGTCCATGATACCGAGAAAACGGTTTCTGCCTGCCGGAGCACCATGGTAGCTAATTTTACCCATACCCGCTGAAATGGCGCTGATAATGGATTGGTCTTCCGCCTGGACACGGTTGGCGAAGTGGCGAGCCGCCGCAGCGCCGCGGCTGAAGCCGAAGATATCAAATCGCAATTTGTCGACGATAAACTTCCCTTTCAGTAAACCAAGCGCTGCATCTATGGTTGTCGCCAACTGCGCTACCGCATCGTCAGTTTTGGCAATAATACCAGTCTCTGCTGTACCTAACCCAAGCCCTATCGGATTATCGGGTTCTCCAGCTCGAGTTCCAATGCCTTCGACATAAACAGTATTTTGAATGTAACTACTCTCTGGGGGAAAAGTTATTACATACAGTTCATTCAACCAGTGAATATTCGTGTAATACCCCAGATAGCTGCCCGCCCCGATCCCACTAATCCCCATCTTTTCCGATGCATTTCTGGCGAGAATGGTTACCGCATCCGGGCTGTTAATATCAAAGTGCTGCGCCGTAAGGGCCTCAAGCATGTTCCGGGTGTTTACCGCGTTATTACCGGTGCCATCAAAGAATATCCCCAGCACCAATGTCACTCTCCGTTCAGGCTGCTCTTCGGGGAGGATAGTCTTCTGCACCACCGGAAAAAGACGGCTGTAATTTTCAGGCGTCAGCAGATAATCAAATTCGGTACCGGCAATAAGATGGCGACTCAGAATATAATCATAATCCACCGAGATATATTCATAGTCCATATCATTCATTTTTGAATGCAGCTGAATGGACCGTATTGATGCACCACGTAATTCGATAAGATAATACTTCTCCATTTGACCGTATCGATTAGTGCGGTAAATATCAAAGGTAAGCTTAAGACGTTCATTATTATTAATAGCATTACTGATTAACGGAGAGCTTTTATTCAGGAGCTTACAGAATTGTAGTCCGCGATGATGAAGCCGGCCACCGGTACCGCCCGCTTCCTGCATCAGGCTGAAAACAAAGATTTCATCTTCATGCCCCAGCTGATAGCGGTTGCCGACTGAAGCCTGAGAACCACAGCCAGCAGAAATCTTTCCCTGAATATTGCCCTCAAGCGTTAAATAAATAAGGTTGCTCATTTATTTTTCCTGAGTGAGGTGTTTAGTTAAGAAGTATCGTAATGATAAAAACGAAAAGGCAATCTGCTATAAATCAAATTACAGAGTAAATACTGATGATTATTTAGGCGTAACAGGAACGACTAATAAAAAATCCCCGATGATGAATATCGGGGATTTATAAAAACAGACAGCATTGGGGAAATAACCGCTGAGTGCAGTTACCGGGATTAACGCTTCAGCGCATCGCTCAGTTCATCACGCATGTTTGCCAGCATGGCTTTAACAACGCGCGGGTTACCTGCAACGATGTTGCCGGTAGACATATAGTTATGGCCGCCGGTGAAGTCGCAAACAATCGCGCCTGCTTCACGAGCGATCAGCTCGCCCGCCGCGAAGTCCCACGGCTTCAGAGACAGCTCAAAGTAACCGTCAACGCGGCCGGTCGCGACGTAGGCCAGATCCAGTGCAGCAGAGCCGGTGCGACGGAAGTCCGCGCATTCGGTGAACAGCTTGCCCAGGATATTCATATAAGTGGTTGCGTGCTGCTTCGCCTTGAACGGGAAGCCGGTCGCCAGAATCGTGCCGTCCAGATCGCGTGCATTGCTGCAACGCAGACGGTAGCCGTTCAGCTGCGCGCCCTGACCGCGGGTCGCGGTGAACAGTTCGTTACGCATTGGATCGTAAACAACGGCGACTTCAGTACGGCCTTTGATGCGTACTGCGATAGACACAGAGAAGTGTGGCAGGCGTTTGACGAAGTTGGTGGTGCCATCCAGTGGATCGATAACCCATTGAACATCCTGATCGGTACCTTCATGTTCACCGCTTTCTTCGGTGATGATGGTGTGCTGTGGGTAAGATTTGCGGATCGTTTCGATAATAATCGCTTCTGCGGCTTTATCGACGTTCGTCACGAAATCATTGCTGCCTTTCTGGCTGGTTTCTACGGAGTCTGGGGTTTCGTAGTGTTTGGCAATTACATTACCCGCCTTGCGCGCTGCGCGCACGGCGATGGTCAGCATCGGATGCATCGGTCTCTCTCACTGGATGTTAAAGAACAGGAAAATCGGCGCAGAGTATAGCAGCGGGATCGGATTATGTCTCTCGTTTATGATAATATGCCCGAATATTCTTCAGACACTGAATCCAGACATCTAAAAATTATGCTGCAAAACATTCGAATCGTGCTGGTCGAAACATCGCACACCGGCAACATGGGCTCTGTGGCCCGCGCTATGAAAACCATGGGCTTAACGAACCTGTGGCTGGTGAATCCGCTGGTGAAACCAGACTCTCAGGCTATTGCTCTGGCAGCCGGCGCCAGCGACGTGATCGGGAATGCGCAGATCGTGGACACCCTTGATGAAGCTCTGGCCGGTTGCAGCCTGGTGGTGGGGACCAGCGCGCGCTCCCGTACGCTGCCCTGGCCGATGCTGGACCCGCGCGAATGCGGCCTGAAAAGCATCTCAGAAGCGGAACAGGCGCCGGTTGCGCTGGTGTTTGGCCGTGAACGCGTTGGCCTGACCAACGAGGAATTACAGAAGTGTCACTATCATGTGGCGATTGCCGCCAACCCGGAATACAGCTCGCTGAATCTGGCGATGGCGGTGCAGGTGATCGCCTACGAAGTGCGCATGGCATGGCTGGCGACGCAGGAGAAACCGGTGGAACCTAAAGAAGAGACGGCCTACCCGCTGGTGGACGACCTCGAGCGCTTCTACGGTCATCTGGAGCAGACGCTGCTCTCAACCGGCTTTATCCGTGAAGGCCACCCGGGTCAGGTGATGAACAAGCTGCGCCGTATGTTCACCCGCGCGCGTCCGGAAAGCCAGGAGCTGAACATCCTGCGCGGGATTCTGGCGTCGATTGAGCAGAAGAATAAAGAGTAGTGCAGTGTGTTCGCCGGGTGGCGCTGCGCTTACCCGGCCTACAAAGCCCGTAGGCCCGTGCAAGCGCAGCGCCGCCGGGCAAAATACGGCACAGAAGGTTAAATACCTGACTAAAACAGTCAAGTAAATAGTTGACCAATTTAGTCAGGAATGTCAGACTTGGCCCTGCTATGCAATACCCCCATTTTACAATAAAAAACCCCGGGCAGGGGCGAGTTTGAGGTTAAGTAAGACATGAGACTGACATCTAAAGGGCGTTATGCCGTGACCGCGATGCTGGACGTTGCGCTCAACTCCGAAGCGGGCCCGGTTCCGTTGGCTGATATTTCTGAACGACAAGGGATCTCCCTCTCTTACCTGGAACAGCTGTTCTCCAGACTGCGTAAAAACGGACTGGTGTCCAGCGTTCGTGGCCCGGGCGGCGGTTATCTGCTGGGTAAAGACGCAGGCAGTATTGCGGTTGGCGAAGTGATTAGCGCGGTTGACGAATCCGTTGACGCGACCCGTTGCCAGGGTAAAGGCGGCTGCCAGGGCGGCGATAAGTGCCTGACCCACGCGCTGTGGCGCGATCTGAGCGACCGTCTGACCGGCTTCCTGAACAACATCACCCTGGGTGAACTGGTGAATAACCAGGAAGTTCTGGACGTGTCGGGTCGTCAGCAAAGCCATGAATCACAGCGCAGCACCCGTTCGCAGGACGCAATCGACGTTAAACTGCGCGCGTAATAAAAAGATAAGTATTTCAGAATCAGGCCGGGGCGTTAGCTCGCCCCGTGTACTCGGTCGTACATCCAGCCGGTTGCCTGATTCCTTGCATTGAAGCGATGTACGGAGTTTATAGAGCAATGAAATTACCGATTTATCTCGATTACTCCGCAACCACGCCGGTGGACCCGCGTGTTGCCGAGAAAATGATGCAGTGTCTGACCCTGGACGGAAACTTTGGTAACCCAGCTTCCCGTTCTCACCGTTTTGGCTGGCATGCTGAAGAGGCGGTTGATATCGCCCGTAATCAGATTGCTGACCTGGTTGGTGCCGATCCGCGTGAAATTGTTTTCACCTCCGGCGCGACCGAATCCGACAACCTGGCGATCAAAGGTGCAGCCAACTTTTATCAGAAAAAAGGCAAGCACATCATCACCAGCAAAACCGAACACAAAGCCGTGCTGGACACCTGCCGTCAGCTGGAGCGTGAAGGGTTCGAAGTGACTTACCTGGCGCCGCAGAGCAACGGGATCATCGACCTGAAAGAGCTCGAAGCGGCCATGCGCGATGACACCATCCTGGTTTCCATCATGCACGTTAACAACGAAATCGGCGTTGTGCAGGACATCGCAACCATCGGCGAAATGTGCCGTGCGCGCGGCATCATCTACCACGTGGATGCGACCCAGAGCGTGGGCAAACTGCCTATCGACCTGAGCCAGCTGAAAGTGGACCTGATGTCCTTCTCCGGTCACAAAATCTATGGTCCGAAAGGTATCGGCGCGCTGTACGTTCGTCGTAAGCCACGTATCCGCATCGAAGCACAGATGCACGGCGGTGGTCACGAGCGCGGCATGCGTTCCGGTACGCTGCCTGTTCACCAGATCGTGGGCATGGGCGAAGCGTATCGCATCGCGAAAGAAGAGATGGAAACCGAGATGGCACGCCTGCGTACGCTGCGTAACCGTCTGTGGGACGGCGTGAAAGATATGGAAGAAGTGTATCTGAACGGCGATCTCGAGCAGGGCGCGCCAAACATCCTCAACGTCAGCTTCAACTATGTTGAAGGTGAATCGCTGATCATGGCGCTGAAAGACCTGGCCGTTTCTTCCGGTTCTGCCTGTACGTCTGCAAGCCTGGAGCCATCCTACGTGCTGCGCGCGCTGGGTATGACTGACGAGCTGGCACACAGCTCTATCCGTTTCTCTTTAGGTCGTTTTACTACCGAAGAAGAGATTGACTACACCATCAAACTGGTTCGTAACTCCATTGGCCGTCTGCGCGACCTTTCTCCACTGTGGGAAATGTTCAAGCAGGGCGTGGATCTGAACAGCATTGAATGGTCACATCACTAATCGGTACATAAGGAGAATTCAATCATGGCATACAGCGAAAAAGTTATCGATCATTACGAGAACCCGCGCAACGTTGGCTCTTTTGACAACAGCGATGAATCTGTCGGTAGCGGTATGGTTGGCGCGCCAGCGTGTGGCGACGTGATGAAGTTGCAGATTAAAGTCAACAATGAAGGTATCATTGAAGACGCGCGCTTCAAGACCTACGGCTGCGGTTCAGCTATCGCGTCCAGCTCCCTGGTCACCGAATGGGTGAAGGGCAAGTCTCTGGACGAAGCACAGGCAATCAAGAACACGGATATTGCTGAAGAACTCGAACTGCCGCCGGTGAAAATTCACTGCTCAATTCTGGCAGAAGACGCGATCAAAGCCGCCATTGCGGATTACAAAAGCAAACGTGAAGCAAAATAATTGAGGTTTGAGTATGTCGATTACCCTTAGCGACAGCGCTGCCGCGCGAGTAAGCTCTTTTCTGGCGAACCGTGGTAAAGGCTTTGGCCTGCGACTGGGCGTACGTACCTCCGGCTGTTCTGGTATGGCTTACGTACTGGAGTTTGTTGACGAACCGGCGTCTGATGACACCGTGTTTGAAGACAAGGGCGTGAAGGTGGTGGTCGATGGCAAAAGCCTGCAATTCCTCAACGGCACTCAGCTGGACTTCGTAAAAGAAGGCCTGAACGAAGGGTTCAAATTCACGAATCCGAACGTCAAAGACGAGTGTGGTTGCGGCGAAAGCTTCCACGTTTAACCGCGCGTCATCCGAAACCCCACCGTGGCTTTGCTACGCGTGGGGTTTGTTCTAACAGGCTACCCCTGAGATTGTTATGGATTACTTCACTCTCTTCGGACTACCCGCTCAATACCCGATCGATCTCCAGGCGCTGACGGTCCGTTTTCAGGATCTCCAACGTCAGTACCATCCGGATAAATTCGCCAGCGGGACGCAGGCAGAGCAGCTGGCTGCGGTGTCACACTCCGCAACCATCAACCAGGCCTGGCAAACGCTGCGTCATCCGCTGGCGCGTGCAGAATATCTGCTCTCGCTCCACGGTTTCGATCTGGCGAGCGAACAGCATACCGTGCGCGACACCGCCTTTCTGATGGAACAGCTGGAGCTGCGCGAAGAGCTGGATGAAATTGAACAGGCTAAAGACGAAGCGCGCCTGGAAAGCTTTATCACGCGCGTAAAGGGCATGTTCGATACCCGCCATCAGCAGATGGTGGAGCAACTGAACAACGAGACCTGGGACGTGGCGGCAGACACTGTGCGCAAACTCCGTTTTCTCGATAAACTGCGAAGCAGTGCTGAACAACTCGAAGAAAAGCTGCTCGATTTTTAATTTCGGAAGCAATTATGGCCTTATTACAAATTAGTGAGCCTGGCTTAAGCGCCGCACCGCACCAGCGTCGTCTGGCGGTCGGTATTGATCTGGGCACCACCAATTCTCTCGTGGCGACCGTGCGTAGCGGCCAGGCGGAAACGCTGGCTGACGAGCAGGGGCGCCATCTGCTGCCTTCCGTGGTCCACTACCAGCAGCAGGGTCACGCGGTCGGGTTTGATGCCCGCACCAACGCCGCGCGCGATCCGGCCAATACCATCAGCTCGGTTAAGCGCATGATGGGCCGCTCGCTGGCTGATATCCAGACCCGTTACCCGCATCTGCCGTATCAGCTACAGGCCAGCGAAAACGGCCTGCCGATGATCGCGACGTCTGCCGGTCTGCTGAACCCGATTCGCGTTTCTGCTGACATCCTCAAAGCGCTGGCGGCGCGCGCCACGGCGACACTCGGCGGCGATCTCGACGGCGTGGTAATCACCGTTCCGGCCTACTTCGACGATGCACAGCGTCAGGGCACCAAAGACGCTGCGCGTCTGGCGGGCCTGCATGTGCTGCGTCTGCTGAACGAACCGACGGCGGCGGCCATTGCCTACGGCCTCGATTCCGGTCAGGAAGGGGTGATTGCGGTTTACGATCTCGGCGGCGGGACGTTTGATATTTCAATCCTGCGCCTGAGCCGCGGCGTGTTCGAAGTGCTGGCGACCGGCGGGGATTCCGCGCTCGGCGGCGATGACTTCGACCATCTGCTGGCAGACTACATCCGCGAGCAGGCGGGCATCAGCGATCGCAGCGATGCGCGCGTACAGCGTGAACTGCTGGATGCGGCCATCGACGCCAAAATCGCCCTGAGCGACGCGCAATCGGTCACGGTTAACGTTGCGGGCTGGCAGGGTGAGATCACCCGCAATCAGTTCAGCGAACTGATCGCGCCTCTGGTTAAGCGTACCCTGCTGGCCTGCCGTCGCGCATTGAAAGATGCGGGCGTGGAGGCCAGCGAGGTGCTGGAAGTGGTCATGGTTGGCGGCTCAACCCGCGTGCCGCTGGTGCGCGAGCGCGTGGGCGAATTCTTTGGCCGCACGCCGCTGACCTCTATCGACCCGGACAAAGTGGTTGCCGTGGGCGCCGCTATCCAGGCCGATATCCTGGTCGGCAACAAGCCGGACAGCGAAATGCTGCTGCTGGACGTCATCCCGCTGTCTCTGGGTTTAGAAACCATGGGCGGCCTGGTGGAGAAAGTCATTCCGCGTAACACCACCATTCCGGTGGCGCGCGCGCAGGAGTTTACTACCTTCAAAGACGGCCAGACCGCGATGTCCATCCACGTGATGCAGGGCGAGCGCGAGCTGGTGCAGGACTGCCGCTCTCTGGCGCGCTTTGCGCTGCGCGGAATTCCGGCGCTGCCGGCGGGCGGGGCGCATATTCGCGTTACCTTCCAGGTGGATGCGGACGGCCTGCTGAGCGTCACGGCGATGGAAAAATCGACCGGCGTGGAATCGTCCATCCAGGTGAAGCCGTCCTACGGCCTGACCGATGGCGAAATCGCCTCCATGATTCAGGACTCAATGAGCTACGCCGAGCAGGATGTGAAGGCGCGTATGCTGGCCGAACAAAAAGTGGAAGCCGCACGCGTGCTGGAAAGCCTGAACGGCGCGCTCGCTGCCGATGCCGCGCTGTTAAGCGCCGCTGAGCGCCAGGTGATTGACGATGCTGCCGCGCGCTTAAGCGCAGTCGCCGAAGGCAATGACGCTGACGCAATAGAAGAAGCCATTAAAAACGTTGATAAACAAACCCAGGACTTCGCTGCTCGCCGCATGGACAAATCTGTCCGCGTCGCGCTGAAAGGCCAGTCCGTGGACGAGGTTTAATATGCCAAAGATTGTAATTTTGCCTCATGCGGACCTCTGTCCGGATGGCGCTGTTCTGGAAGCGAAGACCGGTGAAACCATTCTCGATGTAGCCCTGCGTGCAGGTATCGAAGTGGAACACGCCTGTGAAAAATCCTGTGCCTGCACAACGTGCCACTGCATCGTGCGTGAAGGTTTCGACTCTCTTGCAGAGAGCACCGAAGACGAAGACGACATGCTGGACAAAGCATGGGGTCTGGAGCCCGACAGCCGCTTAAGCTGCCAGGCTGCGGTGACCGATGAAGATCTGGTCGTGGAGTTCCCACGTTACACCATCAACCACGCACGCGAGCATTGATATGGGACTGAAGTGGACAGACAGCCGTGAAATCGGCGAGGCGCTCTACGACGCGAACCCGGATCTCGATCCGAAGACCGTACGATTCACCGATATGCATCAGTGGATTTGCGATCTGGAAGATTTTGACGACGATCCAAACGCATCCAATGAAAAAATTCTGGAGGCGATTCTGTTAGTCTGGTTAGATGAAGCAGAATAGATAACATAAACGGGCTGCCTTCAGGCGGCCCGTTTGCTAGTTGCTAATAAGGATAAATAAAATGACCGAAGCGATGAAGATTACGCTCTCCACGCAGCCAGCCGACGCACGCTGGGGCGAAAAAGCCACCTACAGCATCAACAACGACGGTATTACCCTGCACCTGACGGGCAATGATGATTTGGGCCTGATCCAGCGCGCCGCGCGTAAAATTGACGGCCTTGGCATTAAGCATGTGTCGCTGGAAGGCGAAGGCTGGGACACCGACCGCAGCTGGGCGTTCTGGGCAGGCTACAAAGGGCCGAAAGGCACCCGCAAAATCGAGTGGGCGAACCTCGACGAAGCCGGTCAGAAAGAGCTGGAAAGCCGCCTGCAAATCATCGACTGGGTGCGCGACACCATCAACGCCCCGGCGGAAGAGTTAGGCCCTGAGCAGCTGGCGCAGCGCGCCGTCGACCTGCTGTGCGGCGTGGCGGGCGACAAGATGTCTTACCGCATCACCAAAGGTGAAGACCTGCGCGAGCAGAACTACATGGGCATCCACACCGTGGGCCGTGGCTCCGAGCGTCCTCCGGTCCTGCTGGCGCTGGATTACAACCCAACCGGCGATAAAGAAGCGCCGGTCTTTGCCTGTCTGGTCGGAAAAGGCATCACTTTCGACACCGGCGGCTACAGCCTGAAGCAGAGCGCGTTCATGGATTCCATGAAGTCCGACATGGGCGGTGCGGCCACCATTACCGGCGCGCTGGCGTTCGCCATCACCCGCGGCCTGAACAAGCGCGTGAAGCTCTACCTGTGCTGCGCGGACAACATGGTGAGCGGCAACGCCTTCAAGCTGGGCGACATCATTCGCTACCGCAACGGTAAAAACGTTGAGGTGATGAACACCGACGCCGAAGGCCGTCTGGTGCTGGCCGATGGCCTGATCGACGCCTCTGCGCAGAAGCCGGAGCTGATTATCGACATGGCAACCCTGACCGGCGCGGCGAAAACGGCGCTGGGTAACGACTATCACGCCCTGTTCAGCTTCGACGACAAGCTGGCCGCTCGCCTGCTGGCCAGCGCGGCGGCGGAAAACGAACCGTTCTGGCGTCTGCCGCTGGCCGAGTTCCACCGTAGCCAGCTGCCGTCTAACTTCGCCGAGCTGAACAACACCGCGAGCGCAGCGTACCCGGCGGGGGCAAGCACCGCAGCAGGCTTCCTGTCTCACTTCGTTGAGAACTACCATGAAGGCTGGCTGCACATTGACTGCTCCGCAACCTACCGTAAAGCGGCGGTTGAGCAGTGGTCTGCGGGTGCGACCGGTCTGGGCGTGCGTACCGTGGCGAACCTGCTGACGGCTGAGTGATCTTTTTTGCCGGGTAGCGCTACGCTTACGCGCGCCTTCGGAGTCATCATATTGCCCGGCGGCGCTGCGCTTGCACGGGCCTACGGTTTTGTAGGCCGGGTCAGCGAAGCGCCACCCGGCGTTTTTTGAAGTAGCCAAACTATGTCAGAAACCAAAAACGAATTAGAAACCCTGCTGGAGCAGGCGGCGACCGAACCCGCCCACCGTCCGGCCTTTTTCCGCACGCTGCTGGAATCCACCGTCTGGGTGCCGGGCACCGCGGCGGAAGGGGAGCAGGTTGTCGAAGACAGCGCGCTGGATCTGCTGCACTGGGAGAAAGACGACGGCACCTCGGTGATCCCGTTCTTTACTTCGCTCGAGGCCTTGCAGGAAGCGGTAGAAGACGAACAGGCGTTCGTGGTGATGCCGGTGCGCACGTTGTTCGAAATGACCCTGGGGCAGACGCTGTTCCTCAACGCCAAACTGCCGACCGGGAAAGAGTTTACTCCGCGCGAAATCAGCCACCTGATTGGTGACGAGGGCAACCCGCTCAGCACTCAGGAGGTGCTGGAAGGGGGCGAAACGCTGCTGCTGTCTGAAGTGGCCGAGCCGCCCGCGCAGATGATTGACTCCCTGACCACGCTGTTTAAAACCATCAAGCCGGTAAAACGCGCGTTTCTCTGCTCCATCAAAGAGAGCGCTGACGAAAAGCCTGTTCTGCTGATAGGGATTGAGGCCGACGGCGATATCGACGAGATCATCC
Source organism: Enterobacter cloacae complex sp. P18RS (assembly GCF_014982105.1). Lineage (NCBI taxonomy): Bacteria > Pseudomonadati > Pseudomonadota > Gammaproteobacteria > Enterobacterales > Enterobacteriaceae > Enterobacter > Enterobacter cloacae complex sp. P18RS. The sequence goes on along the minus strand of NZ_JADCKV010000022.1, from coordinate 52,493 downwards.
AGGCAGCGGGAAGCGTGGCAACCGACACCCTGCCGGGCGATGAGCCGATTGATATCTGTCAGGTGAAGAAAGGTGAGAAGGGGATCAGCCACTTTATTACCGAGCACATCACCCCGTTCTACGAGCGTCGCTGGGGCGGCTTCCTGCGCGATCTCAAGACCAACCGCATTATCTGATTACGGCGGGGTGACCTTCACCCCGTTGCTTCCAGCAGCAGTAAATCCATCAGCAGCACCAGATTCGACTCAAACGACGTTACCCCTGCGGCTTCGGCGGCGAAATGTACCGCTTCGTCATAGAGGGCAAAATGCACGTCCGCCATGCCTGCCAGCGTATTGGCCGACGCGCGGGTAAAGGCGACGATCGTCATGCCGACGTTTTTGGCGATCCGCGCTTTATCCAGTACCTGCTCCGTTTCGCCGCTGCGTGAAACGGCAATAAACACCTGATAGCGCGCGGCGTTGCTGAGAAAAATATTCCGGCTGTCTCCCGGCCCGGAGATGAACGCCGTTTTTCCCAGCACCTGCAACTTCTTGGTCAGGTACTCGGCAAAAAGGTACGAAAACCCGGCGCCGTAGAGAAAGAAGCTCTCTTTCTGGCGCAGCAGGCTGGCAAACTGCTGGCGTTTGTCCTGAGTGACCCACTGGAAGGTCTGCTGATAGTTGGCAACGAACCGGGTAAAAAGCGCGGGCATTTCCGCATGTTGCTCAGGCTGTACGGTGATATGCGGCGTGTCAGAAAGCAGCTGCTTGCAGTGCCAGATAAACTCGCTAAAGCCGCTAAACCCCAGCTTCTGACACAGCCGCATAATCGTCGCGGTAGAGACAAATGTCGCCTGCGCCAGCTCGCGCACCGTGATGTTGCCCACCAGCAATGGATGCTCAGTGAGGTGGGCGAGGACGCGATACTCCGCGCGGGTCAGCGACGATCCGCGCGTTAACAGCGTTGCCAGGCGGTTATCCATTATTTCGCCGGTTCAACCGGCAGATCGTCCCGTGCACCCCATTCACTCCAGGCGCCGTCGTACAGAGTCACGTCATTCGCGCCAAGGGTTGCCAGCGCCAGGATCACCACGCAGGCCGTCACGCCAGAGCCGCAGCTGGCAATAACCGGACGATGCAAATCCACGCCCTGACGTTCAAAAATGGCACGCAATTCATCGGTGGTTTTCAGCTCGCCTTCAAACACCAGATCGCCCCACGGTACGTTCAGCGCCCCCGGGATATGTCCGCGTTTCAGTCCCGGACGCGGCTCGTCCGCTTCTGCGTTGAAACGTGGAGCGGGACGCGCATCGACGATTTGTGCCGTGTTTTCGTGGCTCACGACCAGCACGTCGGTCAGGCGCTTGACCACGTTAGCGTCAAACGTGGCATCAAATTCCCCTTCCGGCAGCGTGACGTCACCCTGCTGAAGCGGTAGTTCGTCGCGCTTCCAGCCTGCAAGTCCGCCCGCCAGAATCGATACCTTTTCCACGCCGAAGTTTTTCAGCATCCACCACGCTCGCGGCGCGGAAAACAGATTACCTTCATCGTAAACAACAAGATGTTTATCTTTGCTGATGCCCAGCTCGCGCATCGCCACGGAAAACGCTTCCGGGCGAGGCAGCATGTGCGGCAGGGGAGAGGTGTGATCGGAGAGGGCTTCGATATCAAAAAATACCGCGCCAGGCAGGTGCCCTGCACGGTATTCAGCGGGAACGTCACGATGCTCCTGGCCCGGAGGGGCCATGCGCGCGTCGATAATCTGAACTTCCGGGTCGTCGCCGTGCTCAATCAGCCAGTCGGCAGCGACAAAATATGAGGTGGACATGGTTGCCTCCATTCTTTTCCGTAAAAAAGGATTGTCGGTGTTTTTTCTGACACCGACAAGCTAACCACGTTCAACTCGCGAGCAAGCCCCTATTTTTTCACCGCTTCACCGTCCAGCCAGGCCTTTTGCAGCGCAGGCCAGTAGTCGCGGTTGGCTTCGATCATCTCATCCAGAATCGCTTTCGCGTGCTCCATGGTCGGCACGGTGCGGTTCAGAGTAAACGCCTGCAACGCTTTCTCGTAGCTGCCTTCGATGGTTGCCTCAACCAGCAGCTGTTCAGAGGCCAGCTGCTGTTGCAGGAGCGTCTGGTGGAACAGCGGCACTTGACCCACGCGGACAGGCTCCGGCCCTTCGGAGGTGATATAGGCAGGCACTTCCACCACCGCATCGTACGGCAGGTTGGTAATCGCCCCGCGGTTTTCCACCATCACCAGATGGCGTTGGCGCAGGTTGAACGCCAGTGAGCAGGCGACATCGACGATAAATTCGCCGTGAACACCTACGTGGAAGGCGTCCGGTAAAATTCCGGTGCGCTGGTACTCTTCGGCGGCGGCAAACAGCTTTTTCTCACGCCCGTTCATCACTTCGTTGGCGCGGGTATAGTCAGGGTTCTGATGCTCCACAATCTGGTTTGGCATCAGGTAGTACTGTAGATACGGGTTCGGCAGGTACTCCGGGAAGTTATCCATAATCGGCTTGATGTTGCGCCAGGTTTTCACCCACGACGGATCCGAGTGCTGCGGGTCGGTTTTCGCGGCATCTTCCGTCAGCAGGCCAAACTTCGCGATATGTTTACGCAGCTCCGGCAGCTTGTCCTCGCCGTCCACCCGCACGCGGGTAAACCAGCCGAAATGGTTGAGGCCAAAATAGTCCACCTCCAGTTGATGGCGATCCACGCCCAGAATGGCACCCATATTGCGCATCGCGGCAACCGGCATATCGCAGATGTTCAGCACGCGTGCGTTGGGGCGCAGGCGACGCACGCCCTCAGCGACAATCGCCGCCGGGTTGGAGTAGTTCACGATCCACGCCTTTTCGTGCGCGTAGCGTTCCACCCGATCGATCAGCTCTACCATCGGCAGGATCGTACGCAGGCCATATGCCAGCCCGCCGGGTCCGCAGGTTTCCTGGCCGACCACCCCGTGGCGCAGCGGGATCTTTTCATCCTGCTCGCGCATTTTGTACTGTCCGACGCGCATCTGGGCAAAAACAAAATGCGCGCCGCTGAAGGCCACTTCCGGATCGCTGGTGACGGTGAATTTGATGCTCTGGCTGTGGTCGCGAATAACCTTCTCCACCACGGGCGCAATGGTGTTCTGGCGCGCCTCGTCAATGTCATACAGGCGGATCTCTGCCAGAGGGAAATCATGCAGACGTACCATCAGGCTTTTCACAATACCTGGCGTGTAGGTGCTACCGCCGCCGGCAATCGACAGAATAAATGGGGATGTAAACATCTTTAGCTCCTTTCAGAGAAACGTCTCAACGGCTTCTCGCATTTTTTTGACATGCAGCCCGTAGACCACCTGAACGTTGTTACCTTGTTTGATAACCCCTTTCGCGCCGGTCGCTTTCAGGCGCGGTTCGTCGATGATGTCGACGTCCTTCACCGTGACGCGTAAGCGGGTGTAGCAGTTATCCACTACCTCTATATTTTCCCGACCGCCCAGACCCACCACGATGGATTCGCCCAGCTCGTCGTTATTGCCCTTCGCCTGGTACTCCTGCTTGCTGTAAAGGCGTGTCTCCTGGTCCTCATCTTCACGCCCCGGCGTTTTCATGTTGAAGCGCAGGATCAGGAAGCGGAATACCACGAAATAAAGGGCGAACATGATCAGCCCGACCACGATGTACATGGGCCAGTTGGACTTCTCCGTGCCGAGCGGCAGGTTGTAGAGGATGAAATCGATAATCCCGTTGGCGCCGATGGCGTGAACGCCAAACAGCGAGAACAGCATCATGCCGATGCCGGTCAGCACCGCATGCACCACGAACAGCAGCGGGGCGACGAACAGGAAGGAGAATTCAATCGGCTCGGTTACGCCGACCAGCAGCGAGGTCAGCGCCGCCGGGATCAGAATCGCTTTCGCAATCGCTTTACGCTCTGGCTTCGCGGTCATGTACATCGCCAGCGCGGCGGCAGGAAGGCCGAACATCTTGCTGATGCCGCGCGCATCCCACACCACGGTACTGCTGAGCTGCTTCACGTCCGGGCAGGCCATCTCGGCGAAGTAGATATTGCGCGCGCCCTGATAGGTTGCGCCACACACCTCCTGCGTACCGCCCAGTTCGGTATACAGGAACGGCGTATAGACCAGATGATGCAGGCCCGTCGGCACCAGAATGCGTTCAAGGAAACCGTAGATCGCCACGCCAAACGGACCGGACCCTTTGATCGCCAGCGCCAGGGCGCTTATTCCATGCTGTGCGTACGGCCAGAGTTCGCTCATGACCACGCCGAGCAGCATAGAGACAGGCAGCATTACAATCGCGACAAAGCAGTGGCCGGAGTAAATCGCCATCGCGCCGTTAAACTGGACACCGGAATATTTGTTGTACAGATAACCGGAGAGCGCCCCGGTCAGGATCCCGGCGAAAACGCCCATCTCCAGCACCTGAACGCCCAGCACCATGCTTTGTCCGGCGGCTTTCATCTGTTCCGCAGGGGCCAGTTCTCCCTGAAGCTGTAACGTCACGTTCATCGCGTTAATGAATACGATAAAGGTCACCAGCCCAATCAACGCCGCGTAGCCTTTGTCTCGTGTTGCCAGTCCAATGGGGATCCCGACGGCAAATACCAGCGCCAGGTTGACCAGCACCGACACGGCAGATTTGGCGATCAGCTGGCCGACACTCTGGATCAGCGGGTGGCCGAGAAACGGCAGGTACTCGGCCAGATTGCCGTTACCCAGTACATTCCCGAAGGCGATAAACAGGCCGACGATGGGTAAGATAAGTACAGGTCCGTACAATGATTTTCCGAAATTTTGTAGGGCGTTCACGGCTCGTTTCATGGCTTTCTCTCTTATTGAACCGCGCACTCGGGGTGCGTCATGGTCATAAAACTAGCAGGCTTGATGCGAGCTTATCCAGCTATCTTCTTGTTTTAAAAACAAATGACGCGAAAGGTAACATGTTACGTTACGCTGTGTGATCGCGGTTCCAACACGGTGTGGCAGCGTGATGCCAATCTGCGAGGCGCTTTCCAGATTATAAAATTGGACTTTTTGTATTAACGAAACTTGCGGATAATACTTATCCGGACGACGACCAACAGGCCCCTCAGGCCAGGGACACAGGATGAAACCGTTTCGCTTAGCTGCGATCTCTCTCGCGCTGCTCACCACCTTTACGCTTGTCGGCTGTGATAACAGCGACGACAAACCTCAGGCCGCTGCCCCCGCAGCGTCTACTGCATCAGAACAGAAAACCCCGGCAAAACCGGATCCTGAAAAGCTGGCTAAGCTGGCCGCGCAGAGTCAGGGCAAGGCGTTGACGCTGCTGGATGCCTCTGAAGTGCAACTCGACGGCGCTGCGACGCTGGTTCTGACCTTCTCTGTACCGCTGGAGCCCAGCCAGGATTTTGCGAAAACGGTGCATGTGGTGGATAAAAAAAGCGGCAAAGTGGACGGCGCCTGGGAACTGGCCCCCAATCTGAAAGAGCTGCGCCTGCGCCATCTGGAGCCGAATCGTAATCTGGTCGTCACCGTCGAACGTAATTTGCTGGCGCTGAACAAAGCGACATTCGGCATCGACTATGAAAAAGCGATCACCACCCGGGATGTTGAACCGACGGTCGGATTCGCCAGCCGCGGATCGCTGCTGCCGGGTAAGGTGGTGGAAGGGTTGCCGGTGATGGCGCTCAACGTCAACAATGTGGACGTGAACTTCTATCGTGTGAAGCCGGAGTCGCTGGCCTCGTTTGTCAGCCAGTGGGAGTACCGTAACTCGCTGACCAACTGGGAATCTGACAACCTGCTGAAGATGGCGGAACTGGTCTACACCGGCCGTTTCGACCTCAACCCGGCGCGCAATACGCGTGAAAAACTGCTCCTGCCGCTCAAAGATATTAAGCCGCTCCAGCAGTCTGGCGTCTATATCGCCGTGATGAATCAGGCTGGTCACTATAACTACAGTAACGCCGCGACGCTCTTTACCTTAAGTGATATTGGGCTGTCCGCTCACCGTTATCATAACCGCCTGGACATCTTCACCCAGAGTCTTGAAAACGGTGCGGCGCAGTCAGGTGTGGCCATTACCCTTCTGAACGATAAAGGGCAGACCCTGGCCGAGGCGAACAGCGACGCCGATGGTCATGCGAAACTGGAAACCGATAAAGAAGCCGCGCTGATCCTGGCCAGTAAAGATGGCCAGACGACGCTTCTCGACCTCAAACTTCCGGCGCTGGATCTGGCGGAGTTTGATATCGCCGGTAACCCGGGTTACAGCAAACAGTTCTTTATGTTTGGCCCGCGCGATCTCTATCGTCCGGGTGAAACGGTGATCCTGAACGGCCTGCTTCGCGACAGCGATGGCAAACCGCTTCCCGATCAGCCGGTAAAACTTGACGTGCTGCGCCCGGACGGACAGGTGGCGCGTACGGTCGTTGTGCAACCTGAGAACGGCCTTTATCGCTTCAACTATCCGCTCGATAGCGGCGCCCAGACCGGCATGTGGCATATTCGCGCGAATACGGGCGATAACCAGCAGCGCATGTGGGATTTCCACGTCGAAGATTTTATGCCTGAGCGTATGGCGCTGAATCTGACCGGGCAAAAAACGCCGGTTTCCCCGCAGGATAATGTCGACTTTAACGTTGTGGGCTATTACCTGTATGGCGCGCCGGCTAACGGCAATTCTCTGCAAGGCCAGCTTTTCCTGCGTCCGCTACGTGACGCGGTGCCTGCGCTGCCTGGCTTCCAGTTCGGTGATATTGCCGAGGAGAACCTGAGCCGCAGCCTGGATGAAGTGCAGCTTACGCTGGACGAACAGGGGCGTGGGCAGGTTACCACCGAAAGCCAGTGGAAAGAGGCGCACTCGCCGCTGCAACTGATTTTGCAGGCCAGCCTGCTGGAATCAGGTGGGCGTCCGGTAACGCGACGCGCCGAGCAGACTATCTGGCCTGCGGCTGAACTTCCGGGGATCCGCCCACAGTTCGCCAGCAAGGCCGTTTACGACTACCGTACCGATACCACCGTCAATCAGCCGATTGTCGATGAAAACGGCAACGCCAGCTTTGACATCGTCTATGCCGATGCCAGCGGGACAAAAAAAGCGGTATCTGGTTTGCAGGTGCGTCTGATCCGTGAGCGTCGCGACTACTTCTGGAACTGGTCCGAGAGTGAGGGCTGGCAGTCTCAGTTTGATCAAAAAGATCTGGTTGAGGGCGAGCAGGAGCTAAACCTCAAGGCCGATGAAACCGGTAAAGTCACCTTCCCGGTGGAGTGGGGCTCATACCGTCTGGAAGTGAAAGCCCCTGATGACATGGTCAGCAGCGTGCGCTTCTGGGCGGGGTACAGCTGGCAGGATAACAGCGATGGCACGGGCGCTGCTCGCCCGGATCGTGTGACGCTGAAACTGGACAAGCCATCCTATCAGCCAGGCGATACCATCAACCTGCATATTGCAGCGCCGGCCGCAGGCAAGGGCTATGCAATGATCGAATCCAGCGAAGGACCGCTGTGGTGGAAAGAGATCGACGTGCCAGCAAACGGTCTGGATCTCGCCATTCCGGTGGATAAGGACTGGAAACGTCACGATCTCTACCTCAGCACGCTGGTGGTTCGTCCTGGCGATAAATCCAAATCCGCCACGCCAAAACGGGCGGTTGGCCTGCTGCATCTGCCAATGGGGGACGAAAATCGTCGCCTGGCCATCGCACTGGATAACCCGCAAAAAATGCGTCCGAACCAGACGCTTTCTGTGAAAGTGAAAGCCAGCGTAAAAGAGGGGACTGTGCCACAGAAGGTGAACGTACTGGTCTCGGCTGTCGATAGCGGCGTGCTGAACATTACCGACTACGTCACGCCGGATCCGTGGGAAGCTTTCTTCGGTCAGAAGCGCTATGGCGCGGACATCTATGATGTTTACGGCCAGGTGATTGAAGGTCAGGGACGTCTGGCCGCACTGCGCTTTGGCGGAGACGGCGATGAATTGAAACGCGGCGGTAAGCCACCGGTGAACCATGTCACCATTATTGCCCAGCAGGCGCAGCCGGTTACGCTTGATGCCAACGGCGAAGGCACCATCACGCTGCCGATTGGCGATTTCAACGGCGAACTGCGTCTGATGGCGCAGGCCTGGACGGAAGACGATTTCGGCAGCAGCGAAAGCAAAATCATTGTGGCGGCTCCGATTATCACCGAGCTTAACACGCCGCGATTCCTCGCCAGTGGCGATACCTCCCGCCTGACGCTGGACCTGACTAACCTGACGGACCAGCCGCAAACGCTGAACATTGCGTTAACCGCAACCGGTAAGTTGTCGCTCGAAGGCGCTCAGCCAGAGCCGGTTAAGCTGCCGCCTGGCGCACGTAGCACCCTGTTTATTCCGGTGCGCGCCCTGGAAGGCTATGGTGATGGTGAAGTGACTGCTCAGGTGTCGGGGCTTCAGCTCCCTGGTGAGACGTTTGCGCCGCAGCAGAAGAGCTGGAAAATTGGCGTGCGTCCCGCATTCCCGGCGCAAACGGTGAATACGGGCACGATGCTGAACCCTGGCGAATCCTGGAGCGCGCCAGCACAGCATATCGCCGGTTTCTCGCCTGCCACGCTACAGGGGCAGCTGTTGCTCAGCGGTAAACCACCTTTGAACCTGGCACGCTACATTCGTGAACTTCAGGCCTATCCATACGGATGTCTTGAGCAGACCACCAGCGGCCTGTTCCCGTCGCTTTACACCAACGCGGCACAGCTGAAGGCACTGGGCATTAAAGGCGATACCGACGATAAACGCCGTGCGGCCATTGATATCGGGATCTCCCGTCTGCTGCAAATGCAGCGTGACGATGGCGGTTTTGCCTTGTGGGATAAAAACGGCCCGGAAGAGTACTGGCTGACCGCCTATGTCACGGACTTCCTGGTGCGGGCAGGGGAGCAGGGTTACAGCGTGCCTGCCGAGGCAGTGAATAACGCCAACAGCCGACTGCTGCGCTATTTACAGGATCCGGGGATGATGTCCATCCGCTACAGCGACGACACCCAGGCCAGCAAATTTGCTGTCCAGGCGTACGCTTCGCTGGTGCTGGCGCGTCAGCAAAAAGCGCCGCTCGGTGCGCTGCGTGAAATCTGGGATCGCCACGCTCAGGCTGCTTCCGGGCTTCCGTTGATGCAGCTGGGCATGGCACTCAAACTGATGGGGGATGCACCGCGCAGCCAGCAGGCGCTGGATCTGGCTCTCAAAACTCCCCGTAACGACAGCCGAAACTGGATGGCGGATTACGGCAGCCAGCTGCGTGATAATGCCCTGATGCTCTCCCTGCTGGAAGAGTACAAGCTGCTACCGGATGCGCAAAACAGGCTGCTGAACGCGTTATCTGAAGACGCGTTCAGCCAGCGCTGGCTGTCTACCCAGGAGAGCAATGCGCTGTTCCTGGCCGGACGTTCACTGCAAACCTTGTCAGGTGCGTGGCAGGCAACGACCACCCTCTCTGAACAGACCCAGAGCAGTGATAAAGCGCAGGTAGAAAACCTGAACGGCGCTCAGCTTGATGCGTTGCAGGTGACGAATACCGGCACTACGCCGCTGTGGGTACGACTGGACACGACTGGCTATCCGGAGTATGCGCCTCAGCCATCCTCTAATGTCTTGCAGATTGAACGTCATATCCTGGCGACAGACGGCAGCAGCAAGTCGCTCTCTTCTCTGAAGAGCGGTGAGCTGGTTCTGGTGTGGCTGGAGGTGAAGGCCAGCCAGAACGTGCCGGATGCGCTGGTGGTGGATCTGCTCCCGGCAGGTCTGGAGCTGGAAAACCAGAATCTGGCGAGCAGCAGCGCCAGCTTGCAGGACAGCGGCAGTGAAGTGCAAAACCTGCTGAATCAGATGCAACAGTCTGATATTCAGCACATGGAATTCCGCGACGATCGCTTTGTGGCCGCGGTGCCGGTCAATGAAGGTCAGCCGGTCACGCTGGTTTACCTGGCCCGTGCCGTTACGCCGGGAACCTATCAGGTGCCTGTTCCGATGGTCGAGTCCATGTATGTTCCGCAGTGGCGGGCAACGGGGGCGGCCAGTGGCCCGCTGATCGTTGTTCCGTAAGATGCGGATAGCACGCCTGATTCGCTCCCGCTGGCTGTGGCTGGCGGGAGCGCTTCTCGTTTCAGGGGGGCTGATTGTCGTCGCTGACCGCGTGTGGCCGTTGCCCCTGAAAGAGGTCAACCCAGCGCGAGTGGTGGTGGATGAGCAGGGTGTTCCGCTGTGGCGTTTTGCCGACAGCGAAGGCATCTGGCGCTATCCGGTTACCATTGAAGAGGTTTCCCCACGCTATCTTGAGGCGCTGATCCAGTATGAAGATCGCTGGTTCTGGGATCACCCGGGCGTCAATCCGCTTTCTGTATTGCGTGCCGCCTGGCAGGATCTCACCTCCGGGAGAGTGGTTTCCGGCGGGAGCACGCTTACCATGCAGGTGGCGCGCCTGCTGGATCCGCATCCGCGTACCTTTGGCGGCAAAATCCGTCAGCTGTGGCGGGCGATGCAGCTGGAGTGGCATCTCTCCAAGCGTGAAATCCTGACGCTGTATCTCAACCGTGCCCCGTTTGGCGGCACGTTGCAGGGCGTGGGCGCGGCAAGCTGGACTTACCTTGGCAAACCGCCGTCTCAGCTGAGCTATTCCGACGCGGCGCTGCTGGCAGTGCTGCCGCAGGCACCCAGCCGTCTGCGCCCGGATCGCTGGCCGAAACGTGCCGAAGCGGCGCGGAACAAAGTGCTCGACCGTATGCTGACTCAGGGTGTCTGGTCTGAGAAGCAGGTGAAAGAGTCCCGTGAAGAGCCGGTCTGGCTGGCTCCCCGGCAGATGCCGCAGCTGGCGCCGCTCTTTTCCCGCATGATGCTGAGTAAAAGTCGTGACACAAAAATAGTCACCACGCTGGATGCAGCTTTGCAACGACAGCTTGAAGAGCTGGCAATGAACTGGAAATCACGCCTGCCTGCCCGCAGTTCGCTGGCGATGATCGTCGTGGATCATACATCCATGAAAGTGCGTGGCTGGGTAGGCTCGGTAGATATCAATGATGACAGCCGTTTCAGCCACGTGGATATGGTCAATGCGATCCGATCGCCGGGATCGGTCCTCAAGCCATTCATCTATGGCATGGCGCTGGACGATGGTCTGATCCATCCCGCTTCGTTATTGCAGGATGTGCCAAGAAAAACGGGGGATTATCGTCCCGGCAACTTTGACAGCGGCTTCCATGGGCCGGTCAGTATGAGCGAAGCCCTGGTGCGTTCCCTCAACCTGCCTGCGGTGCAGGTTCTGGAAGCGTACGGCCCAAAACGTTTTGCCGGAATGCTGAGCAACGCGGGATTACCGCTCATTCTGCCTGCGGGGGCACAGCCCAACCTCTCTCTGATCCTGGGGGGCGCAGGCGCACGCCTGGCTGATATCGCTGCCGCCTATAGCGCCTTTGCGCGTCAGGGTAAGGCGGGCCGGCTGCGTTTACAGCCGGGCGATCCGCTGATCGAACGTCCGCTGCTGTCGCAGGGGGCGGCGTGGATCATTCGACGCATTCTCGCTAATGAAGCACAGCCCCTGCCGGACAGTGCGTTGCCCCAGGTTGCGCCGCTGGCGTGGAAAACGGGCACCAGCTATGGCTACCGGGATGCCTGGGCCATCGGCCTGAATGCCCGGTATGTCATTGGAATCTGGACCGGACGCCCGGACGGCACGCCCGTTGCCGGGCAGTTTGGTTTCGCCAGCGCGGTACCGCTCCTGAATCAGGTCAATAACATGCTTCAGTCCCGCTCGATGGTGGATGAAGCGCGCCTGCCGCGCGATCCGCGTCCTGCAAGCGTAGGACGGGGCGTGATTTGCTGGCCGGGGGGCCAGTCCCTGCCTGAAGGGAGCGAAAACTGTCGGCGTCGGCTGTCAACCTGGCTGCTGGAAGGCAGTGAACCGCCTACGCTGTTGCTGCCGGAACAGGAAGGTATTCGCGGGATCCGTTTCCCGGTCTGGCTGGATAAAGAAGGCAAACGCGTTGCGGCGGATTGTCCTGATGCGACAGAGAAAGTGCTGGATGTCTGGCCGCTACCGCTGGAGCCCTGGCTGCCTGCTGCTGAAAAACGGGCTGCTCGTCTTCCCGCCCGTTCAGCTATTTGCCCTCCGCTGGATAACCATAATGCGGCGCCGATGATGTTGTCAGGCGTCAGAGAAGGGGCGGTAATTAAACGTCTTCCGGGTGAGAAAAATATGACCCTTAACGTTTCAACCAGCGGCGGGGAGGGACAACGATGGTGGTTTTTGAATGGCGAACCGCTGGACGGGCATCAGAAGAATTATTCACTGCAATTATATTTGCCGGGTAAATATCAATTAATTGTATTAGATGAAACAGGACAAACGGCGACAGTGAATTTTGAATTAGATCGCTAAGTATTACCCCTCAAGAGTTAGCTTGATAATTATCAATATTCGTTCCTGAAAAAAAACGAGAATGCGTTTTTATTTGAAGGAACGAGCAATGAAAAAAAATAAACATCAGGGAGAAGGGCTTATTCCCGCCATATCCCGGCGTCAGTTTATTCAGGTAGGGTCGGCGCTCGCCGCCCTGCCGTTTGTCGTCAAAACCGGCAAAGTACAGGCACAGGGCGCGGCGGTTTCAGACGCTACGCCTGAAGAAAAAGTGGTGCAAACCTGTAGTACGTTTGACTGCGGCGGGAAGTGTGATATTCGTGCTCACGTCAGTGATGGCGTTGTGACCCGAATTTCAACGCGTCCGGATAACGCGCTGGATCCGCAGATGCCAGTAATGCGCGCCTGCGTTCGTGGTCGGGCTTATCGGAAATTTGTTTATCACCCCGATCGACTGAAATATCCAATGAAACGCGTAGGTAAACGTGGCGAAGGAAAATTCGAGCGTATTACCTGGGATGAAGCCACCACCCTCATTGCGAATCAATTAAAAACTATTACGCAAAAATACGGTGCTGCGTCACGCTATGTTCATGTGGGCACCGCGGTGTCCGGCGGGACCTTTTCCGGCGATAAAATGGTTCGTCGTCTGCTCAACTTAACCGGCGGCTATCTCGAAAGCTATCACTCGGTCAGTATGGGTAACACGGCGGCGGCAACGCCGTATACCTATGGCACCGCCGCCAGCGGCAGCTCTCTGGACACGCTGCTGGACACCAAACTGGTCATTCTCTGGGGGCATAACCCGACGGAAACCATCTTCGGGCACAGCAACCACTTCTACCAGAAGATGAAGCAAAACGGCACGCGCTTCATTGTTGTCGACCCACGCTATTCCGATACGGTTTCCTCCCTTGCCGATCAGTGGATCCCGCTGCTTCCCACAACAGACAACGCCCTGATGGACGCGATGATGTATGTGATCGTCACGGAGAATCTGCACGATCGCGACTTTATTCAACGCTACACCCTGGGCTTTGACGAAGACGCCATGCCAGAGGGCGTTCCGGCCAATGAATCCCTGATGGCTTACCTGAGCGGTGCAAAGGATGGCGTGGCGAAAACGCCTGAGTGGGCAGAGAAAATCACCCACGTGCCTGCACAAACTATTCGTCAGCTGGCGCGTGACTACGCAACCACCAAACCCGCCGCGCTGATCCAGGGCTGGGGACCGCAGCGTCACAACTGCGGCGAGCGCACCGCGCGCGGCTCGACGATACTGGCCACGCTAACGGGTAACGTCGGGGTGAAAGGCGGCTGGGCAGCAGGCTATGGCGGCTGCGCAAACCGCAAATTTGCGGCCGGGCCAGAGATGCCGGACAACCCGGTCAACGCCAAAATTTCGGTCATGAACTGGGTGCAGGCCGCGGATGATGCTTCTAAGGTAACCGCGGAAGATGGCCTGAAGGATGCTGAGAAGCTGGACAGCAATATCCGCATCCTGTTCTCGCTGGCGGGCAATTATCTGGCTAACCAGAACCCGGATCTTCATCAGGCAACCCGTGTCCTGGAAGACGAGTCGAAAATCGAGTTTATCGTCGCAAGCGATCTGTTTATGACGCCGAGCGCCAGATACGCCGACCTGCTTTTGCCGGAAACCAGCTTCATGGAACGCTGGAATATCGGCGAAACCTGGGGCACGGCAAGCTATCTGATCCTGTCAGAAAAGCTGATTGAACCTGAATTTGAACGCCGTTCAGACTACGACTGGCTGCGGGAGGTCGCTGCTAAGCTTGGCGTCGAGCCAGCGTTCAGCGAGGGCCGTGACGAAAAAGCGTGGATTGAGCACATCTGGGAGCAGACGCGGCTGTCCATGCCGGATGAAAAACTGCCGGACTTCGCGACGCTACAGAAGACGCGTCAGCATCTTTTCAAAAGCGCGCCGTACGTTGCCTTTGAAGACAACATTCGCGATCCGCAGAATCATCCGTTCCCGACGCCGTCCGGTAAAATTGAGATCTTCTCGAAGCGTCTGTACGACATGCAGCACCCGGAAATTCCGGCGCTGTCGCACTACGTGCCTGCCCATGAAGGGCCGGAAGACGAGCTGGTCAAAACCTTCCCGCTCCAGCTGATCACCTGGAAAGGAAAAAACCGCGCTAACTCCACCCAGTACGCCAACCCGTGGTTAATTGAGGCGCAGCAGCAAAAGCTGTGGATCAACCCGCAGGATGCGCAAAAGCGCGGCATTGCGCAGGGGGATACCGTGCGTATTCATAACGCGCGCGGCATTTGCGAGATCCCGGCGGAGGTCACGCCGCGCATCATTCCAGGCGTGGTGGCCATGCAGGCAGGCGCCTGGTGGCAGCCGGACGAGCAGGGTATCGATAAAGGCGGCTGCGCGAACGTGCTCAGTTCCGCCCGTATTACCGCGCTTACGAAAGGGAATTCCCATCAAACCATGCTGGTGGAGGTAGCTAAAGCATGAGTCAGTTTAAACATTACGCGCCGGTGAGCGACAAACAGCTGGGTTTTTATATCGACTCTTCTCGCTGCTCGGGCTGCAAGGCATGCCAGGTGGCGTGCAAAGATAAAAACAACCTTGAGGTCGGACGTCGTTTCCGTCGCGTTTATGAAGTCAACGGCGGGAGTTTTATCCCGACCGGGCAGGGCGGCGTCAGCAACAACGTTTTTGCCTACACGCTCTCTATTTCCTGTAACCACTGCGCAGACCCTGTCTGCACCAAAAATTGTCCGACCACAGCGATGCATAAGCGTCCGGGGGACGGCATTGTGCGCGTTGATACTGATAAGTGCGTCGGCTGCGGCTACTGCGCATGGTCTTGCCCTTACGGCGCGCCACAGCTCAACGAGCAGACCGGGCAGATGTCCAAATGTGATTTCTGCGTGGATCTCCAGGCGAAGGGAGAGCAGCCCGTCTGTGTGGCAACCTGTCCACTCGAAGCGATTAAATTCGGGCCGATTGATGAACTGCGGGCGAAGTATGGTGCGGTCTGTGATGTGAAAGGCTTGCCTGATTCCTCCATCACCAAACCAAACCTGGTGATCAAAGCGCATCAGGGCGCAGAGAAAGAGGGGAAACGTCATGCATGAGTTACCGCTGCTGATTTTTACGCTGTTCCTGCAAGGATCGGTTGGCGTTACGCTGTGGCTGGCGTTCGGAAGCACGCAACGCAGCGCGCTGCTGCCGGCAGCCGGAGCGTTTGTGCTGGCGAGCCTGGGGCTGCTCGCCTCCGCGCTGCACATGGGCTATCCGCTTAATGCTCTTAACGCGCTGCGCCACGTATCCAGCTCCTGGCTGAGTCGTGAGATTATCTTTGCCAGTCTTTATCTTGCGGCACTTGGCTTCGCAACGCTGCTGATGTTTGTCAAAAAGCCAGGCTGGAAGCCACTGTTGGTTGTGGCAGGTCTGGTTGGTTTAGTCGATGTGTTCTGCATGGCGCAGATCTACATGCACGCATCCGTGGTGACATGGCAGCACGTTAACACTCTGGTTCTGTTTATCGGTTCGGTGGGGATTATCGGTTCAGCCTGCATGGCCGTTGGGACGCGTTCCCAGACTACCGTGCGTGCGGCGGTTGTCATTATCACGCTCCTGGTGCTTGTGCGTCTGGTGATGCAGCCCGTCTGGCTGGCAGATATTGCGGCTTTGGACAACACCGTGGTGACGTTCCCTCACGCACCGCTACAGATGCTGGAGCAACTTCGAACCGTGCATCTGCTGAGCTGGTGCGTATCCGTTGCGGGTATGCTGTGCTTTGCTGCGGGCGGTCTGAAAGCGGCGCGATCTCCCATGCTGCTGGGAAGCGCATTGCTGATTGTCGGTGAGCTGATGCTGCGCTTCGTTTTCTTCAGTATTGGCTGATGGGCGGATTGACCTTTGCCCCGGCGATGGACGTGACGCATGCGTGCGTCCGTCGCCGTTTTCGCCACTCTTCCTGCCTCGCCTGCGCGGACGTCTGTCCTGTGCAGGCTTTTACTTTTACCGACTCAAGCGTCTCGGTTGATGACAGCCGCTGTATTGAATGCGGTGACTGCCTGTTCGTCTGCCCCGCTGAGGCCATCACCGGCATCACGCCGCGAAAACGCTTTCTGTGTGGCGATACGCTTGTTGGGCCGTTTACTGACCGTGCGCCAGGGGTGAATGAGCTTCTGCTGTGGCACGCGCAGTACCACGTTCGTTTTATCAGTATCGACGCGGAGCAGAATCCTGACTGGTTGCTGGCGATTGCCCGGCTGAATCTGGCGCTTCGCCGACGCGGTGAAGCGGCGTGGGCGTTTAAATATATACCCGTCAACGAGGTTAATACCGCCCGGCGTGTGCTGATGCACGTTCCCCGAGAGGATGTCCAGGCCTGTAGCGTCGTGCCCGGTCAGCGTGAACTGCGCAGGGCGTTTTCTGCGTTTAGCGAGGCAGAGATAACTCTCGATACCGAATCCTGCGTACTGTGCGGCGCGTGCTGGCGGAGTTGTACGGAAAACGCGATTCGGTTTGAGAACGCTGAACTGGTCGTGGAAACCGGACGCTGTACGGGGTGCGGCGGCTGCGAAGCGGTATGCCAGCATGCGGCGATAAACGTGACGCAAACAGAAGGAACAGCGAAAAGCGTGACCATACCGGCATATGAAGCCGTTTGCCTGACGTGCCACCGTCATTTCTGGTCATTTACGTCTGATGAAAAGCAGTGTCCGCTCTGTTTTCATCATCAACACGGTATGAGAAATACGAGCTGTTGCTAATCTTCGTCTCATTTTAAAAAAATGTTATGCATAACCATAGGCAATGGCGCTATTGCTCTTTATAATCCGCGCCACACCATACTCAGGTATGCAAAAACAACAGAACATTTTACAGAGGTTATCAATGGCTATTGAACGTACTTTTTCCATCATCAAACCAAACGCGGTGGCAAAAAACGTTATTGGCAGCATCTTCGCTCGCTTTGAATCAGCAGGGTTTAAGATCGTTGGCACCAAAATGCTGCACCTGACCGTTGAGCAGGCTCGCGGTTTTTACGCTGAGCACGAAGGTCGCCCATTCTTTGATGGTCTGGTCGAGTTCATGACCTCTGGCCCAATCGTGGTATCCGTACTGGAAGGCGAAAACGCGGTACAGCGTCACCGCGATCTGCTGGGTGCAACCAACCCGGACAACGCGCTGGCAGGTACTCTGCGCGCCGACTATGCAGACAGCTTCACCGAGAACGGCACCCACGGTTCCGACTCTGTTGAATCTGCTGCGCGCGAAATCGCGTTCTTCTTCGCTGAAGGCGAAGTGTGCCCGCGCACTCGCTAATAATTTCGTAAATGCCGCGTGCAAACGTGGCATCCCTGCGCCAGACTTTGTACAATGCAACGCCCCGGACGAGCAGACTGCTTACCGGGGCGTTTCTTTTCAACCCACCAAGGGCCACAACGTGTAACAACGAGGCCGGAAAAAATTATGTCTGAATTAGTGAATACCTCCGAAGTCGCCATTCCTGCGGTTCCCAATAAAAATGGAAAAATTAACCTGCTGGACCTGAACCGTCAGCAGATGCGCGAGTTCTTTAAAGAGATGGGCGAGAAGCCATTTCGTGCCGATCAGGTCATGAAATGGATGTACCACTATTGCAGCGACAACTTTGATGACATGACGGACATCAACAAAGTGCTGCGCAATAAGCTTAAAGAAGTGGCGGAAATCCGCGCACCGGAAGTGGTGGAAGAGCAGCGCTCTTCAGATGGCACCATCAAGTGGGCCATTGCCGTTGGCGATCAGCGTGTTGAAACCGTGTATATCCCGGAAGACGATCGCGCCACGCTGTGCGTCTCTTCTCAGGTGGGCTGTGCGCTGGAGTGTAAATTCTGCTCTACGGCGCAGCAGGGCTTTAACCGTAACCTGCGCGTGTCGGAAATTATCGGCCAGGTCTGGCGTGCCGCGAAAATCGTGGGCGCGGCGAAAGTCACCGGTACACGTCCAATCACCAACGTGGTGATGATGGGGATGGGTGAACCGCTGCTCAACCTGACCAACGTCGTTCCGGCGATGGAAATCATGCTCGACGATTTCGGTTTTGGTCTGTCCAAGCGCCGCGTTACGCTCTCTACTTCCGGCGTTGTGCCTGCGCTGGACAAACTGGGCGACATGATTGACGTTGCGCTGGCCATCTCCCTTCACGCGCCAAACGACGCCATCCGTGACGAAATTGTGCCGATCAACAAAAAGTACAATATCGAAACCTTCCTGGCTGGCGTGCGCCGTTACCTGGAGAAATCCAACGCGAACCAGGGCCGCGTGACCATTGAATACGTGATGCTGGATCATGTTAACGACGGTACCGAGCATGCACATGAGCTGGCTGAACTGCTGAAAGATACGCCATGTAAGATCAACCTGATCCCATGGAACCCGTTCCCGGGCGCGCCGTATGGCCGTAGCTCGAACAGCCGTATCGATCGCTTCTCAAAAGTGCTGATGGAGTATGGTTTCACCACCATCGTACGTAAAACGCGTGGCGACGATATCGACGCAGCCTGTGGTCAGCTGGCGGGTGACGTTATTGACCGTACCAAACGTACGCTGCGTAAGCGCATGCAGGGTGAGTCAATCGCGGTCAAAACCGTTTGATTATTATGCAGACACGGCGCGTTTTTTGCGCCGTGAAGCATTAATTTACTGAATATTCAGTCACAATCATTATGACTGATTAATAATTACGGTGCGTTTCATACGACTTTCGGGCAGTATGTAACGACGTAACAACAGTTTAGCGTGAAGGCCTGCCAGCGCTGTCATCTGCGGCCCGACAGTCTTATACTGTTTGTTCCAGGTTAACTGACCTAAAGTTTCGCGGTGCGGGTGGCATTGTGACTCACCGGCACCTGAACCCTTATTTTCACGTACCAGTAGTTGTAGCGAATGAATACTGAAGCCACTCACGATCAAAATGCAGCACTCTCCACTGGCGTTCGTCTTCGCAACGCCCGTGAACAACTCGGACTCAGCCAGCAAGCCGTTGCAGAACGCCTGTGCCTGAAGGTTTCCACCGTTCGCGATATTGAAGAAGATAAGGCACCCGCCGATCTGGCTTCAACGTTTCTGCGCGGTTATATCCGTTCTTACGCCAAACTGGTTCATATCCCTGAAGACGAATTACTGCCGATGATGGAGAAGCAGGCGCCTGTGCGTGCGGCAAAAGTTGCGCCGATGCAGAGCTTCTCTCTGGGTAAACGTCGTAAAAAACGCGATGGCTGGCTGATGAGCTTTACCTGGCTGGTCCTGTTCGTGGTTGTCGGCCTGACGGGCGCATGGTGGTGGCAAAACCACAAAGCGCAGCAGGAAGAGATCACGACGATGGCCGATCAGTCCTCCGCTGAGCTCAATCAGTCTGGTAATAACGGCGCGCAAAGCGTGCCGCTGAGCACCGAAGGAGCTGCGACCTCCAGCGAACCTCAAGCGGCAGCAAGCAGCACGCCTGCAACCGAGCCAGCGACGACGCCAGAAGCGACGGCGAATACCGCACCAGCCACCCAGGCCCAGGATCAGAACGCGGTCGTATCACCTTCACAGGCCAATGTTGATACCGCCCCTGCGGCAACGGCACCGGCAGATAACACCGCGGCGTCACTGCCAACTGACCCGGCGGGTACGGCGGCACCTGCCGTTGACCCGAATGCGCTGGTGATGAATTTCACGGCGGATTGCTGGCTGGAAGTGACTGATGCGACAGGTAAAAAGCTGTTCAGCGGCCTGCAACGTAAAGATGGCACGTTAAATCTAACGGGCCAGGCACCTTACAAGCTTAAAATCGGCGCACCGGCAGCGGTACAGATCCAGTATCAAGGAAAACCTGTCGATCTGAGCCGCTTTATCAGAACTAACCAGGTTGCGCGTCTTACCGTTAATGCCGAACAATCAGCAGCACAGTAACAGACGGGCAATGCGGGAGATTTTACATGCATAATCAGGCTCCTATTCAACGTAGAAAATCGAAACGGATTTACGTTGGGAACGTGCCAGTCGGCGATGGGGCGCCTATCGCCGTCCAGTCGATGACCAATACGCGTACTACGGATGTAGAAGCGACGGTCAATCAAATCAAAGCATTAGAACGCGTAGGCGCGGACATTGTTCGCGTCTCTGTACCGACCATGGATGCCGCCGAGGCGTTCAAACTGATCAAGCAGCAGGTGAGCGTTCCGCTGGTTGCCGATATTCACTTCGATTACCGTATCGCGCTGAAAGTCGCTGAATATGGTGTCGATTGCCTGCGTATTAACCCAGGCAACATCGGCAACGAAGAGCGCATTCGCATGGTTGTTGACTGCGCCCGCGACAAAAACATTCCAATCCGTATCGGCGTGAACGCTGGCTCACTGGAAAAAGATCTCCAGGAAAAGTACGGTGAGCCGACGCCGCAGGCGCTGCTCGAATCCGCAATGCGTCACGTCGATCATCTGGATCGCCTTAACTTCGATCAGTTTAAAGTGAGCGTGAAAGCGTCTGACGTCTTCCTGGCCGTTGAATCGTATCGTCTGCTGGCAAAACAGATCGATCAGCCGCTCCACCTTGGGATCACCGAGGCGGGCGGTCTGCGAAGCGGTTCGGTAAAATCGGCGATTGGTCTCGGCCTGCTGCTCTCTGAAGGCATCGGCGACACGTTACGCGTCTCCCTGGCCGCCGATCCGGTGGAAGAGATCAAAGTCGGTTTCGACATCCTGAAATCACTGCGTATCCGCGCGCGTGGGATCAACTTCATTGCCTGCCCAACCTGTTCACGTCAGGAGTTTGACGTGATCGGCACCGTGAATGCTCTGGAGCAGCGCCTGGAAGACATCATCACCCCGATGGACGTTTCCATCATCGGCTGCGTGGTGAACGGTCCGGGTGAAGCGCTGGTGTCCACGCTGGGCGTTACCGGCGGTAACAAGAAAAGTGGTCTCTATGAAGATGGCGTTCGTAAAGATCGTCTGGATAATAGTGATATGATCGACCAGCTCGAAGCCCGGATTCGCGCGAAAGCGACGATGATGGACGAAGCGAAGCGCATCAGCGTTCAGCAGGTTGAAAAATAACGTGATGGGAAGCAGGCTGCTTCCCATGTATGATTGAACCCATTCTTTGGGTTCTTTTTTGTATATAGAAAGAGAATAAACGTGGCAAAAAACATTCAAGCCATCCGCGGCATGAACGATTATCTGCCTGGCGAAACCGCCATCTGGCAGCGCATTGAAGGCACACTGAAGCAGGTGCTCGGCAGCTACGGTTACAGCGAAATTCGTTTGCCGATTGTAGAGCAGACCCCGTTATTCAAACGCGCGATCGGCGAAGTAACCGACGTGGTTGAAAAAGAGATGTACACCTTTGAGGACCGCAACGGCGACAGCCTGACTCTGCGTCCTGAGGGGACGGCGGGTTGCGTACGCGCCGGCATCGAACATGGTCTCCTGTACAATCAGGAGCAGCGCCTGTGGTATATCGGCCCGATGTTCCGCCACGAACGTCCGCAAAAAGGCCGCTACCGTCAGTTCAACCAGCTTGGCGTGGAAGTGTTTGGTCTGCAAGGACCAGATATTGATGCCGAACTGATTATGCTTACTGCCCGCTGGTGGCGTGCGCTCGGTATTTCTGAGCACGTTTCCCTGGAGCTGAACTCTATCGGTTCTCTGGAAGCGCGTGCGAACTATCGTGATGCGCTGGTGGCGTTCCTGGAACAGCACAAAGAGAAGCTCGACGAAGACTGTAAGCGTCGTATGTACAGCAACCCGCTGCGCGTACTCGATTCCAAAAATCCTGACGTACAGGCGCTGCTGAACGATGCGCCAGCGCTGGGTGACTACTTGGATGAGGACTCCCGCGAACACTTTGCCGGCCTGTGCAAGCTGCTTGAAGCGGCGGGCATTGCTTATACCGTTAACCAGCGTCTGGTGCGCGGTCTGGACTACTACAACCGCACCGTATTTGAGTGGGTCACCACCAGCCTCGGTTCGCAGGGCACCGTCTGTGCCGGCGGTCGTTATGACGGTCTGGTCGAACAACTGGGTGGTCGCGCAGCACCGGCTGTAGGCTTCGCGATGGGCCTTGAGCGACTTGTTTTGCTGGTTCAGGCAGTTAATCCGGAATTTAAAGCCGATCCTGTTGTCGATATATACCTGGTGGCCTCAGGTGCGGATACGCAGTCTGCGGCGATGCAGCTTGCCGAACGCGTGCGCGATGCGCTGCCGGACGTTAAGCTGATGACCAACCACGGCGGCGGCAACTTTAAAAAACAGTTTGCTCGTGCCGATAAGTGGGGCGCAAGTATCGCACTGGTGCTGGGTGAGTCCGAAGTGGCCAACGGCGAAGTGGTAGTCAAAGACCTGCGCTCTGGTGAGCAAACTACGGTAACGCAGGATGGCGTTGCGGCGCACTTGCGCACTCTATTGGGCTAAGGAGAAGGACTGCGTGGAAATTTACGAGAACGAACACGACCAGGTTGATGCGGTTAAGCGCTTCTTTGCTGAAAACGGCAAAGCACTGGTTGTAGGGGTTATTTTAGGTGTTGGTGCGCTGGTAGGCTGGCGTTACTGGAACAATCATCAGGCTGACTCTGCTCGCGGTTCGTCCCTGAACTACGAAAATACCGTTAGCGCAATCCGTGCCGATCAGCCGCAAACGTTGACGGCTGCGGAGAAATTTGCCGCTGACAACAAAAACACCTACGGCGCGCTGGCTGCGCTGGAAGTGGCTCAGCAGTATGTTGATAAAAACGAACTGGACAAAGCCGCTGCGCAACTGTCTCAGGGGCTTGCTGCTGCCAGTGACGAAAATCTGAAAGCGGTGATCAATCTGCGTCTGGCGCGTATCCAGGTTCAGCAGAAAAAAGCCGACGACGCGCTGAAAACGCTTGATACCATCAAAGGCGAAGGCTTTGCCGCTATTGTTGCCGATCTTCGCGGTGAAGCACTGCTGAGTAAAGGTGATAAAGCGGGCGCGCGTAAAGCGTGGCAAGCTGGCGTGGATAGTAAAGCTTCACCTGCGCTGAGCGAAATGATGCAGATGAAAATAAATAATTTGTCCGTCTGAGAGGGACCCAATGCAATTGCGTAAATTACTTCTGCCAGGACTGCTTTCTGTTACGTTATTGAGTGGTTGTTCACTGTTCAGTGGCGAAGAAGACGTTGTTAAAATGTCCCCGCTGCCGACGGTTGAAAACCAGTTCACCCCATCCACCGCCTGGGACACCTCTGTGGGAGATGGTATTGGCGATTTTTATTCCAACCTGCACCCGGCATTTGCTGACGGCGTTGTCTATGCGGCCGATCGCAAAGGCACCGTTAAAGCGCTGAACGCTGATGACGGAAAAGAAGTGTGGTCCATTAACCTGGCGGAAAAAGACGGCTGGTTCTCCCGTAAACCTGCACTGCTTTCTGGCGGCCTGACCGTTGCTGGCGGTCACGTGTATGTGGGCAGCGAAAAAGCGCAGGTTTACGCGCTGAATGCCAGCGACGGTTCGGTTGCATGGCAGACCACCGTTGCCGGTGAATCCTTGTCGCGTCCGGTTGTCAGCGACGGCCTGGTGCTGATCCATACCAGCAACGGCCAGTTGCAGGCGCTGAACGAAGCCGATGGTCTGGTAAAATGGACGGTTAACCTGGATATGCCAGCGCTGTCTCTGCGTGGCGAATCTGCTCCGGCGACCGCCTTTGGCGCCGCCATTGTGGGCGGTGACAACGGCCGTGTCAGCGCGGTACTGATGCAGCAGGGCCAGATGATCTGGCAGCAGCGTATTTCCCAGGCGACCGGTTCAACTGAAATTGACCGTCTGAGTGACGTGGACACCACGCCAGTTATCGTCGACGGTGTGGTTTACGCGCTGGCATACAACGGCAACCTGACGGCGCTGGACCTGCGTAGCGGCCAGATCATGTGGAAACGTGAGCTGGGTTCCGTGAACGATTTCATCGTCGACGGCAACCGTATTTATATGGTGGATCAGAACGACCGTCTGCTGGCGCTGAGCACCGAAGGTGGCGTGACGCTGTGGACGCAGAGCGATCTGCTGCACCGTCTGCTGACCGCACCGGCACTGTATAACGGCAGCCTGGTGGTGGGCGACAGCGAAGGCTATATGCACTGGATCGATCCAGAGAATGGTCGCTTCGTGGCACAGCAGAAAGTGGATAGCTCAGGCTTCCTGACGGAGCCCGTTGTGGCTGACGGCAAACTGCTGATTCAGGCAAAAGACGGCACGCTGTACGCGATCACGCGTTAATTACACGGCGGTTGTAGTATACTAAACGGCTCCTGTTCACTCAGGAGCCGTTTTGACATTTTTAAAAACGCTGCGAAAGCGACGTTATTTTGAATTTTATGAGGCTTCAAACATGGTACCTGTGGTCGCGCTTGTCGGGCGCCCTAACGTTGGAAAATCCACTCTTTTTAACCGTTTAACACGCACCCGTGATGCGCTGGTTGCGGATTTCCCGGGGCTGACGCGTGACCGTAAGTACGGTCGTGCAGAGGTGGAAGGACGCGAGTTCATCTGTATCGATACCGGGGGTATTGACGGTACGGAAGACGGCGTAGAAACCCGCATGGCAGAGCAATCTCTGCTGGCTATCGAAGAAGCGGATGTGGTTCTGTTTATGGTGGATGCTCGCGCTGGCCTGATGCCCGCGGATTCTGCTATCGCTAAACATCTGCGTTCACGCGAAAAGCCAACCTTCCTGGTGGCGAACAAAACTGACGGCATCGATGCCGATCAGGCTGTTGCGGATTTCTGGTCTTTAGGCCTGGGCGATATTTATCCTATCGCGGCCTCGCATGGTCGTGGCGTTACCAGCCTGCTGGAAACCGTTCTGCTGCCGTGGGTAGATGAAGTGAACCCGCCGGAAGAGGTGGACGAGGACGCTGAATACTGGGCGCAGTTTGAAGCCGGAGAGGAAGGCGAGGAAGAGCCGGAAGACGACTTCAACCCGCAGGATCTGCCTATCAAGCTGGCTATCGTGGGTCGCCCAAACGTAGGTAAGTCTACGCTTACTAACCGTATTCTCGGTGAAGAGCGCGTGGTGGTTTACGACATGCCAGGCACAACGCGTGACAGCATTTACATTCCAATGCAGCGCGATGAACGTGAGTACGTACTTATCGACACCGCAGGGGTGCGTAAGCGCGGGAAAATCACCGATGTGGTAGAAAAATTCTCGGTGATCAAAACCCTTCAGGCGATTGAAGACGCCAACGTGGTGCTGCTGGTCATCGACGCACGTGAAGGTATCTCCGATCAGGATCTCTCTCTGCTTGGCTTTATCCTCAATAGTGGGCGCTCACTGGTTATCGTCGTCAACAAGTGGGACGGCCTGAGCAATGAAGTGCGCGAGCAGGTGAAAGAGACGCTGGACTTCCGTCTGGGCTTTATCGACTTTGCCCGCGTTCACTTCATCTCTGCCCTGCACGGGAGTGGTGTTGGCAACTTGTTCGAATCCGTTCGTGAAGCCTATGACAGCTCTACCCGCCGTCAGAGCACGGCGATGCTGACCCGTATCATGAACATGGCTGCTGAAGACCACCAGCCGCCGCTGGTGCGCGGTCGTCGCGTGAAGCTGAAATATGCTCACGCCGGGGGGTATAACCCGCCTATCGTGGTGATCCACGGTAACCAGGTGAAGGATCTGCCGGACTCCTACAAACGCTACCTGATGAACTACTTCCGCAAGTCGCTGGACGTGATGGGTACGCCTATCCGTATTCAGTTCAAGGAAGGGGAGAACCCGTTTGCGAATAAACGCAACACCCTGACGCCGAACCAGATGCGTAAGCGTAAGCGTTTGATTAAGCACATTAAGAAAAGCAAATAATTCTTACCGAACTCACTAAAACCCGCGCCTGTCGCGGGTTTTTTTCGCCCATTCAAAAGGCCTGCCTTCCCTGTGTGATGTCAATCACTATTCGCTTTTAACCATGTTTATATCTAAGAAAGTAGACAATCATCGAATTTTCGTCTTAAAGTCCAGGGTTCGGTACTAGACAAAACTAGCGCCTGGTTATCAAATGGTTAACCAACATTTCGCCGCATGTAAAAAATCGATCGGATACGTAACCGTTCGGCGTACATGCTGGTGTTTACAAGCACGACACATACCTTTTCGGGAGAATTATGCAATCCTCTGTTAATCAAAAAGAGAGCCGAACCTTCTTCGGCCATCCTTATCCGCTCGGTTCGCTGTTCTTCACCGAGATGTGGGAGCGTTTTTCGTTTTACGGTATTCGCCCGCTACTGATTCTGTTTATGGCCGCCACCGTCTATGACGGCGGGATGGGCCTGGCGCGTGAAAACGCCTCGGCGATTGTCGGCATCTTTGCCGGCACCATGTACCTCGCTGCGCTGCCGGGCGGCTGGCTGGCGGATAACTGGCTCGGCCAGCAGCGGGCCGTCTGGTACGGTTCGATTTTGATTGCGCTCGGGCACCTGTCGATCGCCCTGTCGGCCATCATGGGCGACAACCTGTTCTTCATCGGCCTGATGTTTATCGTGCTCGGCTCCGGCCTGTTCAAGACCTGTATCTCGGTCATGGTGGGGACACTGTACAAAAAGGGCGATGCGCGTCGTGACGGCGGTTTCTCGCTGTTCTATATGGGCATCAACATGGGCTCGTTCATTGCCCCTCTGATTTCCGGCTGGCTGATCAAAACCCACGGCTGGCACTGGGGCTTTGGTATCGGTGGTATCGGGATGCTGGTCGCCCTGATTATCTTCCGCGTGTTTGCCGTTCCGGCCATGAAGCGCTACGACAGTGAAGTCGGTCTGGACTCCACCTGGAACAGTCCGGTAGTGAAACGTAACGGCGTGGGTGCCTGGCTGCTGGCGCTGGCTGTGGGTGTTGCAATCATCGTAACGTTGATTGCCCAGGGCGTGATTGTGATTAATCCGGTCGCGGTCGCCAGCGTGCTGGTGTATGTGATTGCCGCCTCCGTCGCGCTCTACTTCATCTATCTGTTCATCTTCGCCGGGCTGAATCGCAAAGAGCGCGCAAGGCTGCTGGTGTGCTTTATTCTGCTGGTCTCCGCCGCGTTCTTCTGGTCCGCGTTCGAGCAGAAGCCAACCTCCTTCAACCTGTTCGCCAACGACTACACTAACCGCATGATCGGTGATTTTGAGATCCCGGCGGTGTGGTTCCAGTCGATCAATGCCCTGTTCATCATTCTGCTGGCCCCGGTATTTAGCTGGGCATGGCCGAAGCTGGCGAGCAAAAACATTCGTCCGAGCAGCATCACCAAGTTCGTGATCGGCATTCTGTGCGCGGCGGCGGGCTTTGGCCTGATGATGCTGGCGGCGCAGAACGTGCTGAGCAACGGTGGGGCAGGGGTTTCTCCGTTCTGGCTGGTGGGCAGTATCCTGATGCTGACGCTCGGGGAACTGTGCCTGAGTCCGATTGGTCTTGCGACCATGACCCTGCTGGCGCCGGAGAGAATGCGCGGCCAGATGATGGGCCTGTGGTTCTGCGCCAGTGCGCTGGGTAACCTGGCTGCGGGGCTGATTGGTGGTCACGTGAAGGCCGACCAGCTGGATATGCTGCCAGACCTCTTTGCCCGTTGCTCCATTGCGCTGCTGATTTGTGCTGCGGTGCTGATCGTCCTCATTGTTCCGGTGCGCCGCATGCTGGAAAATGCGCAGACTAAACCGGCCGCTAACGCCTGATAAACCTCGACCTTGCCGGGGTGGCGTTATGCCCCGGCAATTGACTTAACGAGGTAAGAACATGCTGTTAGGGTTTGTTGGGCTTGGTGCTGTGGTTGAAACGGCTTACTTACCGGCAATACGAAATCTTTTTCCTGATACTCCGCGCTGTTTAGGTTTTGATATTCATTCCGAGAAGCAGCCTGAAGGGGTCACACGTTGCGCGTCGCTCGGTGAACTTCTTTCCCACCCGCTGGATACCCTGTTTATCACCACTTCCTCCCTGTACCATCTCGAGGTACTTGAGCAGGCGCTGGCCTCACCCGCGTCGCGTATTGTGGTAGAAAAACCGATTGTCGCCACGCTGCCCCAAATTGAAAAACTGAAAGCGCTGCTGGCTCAACCGGGAGCCGCCGACCGCGTGCTGGCGCTCGATCACTGGATGGCGCGTCTCGATAGCGTAAAGCAATCACTGGTCGCTCATGTTTCTGACATCGTCAAAATCGAAGGTTTTTTGCAGGAGCCAAGCGGGTATAACGCCGAAGGAGAGCCCATTGCGCTCAACTTCGCCACCGGCGAGCCAGACGCGCGAATGCTTCGCCATCCAGATGGTGTGATTCTGGATATCGGTACGCACGTGCTGGCGATGCTGCGTGAAACGGTGCGTTACCTGGGCGGCAGTGACGATATGACGTTGCAGGTGGTGACAGCAAAAGACCGCCTGGGCCGCGAAATCGCAACGGGCGATCTGACCACGGCGGAAGGCGAGGCGCATTTGCAGGGAAGCATCAGCGGCGTGCCGGTGGACATCTGGCTTAACAAATACGCGGGACCTGCGGGTGGGCAAAAGGGATTACGCTTCCATTTGCGCGACGGGCGTATCGTCAGCCACGACCGACGCGGCGCAGAAGATGTGCTGGAGCTGATTAAGGGTAAAGAAATTCAGCGCTGGCATATTCCCGGTACGATCTACGAGCATTGCCTTGCGGAGCATATTTTGGGGGCAAAAAGTTTCTTTGAACGGGATCCGCACCAGGTGAGCCGCACGACGCGCCGGAGGGTCGAGGAGGTGACGCTGCTGCTGACCTTACAGCAACAGTTGCGTGGCCCGCACTGAACGCGACGTGGTAAAATTATCGCAGACCTGAACGCTTTGAAGGAGTCACCATGACGATTACCTGCCCGGATTGCCAGACACCGCTGGAGCCCCTGAACGGGGTAGCGCACTGCGAAAATTGTAATAAAGATATCGCGCTCGAAGCCCGCTGCCCGGAGTGTCATCAGCCACTCCAGGTACTAAAAGCCTGCGGTGCGGTGGACTATTTTTGCCAGAACGGCCACGGTCTTATCTCTAAAAAACGCGTGGAGTTTGTTCGGGCTGAAGGTTAATCGCACACGCAGCCTTCACCTTTCTGCCACAGTTCCACCAGCGACTCGGGTGCTTCCTGCTCGGGTACCAGCACGATGATATCGGCGTAGTGCGCCTGATTTTGGCCGGTCCAGATAATCTGGATGCGGAAATAGCGCTGGTCACCGCTGCCGGGGGAAGAGGCTTGCCCGGGCGGCTGGCCGCGCGGGAAAGCCTGCTCAAGAATGCTCACCAGGCGCTGGCGCTGGGCCTCATTAAGCGAGGAGAGCGCAATGGTGCGCTGGCCGCTCAGCTTAGGGATAAAGGCGACGCCGCCTTCCCGGGCCAGCTCAACCACGGCGTCATCCGTCAGTTCCGGAACCTGCATTTACAGTACTCCCACCTGTTCCCAGGCTTGTTTAATGGCCGCCCCAACGTCGCTACCGGAGCGTTTCTCGCCGTGCGCGATCGTCAGTTTTGCAAAGGCATCAAAATCCGCATCCTGCGCCAGGTTGCGATCGCAAACCGTGTCGTACCAGGCATAACCCGCTTTTTCCCAGGCGTAGCCACCGATCGCCGTTGCGGCCAGGTAAAACGCGCGGTTGGGGATGCCGGAGTTAAGATGCACGCCGCCGTTATCCTCGCGCGTTTTGATGAAGTCTTTCATGTGCGCGGGCTGCGGGTCTTTGCCGAGCAGCGGATCGTCGTAGGCGGTACCGGGTTCAGACATGGAACGTAGCCCTTTCCCGTTGATACCCTCCGCCAGCAGACCCTCGCCAATCAGCCAGTCTGCTTTATCGGCGGTTTGCTTAAGATGGTATTGCTTCACCAGCGAGCCAAACACGTCTGACAGCGACTCGTTCAGCGCGCCCGACTGTTCAAAATAGATCAGTCCGGCTTCGGTCTCGGTCACGCCGTGGCTCAGCTCATGCGCCACCACGTCGATGGCAATGGTGAAGCGGTTGAAGATTTCTCCGTCACCGTCGCCAAAGACCATCTGCTGGCCGTTCCAGAAGGCGTTCTGATATTCCCGACCATAATGCACGGTGCCGGTGAGGATCAGCCCTTTGTTATCGAGCGAATCGCGCTGATATTCTTTCCAGAAGAAATCATGGGTGATACCCAGATAATCGTACGCTTCATCCACCGCCACATCGCCGTTGGAGGGCTGGCCTTCATAGCGCACCTGGCTACCCGGCAGCTCCTGGGTCTGTTTCGCATCGTAGATGTCACGCTCAAGCTGACCGGCTTTATTCACATGCGGCGCGGCGGGTTTGCCCGGCATATGGGCCATCAGCGTCTGGACGTGGGTTAAGGTCTGACGGGCGCAGCGCTGCTGCGGCTCAGAACCGCTTTCGATAATTCGACGAAGAATATACGGAGGGATGACGCTATGAAGATGGGGCATGCTGCTCTCCTTATTAAAAAAGGCAATAGCAGCAGTATAGTTTGTAACCGGCGAAGATTTATCCGCTTTTACGCTGGCGCGTTTTTTTCACCGGTTTGATCTCTTTCACCTCACTCTCGACCCAGCCGTCAGAAAGCCGGGTGGTGAGCACATCCCCGGCTTTAACCTGTTTCGTTTGTTTCAGCACTTTGCCGTCCGTCGCGGTGGTCACACTATAGCCGCGAGCCAGCGTGGAGAGCGGGCTGACGGCTTCCAGATGGGTGACCGCATTGCCGAAACGCTCGCGCGTGGTGCTCAGGCGTGAGCGGATATTTTCCGCGAGGCGGAACTCAAGCTGCTGGATACGCGTTTGTGCGCGATAAATCTTCGGCTGCGGGTTTTGCTGGTTCAGACGCTGCGTGACGCGCTGCTGGCGAGCTACCGCCCGCTTAAGCTGGTTATCCAGCGCGAAGTTCATCCGCTGACGCAGACGTTCCAGCACGGTTTGCTGACGCGCCAGACGCAATTGCGGATGCTGCTGTTGCAGACGATGGTGAAGCTGGGTAAAGCGGCGGGTACGGTTGGCGAGGAAGTAGTCCATCGCCATCTCCAGGCGCTGCTGCCCGTTCTGGATCTGACGCAGCAGCTCCAGCTGGTTACGGCTGACTACCTCTGCCGCCGCGGACGGCGTGGGCGCGCGTAAATCCGCGACAAAATCCGCAATCGTTACATCCGTTTCGTGACCGACGGCACTTACCACCGGGATAAGGCTGGCAAAGATTGCCCGCGCCACGCGCTCGTCGTTAAAGCTCCAAAGGTCTTCCAGCGAGCCGCCGCCGCGCCCAACGATTAATACATCACACTCCTGACGGGCATTTGCCAGTTCAATCGCGCGCACGATCTGCCCCGGCGCATCGTCACCCTGAACGGCAGTTGGGTAAATAATGACGGGCAGGGAAGGATCACGGCGCTTCAGAACGTGCAAAATATCGTGCAGGGCCGCACCGGTTTTCGAGGTAATGACCCCAACGCAGTGAGCGGGTGAGGGCAGGGGCTTTTTAAACTGCTGGTCGAACAATCCCTCAGCCGAAAGCATGGCTTTGAGCTGCTCGTACTTCTGTTGCAGCAAGCCTTCGCCCGCGGGCTGCATGCTCTCGACGATAATCTGATAATCGCCGCGCGGCTCATACAGGGTAATGTTGGCGCGAACCAGAACCTGCTGGCCATGCTGAGGACGGAACGTCACGCGACGGTTGCTGTTGCGGAACATCGCGCAGCGCACCTGAGCGGTGTCGTCTTTCAGCGTAAAGTACCAGTGACCGGAAGCAGGCTGCGTGAAGTTAGAGATTTCACCGCTGATCCAGACCTGTCCCATTTCCTGCTCAAGCAGCAAACGTACCGTCTGATTAAGGCGGCTGACAGTATAAATTGAGGGGGATTGAGAGGATAACATGTGAGCGGGATCAAATTCTAAATCAGCAAGTTATTCAGTCGATAGTAACCTGCTGAGAGGTGAGCGCAAGCATTTTTTTCAAAAAAGTGTGGATGCAATCGGTTACGCTCTGTATAATGCCACGGCAATATTTAACCACCCAGGTCAGAGATATTGCCCATGCTACGTATCGCTAAAGAAGCACTGACGTTTGACGACGTCCTCCTCGTTCCCGCTCACTCCACCGTTCTGCCGAATACTGCCGACCTCAGCACGCAGTTGACGAAAACCATTCGTCTGAACATTCCTATGCTCTCCGCAGCAATGGACACCGTGACTGAAGCGCGTCTGGCTATCGCCCTGGCACAGGAAGGCGGCATTGGCTTTATCCACAAAAACATGTCTATCGAGCGTCAGGCGGAAGAAGTTCGCCGCGTGAAGAAGCATGAATCCGGTATCGTGTCCGATCCTCAGACCGTTCTGCCAACCACCACGCTGCACGAAGTGAAAGCCCTGACCGAGCGTAACGGCTTTGCAGGCTATCCGGTAGTCACTGAAGACAACGAACTGGTGGGTATCATTACCGGTCGTGACGTGCGTTTCGTGACTGACCTGAACCAGCCTGTCAGCGTCTACATGACGCCAAAAGAGCGTCTGGTGACCGTGCGTGAAGGCGAAACCCGCGACGTGGTGCTGGCGAAAATGCACGAAAAACGCGTTGAGAAAGCGCTGGTTGTGGACGCGAACTTCCACCTGCGCGGCATGATCACCGTTAAAGATTTCCAGAAAGCAGAACGTAAACCGAACGCCTGTAAAGACGAGCATGGCCGTCTGCGCGTCGGCGCTGCGGTTGGCGCAGGTGCGGGTAACGAAGAGCGCGTTGACGCGCTGGTTGCTGCGGGCGTTGACGTGCTGCTGATTGACTCCTCCCACGGCCACTCCGAAGGCGTTCTGCAACGTATTCGTGAAACCCGTGCTAAATACCCGGATCTCCAGATCATCGGCGGTAACGTGGCAACCGGCGCAGGCGCTCGCGCGCTGGCGGAAGCGGGTTGCAGCGCGGTGAAAGTGGGTATCGGTCCTGGCTCTATCTGTACCACCCGTATCGTCACCGGCGTAGGCGTGCCGCAGATCACGGCGGTTTCTGACGCGGTTGAAGCGCTGGAAGGTACCGGTATTCCGGTCATCGCGGACGGCGGTATCCGTTTCTCTGGCGACATTGCCAAAGCGATCGCCGCAGGTGCCGCAGCCGTGATGGTGGGCTCCATGCTGGCCGGTACCGAAGAATCCCCGGGTGAAATCGAACTCTACCAGGGGCGTTCTTATAAATCCTACCGCGGTATGGGCTCCCTGGGCGCGATGTCTAAAGGTTCCTCTGACCGTTACTTCCAGACCGATAACGCCGCAGACAAACTGGTGCCGGAAGGTATCGAAGGTCGTGTGGCGTATAAAGGCCGCCTGAAAGAGATCATTCACCAGCAGATGGGCGGCCTGCGCTCCTGTATGGGTCTGACCGGCTGTGGTACCATTGACCTGCTGCGTACCAAAGCGGAATTCGTACGCATCAGCGGTGCGGGTATCCAGGAGAGCCACGTTCACGACGTGACGATCACCAAAGAGTCCCCGAACTACCGTCTGGGCTCCTGATAAATTTCCGCGCCCGGCTCAATGCCGGGCGCTTTGTTTTGTTTCACTTGCCTCGGAATTAGCGTCAATGACGGAAAACATTCATAAACATCGCATTCTCATCCTGGACTTTGGTTCTCAGTACACTCAGCTGGTGGCGCGCCGCGTGCGTGAGCTGGGCGTTTACTGTGAGCTGTGGGCGTGGGATGTCACGGAAGCACAGATTCGCGAGTTCAATCCAAGCGGCATCATCCTGTCCGGCGGCCCGGAAAGCACCACCGAAGAGAACAGCCCGCGTGCGCCGCAGTACGTGTTCGAAGCGGGCGTACCGGTGTTCGGCGTTTGCTACGGCATGCAGACCATGGCGATGCAGCTGGGCGGCCACGTAGAAGGCTCTAACGAGCGTGAGTTCGGCTACGCACAGGTTGAAGTCGTCACCGACAGCGCGCTGGTGCGCGGTATCGAAGACTCCCTGACCGCAGACGGCAAACCGCTGCTGGACGTGTGGATGAGCCACGGCGACAAAGTCACCGCTATCCCGTCCGACTTCGTGACCGTTGCCAGCACCGAAAGCTGCCCGTTCGCGATCATGGCGAACGAAGAAAAACGCTTCTACGGCGTGCAGTTCCACCCGGAAGTGACCCACACCCGTCAGGGTATGCGCATGCTGGAGCGCTTCGTGCGTGACATCTGCCAGTGCGAAGCCCTGTGGACCCCGGCAAAAATCATCGACGATGCCGTGGAGCGTATCCGCCAGCAGGTTGGCGATGACAAAGTGATCCTCGGCCTCTCCGGCGGCGTGGACTCCTCCGTGACCGCGATGCTGCTGCACCGCGCCATCGGTAAAAACCTGACCTGCGTCTTCGTGGACAACGGTCTGCTGCGTCTGAACGAAGCCCAGCAGGTTATGGACATGTTTGGCGACCACTTCGGTCTGAACATCGTTCACGTGGAAGGCGAGCAGCGCTTCCTGGACGCGCTGAAAGGCGAGAACGATCCGGAAGCGAAACGTAAAATCATCGGTCGCGTGTTCGTGGAAGTGTTCGACGAAGAAGCGCTGAAGCTGGAAGACGTGAAGTGGCTGGCGCAGGGTACCATCTACCCGGACGTGATCGAGTCTGCGGCCTCCGCAACCGGTAAAGCGCACGTCATCAAATCTCACCACAACGTGGGCGGCCTGCCGAAAGAGATGAAGATGGGCCTGGTTGAACCGCTGCGCGAGCTGTTCAAAGACGAAGTGCGTAAGATCGGTCTGGAACTGGGTCTGCCGTACGACATGCTCTACCGTCACCCGTTCCCGGGTCCGGGTCTGGGCGTGCGCGTGCTGGGCGAAGTGAAGAAAGAGTACTGCGACCTGCTGCGTCGCGCGGACGCTATCTTCATCGAAGAACTGCACAAAGCTGACCTGTACAACAAAGTGAGCCAGGCGTTCACCGTATTCCTGCCGGTTCGCTCCGTCGGCGTAATGGGCGATGGCCGCAAGTACGACTGGGTTGTCTCCCTGCGTGCGGTGGAAACCATCGACTTCATGACCGCGCACTGGGCGCACCTGCCGTATGACTTCTTAGGCCGCGTGTCTAACCGCATCATCAACGAAGTGAACGGTATTTCCCGCGTGGTGTATGACATCAGCGGTAAGCCACCGGCGACGATCGAGTGGGAGTAAGCCCATAACCTTTCCTGCGAAGTTATAAGCAGGTAAGACTGATAAAACCCTCTGTTTACAGAGGGTTTTTCTTTTTGGCCGATATCCGGCCCGGCGGTGAACTACTGGCTCATCTGCCGCGATTCACGGCAGCCGATACTGCGTCGCCATGCGCCGGGTGCCTGACCATACTGACGCTTAAAGCTGCGGTTGAAGGACTGCTGAGAGTCAAAGCCCAGCGCGATCGCCACGTTCAGAATCGGTTCATCGCTGTGGGCCAGGCGCTCAACCGATTTTTGCAGCTTTTGCGCGCGAATATATTCGGCGAGAGGGGAGCCGGTATGTTCTTTGAAAAGCCGCTGGAGGTGCCATTTCGAATAGCCGGCTCGCCTGGAGACGGTTTCAATGTCCAGACGGCTATCGAGGTTGTTGTCGATCCAGTCGAGTAAATCGTGAATGAATGCACCCGTGTTCATTTTGCTTCCCCCTACGCCACGCATTAAAAAGCATCTTTGTTTGTTGCACTTAAAGGTGACCCGTTTTTACATTAATTGCAAGTTTTATTGTTGCATTTAAATCCCTTCTCAAAACGCGTGATTTATCTTCGCCGCAAATAGCACATAAAGTGCAACAATTATTCTTGCACTTAATTAAGCGCCTTCCTACAATCGCCGCGATAGTGTATTCGCAACTGTTACAGTTTTGTGGCGATGAACGACACAAATGGCCTTCAGCCAGCTACCGGACAAAGGAAGTGGCGCGGCGCCTCCCGCTGCGTCTTGCCCGGCGGCTACAATAACCGGAATAAAAATAATGAGCCTGCAAAAAACCTGGGGTAACTTTCATCTGAGCGCGATGGGGGTGGTTTT
Source organism: Enterobacter cloacae complex sp. P18RS (assembly GCF_014982105.1). Classification (NCBI taxonomy): domain Bacteria; kingdom Pseudomonadati; phylum Pseudomonadota; class Gammaproteobacteria; order Enterobacterales; family Enterobacteriaceae; genus Enterobacter; species Enterobacter cloacae complex sp. P18RS. The sequence goes on along the minus strand of NZ_JADCKV010000022.1, from coordinate 16,154 downwards.
ACTCTCCGCGCTTCTCGTCGGGTGCGATGACAGCGTCGCGCAAAATGCCGCGCCGCAAGCGCCCGTTGTCAGCGCTGCTGACGTGGTGGTGAAATCCATTAGCCAGTGGGACAGCTTTAACGGTCGCATTGAAGCGGTGGAAAGCGTTCAGCTGCGTCCGCGCGTCTCCGGCTACATTGAGAAAGTGAATTACACCGACGGCCAGGAGGTGAAAAAAGGCGAGGTGCTGTTCACGATTGATGACCGAACCTATCGCGCCGCGCTGGAACAGGCGCAGGCGAACCTGGCGAGAGCCAAAACGCAGGCCAGTCTGGCGCGAAGCGAGGCTAACCGTACCGATAAATTAGTCAATACCAACGTGGTGTCCCGCGAAGAGTGGGAGCAGCGCCGTTCCGCCGCTACCCAGGCGCAGGCCGATATTCGCGCCGCGCAGGCGGCGGTAGACGCTGCGCAACTTAACCTCGACTTCACCAAAGTGACCGCGCCTATCGACGGTCGCGCCAGCCGGGCGCTGATCACCAGCGGTAACCTGGTGACGGCGGGCGACAGCGCCAGCGTGCTCACCACCCTGGTCTCGCAGAAAACGGTTTATGTCTACTTCGACGTGGACGAGTCAACCTACCTTCACTATCAGAACCTGGCCCGCAGCGGGCAGCGGGTGTCCGGCGATCATGCGGCGCTGCCGGTGGAGATTGGCCTGACGGGCGAGGAGGGCTATCCCCATCAGGGCAAAGTGGATTTCCTGGATAACCAGCTCACACCGGGTACCGGAACGATCCGCATGCGCGCGCTGCTGGATAACTCACAGCGTCAGTTCACGCCTGGACTCTTTGCCCGCGTGCGTCTGCCGGGCAGTGCGGAATTTAAAGCCACGCTTGTTGACGATAAGGCGGTGCTGACCGATCAGGATCGTAAATATGTCTATATCGTGGATAAAGACGGGAAAGCGCAGCGCCGCGACATTACGCCCGGGCGTCTGGCCGACGGTTTACGTATCGTACAGCAGGGGCTGAATCCCGGGGATAAAGTCATCGTCGATGGTTTACAAAAAGTGTTTATGCCGGGTATGCCGGTTAACGCGAAAACCGTTGCCATGACCGCCAGCGCCGCCCTCAACTGATCCCTTACCTGAGAATCCAATCCATGGACTTTTCCCGTTTTTTCATCGACAGGCCGATTTTTGCCGCCGTACTGTCGATTCTGATTTTTATCACAGGATTAATCGCCATCCCGCTGCTGCCGGTGAGCGAATACCCTGACGTCGTGCCGCCAAGCGTGCAGGTGCGCGCCGAGTACCCGGGCGCCAACCCGAAAGTGATTGCCGAGACCGTGGCGACGCCGCTGGAAGAGGCGATCAACGGCGTTGAGAACATGATGTACATGAAATCCGTCGCGGGCTCCGACGGCGTGCTGGTGACTACCGTCACCTTCCGTCCGGGCACCGACCCGGATCAGGCGCAGGTTCAGGTGCAAAACCGCGTCGCGCAGGCCGAAGCGCGTCTGCCGGAAGACGTGCGGCGTCTGGGCATCACGACTCAGAAACAGTCGCCAACGCTGACGCTGGTGGTGCATCTGTTTTCGCCTGGCGGTAAGTACGATTCACTGTATATGCGTAACTACGCCACGCTGAAGGTGAAGGACGAGCTGGCGCGTCTGCCCGGCGTGGGGCAGATTCAGATTTTCGGCTCGGGTGAATACGCGATGCGCGTCTGGCTGGACCCGAACAAGGTCGCGGCCCGCGGGCTGACCGCTTCGGACGTGGTCACGGCGATGCAGGAGCAGAACGTGCAGGTGTCCGCCGGGCAGCTTGGCGCCGAGCCGCTGCCGAAAGAGAGCGATTTCCTGATCTCCATTAACGCCCAGGGCCGCCTGCATACCGAAGACGAGTTCGGCAACATTGTCCTGAAAACCACGCAGGATGGTACGGTCGTCCGACTGCGCGACGTGGCGCGTGTCGAGATGGGGTCCGGCAGCTACGCGCTGCGCTCCCAGTTGAACAATAAAGACGCGGTCGGGATTGGTATCTTCCAGTCGCCGGGGGCAAACGCCATCGATCTGTCTAACGCGGTACGCGCCAAAATGGACGAACTGTCCACACGATTCCCGGACGATATGAAATGGGCGGCGCCTTACGACCCGACGGTGTTTGTACGCGACTCGATCCGCGCTGTGGTGCAAACGCTGCTGGAAGCGGTGGTGCTGGTCGTGCTGGTGGTGATCCTGTTCCTGCAAACCTGGCGCGCGTCGATAATCCCGCTGATTGCGGTGCCGGTATCGGTAGTGGGCACGTTCAGTATTCTCTACCTGCTGGGCTTTTCGCTGAATACCCTGAGCCTGTTCGGGCTGGTGCTGGCGATTGGTATCGTGGTGGACGATGCCATCGTGGTGGTGGAAAACGTCGAACGAAATATCGAAGAGGGGCTCGCCCCACTTGCGGCAGCGCATCAGGCGATGCGTGAAGTGTCCGGACCGATTATTGCCATTGCGCTGGTGCTGTGTGCGGTATTCGTTCCGATGGCGTTCCTCTCCGGCGTGACCGGTCAGTTCTACAAGCAGTTTGCGGTAACGATAGCCATTTCCACGGTGATCTCCGCGATCAACTCGCTGACGCTCTCGCCAGCGCTGGCCGCGCTGCTGTTGAAGCCGCATGGCGCCCCGAAAGATTTCCCGACCCGGCTTATCGATCGTCTGTTCGGCTGGATTTTCCGTCCGTTTAACCGCTTTTTCCACCGCAGCTCGACTGGCTATCAGGGGCTGGTGGGCAAAACGCTCGGCCGACGCGGGGCAGTGTTCGTGGTTTATTTGCTGCTGCTTTGCGCTGCGGGCGTGATGTTTAAAGCCGTTCCCGGCGGGTTTATTCCGACGCAGGATAAGCTGTACCTGATCGGCGGCGTGAAAATGCCGGAAGGCTCGTCGCTGGCGCGCACCGATGCGGTGATCCGCAAAATGAGCGAAATCGGGATGAATACCGAAGGCGTGGATTATGCGGTCGCGTTTCCTGGCCTGAATGCGCTCCAGTTCACCAATACGCCGAACACCGGGACGGTCTTCTTTGGCCTGAAGCCTTTCGACCAGCGTAAACATACTGCGGCGGAAATAAACGCGGAGATCAACGCGAAAATCGCGCAAATCCAGCAGGGCTTTGGCTTCTCGATTCTGCCGCCGCCGATTTTAGGTCTGGGCCAGGGATCGGGCTATTCGCTGTACATTCAGGATCGTGCTGGTCTGGGCTATGGCGCGCTGCAAAACGCGGTGAACACCATGTCCGGGGCGATTATGCAGACGCCGGGGATGCATTTCCCTATCTCAACCTACCAGGCAAACGTTCCGCAGCTGGATGTACAGGTTGACCGTGATAAGGCGAAAGCGCAGGGCGTGTCGCTCACCGATCTCTTCGGGACGCTGCAAACCTATCTGGGCTCGTCTTATGTGAATGACTTCAACCAGTTCGGTCGCACCTGGCGCGTAATGGCACAGGCCGACGGGCAGTTCCGCGACAGCGTGGAAGATATCGCGAATTTACGCACCCGTAATAGTCAGGGTGAAATGGTGCCGATTGGCAGTATGGTGAAAATCACGACCACCTACGGTCCGGACCCGGTGATCCGCTACAACGGCTACCCGGCGGCGGATCTGATTGGCGATGCTGACCCGCGCGTGCTCTCTTCCGCGCAGGCGATGACGCAACTGGACGGTATGTCTAAGCAGATCCTGCCGAACGGGATGAATATTGAATGGACGGACCTGAGCTTCCAGCAGGCCACCCAGGGCAACACGGCGCTGATCGTCTTCCCGGTCGCGGTGCTGCTGGCGTTCCTGGTGCTGGCGGCGCTGTATGAAAGCTGGACGCTGCCCCTGGCGGTGATCCTCATCGTGCCGATGACGATGCTCTCCGCGCTGTTCGGCGTCTGGCTGACCGGGGGCGATAACAACGTCTTCGTGCAGGTAGGGCTGGTGGTACTGATGGGGCTGGCCTGTAAAAACGCGATTCTTATCGTGGAGTTTGCCCGCGAGCTGGAAATTCAGGGCAAAGGCATTATGGAGGCCGCGCTGGAAGCGTGCCGCCTGCGTCTACGCCCGATTGTAATGACCTCTATCGCCTTTATTGCCGGGACCATTCCACTGATCCTTGGTCACGGGGCAGGGGCAGAAGTGCGCGGCGTCACCGGGATCACCGTGTTCGCCGGGATGCTGGGTGTGACGCTGTTTGGTCTGTTCCTGACGCCGGTCTTTTACGTGACGCTGCGTAAGTTCGTGACGCGCGGTAAAGCGGAAAGAGAGGTGTTGCCTGCGTAGGACGTAGCAGATAGCAAAAAGCCGCCTTCACAATGAAGGCGGCTTTTTTTTCGCAGTCTGTCAGGATTAGGGCGCTTTTTTATGCTGTGTGCAGAGTTCCGGCACCGGATCGCACCCGCTGGTATCGGCTTTTTTCACCTCTTCCAGCGCGCTGGCGACGGTATGGCGCGCTAAAACCGCTAACGAAGCCTGCTCCGCTTCATCAGCGATTGATTTGAAGTACCAGCAGGCGTTGGCGCTGACCACGCAGCGGGCCGGGACGTCAGGACGGGACGCCCACAGCTTTTTATCTTCAGTGACGGAGAGGTAGATATCACGCAGGGTAATCTCTTCCGCCGGGCGGCCAAGGTGAATAGAGCCGTTGCGGCCAAGCGTGGAGACGATAATGCCGTCGCGGGCGAGAGGAACCATTAATTTGCGGATAAAGCTCGGATTCGCTTCCAGGCCGTAAGCCAGGATTGCACTCGTCGAACGTTCACCCGATTGCTCCGCCATCGCTACGCTGAGAACCATCTGCAAAGCTGTCGGGAAGCGGTAATCTAACATTTTTCTGTCCTGGGTTGCGGTGAATCTTGTTCTTTTTGGCACCGCAGAGGTGAATAATCAGTAAGTAACAATATAACAAATACGGTAATTTTATTGAAGCAATCTGCGGCATACGTGAAGTAACGCTGCGCTGACACATGTCAGGACGTGTAGCGCCGCGTTTACGTTCATGCGAACGCCGGATTCGGGAAATCAACGGTCACCATAAGACCGCCTTCGGCTGACTTACTCAGATTGACCCTGCCGTTGTGTTGCTGCGTAACGGCTTTAACGATAGCAAGCCCCAGTCCACTCCCGCTTTGGGTCTGATTAGGATCGCGGAAGAACCTGTCGAACACACGCTCCCGCAATTCAACCGGAATGCCGGGACCCGCGTCTGAGACGCGCAGCTGAGCGGACTTATCACGCGATTGCAGTTGTACCTCAATGCGTCCACCCTCAGGGCTGTACTTCACGGCATTCTCAATTAAATTGTCGATCAGCGATACCAGACGTTCCCGAATGCCTGTGATATGGATTTCATCATCGGCGATGAATTCAAACTCAATTCTGCGCCCGGACGCCAGCGGTTCCAGGGCAGCCATTCGCTCCTGAATAAGCGTCGTCAGCGGCACAGGCGACATCACCGTGCTGATGTGCGCTTCGCTGTGCATCATCAGCAGAAGCTGATTGACGAGACGCGCAGCACGGCTATTGCTGCGAACAATGCCCGCAAGCAGCTCCTGCTGGCTTTCGCTGATGACCCAGGACTGCAACGCCTCGACGTTGATCCGCATCGCGGCCAGAGGCGTACGCAGTTCGTGTGCGGCATCGGCAATAAACATTCTTTCCCTTTCGGCGCTTTCCCGCACCCTGGCCAGAAAGTCATTAATCGCGTCGACTGTCTGGCGAAGCTCCCTGTGTCTGGGGACGGCTTTTAAAGGCGAGAGATCGTCCGGCGTGCGCAATGAAATTTCATTCACCACCTTGTTCCAGGGGCGCATCGCGATGCGGATGGACAGCCACGCGGGGAACAGAAGAAAAGGGATGCATATCATCAGCGGCATGACGTAGTAGCCGCGCGAGTTCAGATAGATAAAGAAATTCCAGCTACCGGCAGGGGTAAAAAGGGTGACTTCCACGTCGGAGTGCGCGGATTTGAGGGTACGGCTCGTCCATGTATGGTCCTCACTCTGGACATGCTGCATGACCCCCAGACGGCTATTTTTTACCCCCGTTGGCGCACCATCCGAAGAAAAAATAATCTCGTTATTCTTGCGAACAATGAGGTTGATGGACAGCTCCGGATCTTCGCCGCCGCCATAGCCCTCCCGCAGCGCCTTGCTGAACGCTGCCAGCACAGCATCACGCGCCTGCGGACGATCGTCCATGCTCTCTACCAGGGAAAACAGGGTTTCATAAGTCTCACTGCCCGTCAGTATGGGAGGGCTACGCAGGTCTTCCAGCAAAATGAAGGTTAAAAAGAGACACCAGAGCAACGTAAGCAGCAGCATCTGGGCGACCAGCATTCGCCTGACCAGCGTGGGAAGCCGGAGGTGGTGCCAAAAATTACGCATCAACCTGCTGCCTTCTGAACGGGTACGGTATCGATGACATACCCAACGCCTCTTACCGTTCGCACAAAGCCATCGCCAATTTTTCGCCGCAGGTTACCCATATGCACGTCAAGCGCGTTGCTGAGGTTTTCTTTCGTGCCAAATATCCTTTCTTCCAGATACCGTCGCGTAAGCACGCGATCGGCGCGCAGCATTAACGTTTCAAGCAGCGCATATTCGCTTGCCGTCAGCTCAACGTGGCGTGCGCTCACCGTTACGCGACGCGTCGGAATATGAAGCGACAAACCGCGAATTTCTATTGCCTCATTTTCAAAACCGTAACTGCGCCGCGCAAGGGCTCTCACGCGCGCCAGCAGTTCGGCGAGAACAAAAGGTTTGACCAGATAATCGTCTGCACCTGCATCCAGCCCGCACAGGCGGTCCTGTAGCGTGCCTCGCGCCGTCAGGATGATGACAGGGACGCCCTTAAGCTGTTGACGCAGGCGCGTCATCAGGCTCATGCCATCGCCATCGGGCAGCCCCAGGTCGAGCAAAATAAGTTCCGGCACGCAGATCCCAAGCTGATGCAGCGCATCCTCTTTGCGGCGTACCCATATGACATCAAATCCTTGATCTGCAAGGGCGATACGCACGCCATTGCCGAGATCCAGGTCGTCTTCAATTAGTAGAATTTTCACATTGGTAACTGTATCAACAGTGCATGAAGAACAACTGAAGAAAAAACGGTAACAGGAATTCTTCAGGGTTTACAGAACCTTCACGTGCTTCAGCATTTCTTCATTTACGGCTCATAAGAACCTTAGGGTGAGTATTCAGAATGAGCGCTCTGGCGTTTAACACCGCTTGTATCGCAATCATCTGAATCCAAAGGGCTTCTTTAATGAGAAACATCACACTGCGTAATAGTTTCCCCCGTTCACGCATCCGTCGCAGCATGAAAAGCATCTTGCCGGGGGCCGTCCTGGCGTTACTGGCTACCCCGACCCTGGCGGCAGATCAGCCTCAGGGCAACGTGTTAACCCTGGGAGGCGGCGTGGATGTTGCGCCACGCTATTCCGGTTCGGACAAGAGCCGGGTCTCTGCGGCTCAGGTGGTTGATTACGCGATGGCCAATGGTTTTTTTGTCAGCACCACGCGGGGGATCGGCTACGGCAACAGCTTTGGTAACCTGGACTACAACGCAGCGCTGAGCTATCGCGCTGGACGTAAGGATCGCGACGTAAGCAGCGATTCGATCGCCTCCGGCAGCGACGACCTGCGAGGAATGGGTGACATTAAAGGCTCAGCTATCGTTGTGCCAGGGCTGGGATACAGGGTGACTGACTGGCTGACCGTGCAGTTGCAGGCAGAGGTCCCGGTTTCTGAGAGAGACAATGGTGAAGCTGTGCATTTCGGCATTGCCAGCCCGCTCTATACATCTCCGAAAAATGCGTTAACGCTGGCGCTGACCGGTAGCTGGGGATCCAGTAAGTATGTGCAAACCTACTACGGGGTGAATGCCGCCCAGTCGGCCGCATCGGGTTTTGCCCGACACGATGCCGGATCGGGAATATATGCGTATTCGCTGAACCTGGACTGGACCCATAAGCTTACCTCCCGCTGGAGCCTGCTTGCCGCAGCTGGCGTTACGCAGCTGACGGGAGAGGCTGGCGATAGCCCCATTGTTCAGCGAAAAACGTCTCCTGTGGGAAGTTTGAAGGTGACGTACAGCTTCTGATGGTTCAGCGAGGGGGAAGGTGCGTTTGTGACAAAACCGCACATAACCCCGTTGCAGGAGCCGGAAGTGCATAAAGCCCGCAGGATGGCGTGGCCCGAAGTCGGACCGTTCATCATGCGGGCTTTTTTATCACTGTTGACCCGATAACGCCTGTTCAATCGTACGGGTAATGACGTCCGGCTGGCTGACCATCGATACATGGCTTGCCGCTACCTCCGTGGTGTTGGCGTTGATTTTCTTCGCCATTGCGCGCTCTAGCTCAGGATTGATCATCCGGTCATTTTTGCTGACCACATACCAGCTCGGTTTGTCATGCCAGGCGGCATGCGCGATTTTCTCCCCAAACGCATCGGCCTTAATGGGGCTCTGCGTCGCGGCAATCACGCTGCGCTCAACGTCCTTCACGTCAGGGGCGAAATTCTCGCTGACCGCTTTTATCGGCAGATATAAATACCCCTCTGTGGTTTTAGCGAGGCTGGCGCTCCCTGGCGGAGCAGGGAAGCTATTTGCCAGAGCTGCCGTCGACTGGCCGGAATCCGGCGCAAAAGCGGCAACGTAAACCAGTGACTTCACGCGGGCATTGTTTCCCGCCTCGCTGATTACCGTCCCGCCCCAGGAGTGACCGATCAGCACCACATCCCCATGAGCCCGGGCGATAGCACGCTGCGTGGTGGCGACATCATCTTTCAGAGACGTGAGCGGAAGTTGTACCGCAATGACCTCGGTATGGTGTTTTTGCAGCCGGGTAATCACCTTATTCCAGCTGCTGCCGTCGGCAAACGCCCCGTGCACCAGCACTACGCTGGCTTTCGTCTCTGCCAGCGCGCTGGTGGAAACCGCCAGCACCATCGCTGTTAATACAGACAATGCTTTCATAACAGGCTCCTTAAAAGTGATGAACCGCGGCGTGTGGCGGCACGGTGAATTCAACGGTTTTATGGTCGATGGGTTTATGCGTCGGGTCGGCAACGACGATCGTCACCTTGTGCTTTCCTGCGGGCAGCCCGACCAGGATCACCGGCTCGCCGCTGGTATCAGCCCAGTGCCAGGGCGCGTCATCCACCACAACGTGAATATGGCCGATACGCGGAGTGACTTTCAGCGCGTCGGGTCCAAATACAGGTTCAATGCGCAGGTTTTCGACACGGTACTGAATAAAGACCGCACCTTTACTTAGCGGTCCCGCCAGCGGCGGATCGACAATCAGTTTTGCTGGCGGCTGGGGGTGTTCAGGCGGGGCGACGGCGGCTGGACCGTTGACATCAGCGGCGCTCAGGCCATGCAACGGTGCGGCCATTGCGCCAGCAAAGGACGTCAGCGCAAATACAGGAAGCAGGAAATATCGACGAATCATCTGTGTCTCTCCTCATCAGTTTATTATGGCGAGGGATACAGAAGACCATTTTTATGTATCGGGGATGTTTGCTTTTGCGGGCGTGTTGTACCGGTTTGTCAGCGTAGCGCTCGGGATACAGTGCGATACAGTTTGTCTGCCGGGAGCAAACACGCTTTAGCGCTCGGGCGAATCCACCACAAGACCTGATTGCTGTGACTGAATTTTGTCCTGATGGTGATACCAGGCGCCAATGGAGGAATAAACAAAGCGGCCAAAGAAAAACAGGAAACTGATGAGCAGTATGATGCGGGTCATCCGGGTGTTAAATCGATGTCGTTTTCGCATACGCGTAGCCTGACTCACTTTCTTTTCCTGAGTATACCCTTTTGGGCGATACGGCTATTAAGGCACAGCCGCAAGTCAGGGTCAATTCGGCGAAATGTAAAATAGCGTCAATGCTTACATTAATTTATGTTATTAAAAACAACGCTTTTATTTATCGCATTGATAATTACAGGAAAAATATTCAAAAAAAACGTAAGAAAGGTTTATTCAGATAAATTAATTTGATTTAGGTCAACCGCATCCCGTCGTTGATATTTAAAATCCCTCCTCCACTGTGCTTGCCAGGAATTTTCCAGGCAACGTGTACGTCAGGTTGGATGCCTGTCTTCATTTACCCTCTGGAGCGCAAGGGTTGTAAACGAGCATCTATGAATATTCACCACATCCTGAAGCAAAATAAAGACCGCTGGTGGGCACTTCCTCTTATTTTACCCGTCGTGTTACTCCCGGTGCTTAGTGTGGCTAATACCTTAACGCAGTTGGGCGACGGTATCGTTGCGCTCTATTATCTCCCGCTCTCCTTTTTGCTGACGCTGATGTTATTCTTTGGCCTGGAAGCCCTCCCCGGGGTGGTGGTGTCGCTGTTTTTACGTTATTACCCCTCCGTTGGGTTATTTGAAGCCATGGCCGGCATTCTGCATTTTATCGTTCCTCTGGTGCTCTGCTGGGGCGGTTATCGCGTGTTTGCGCCCCGGCGCAATATGACCGCTTACGGTGACATACGCCTGATGGGGCAGCGTATTTTCTGGCAGGTGTTTTGCCCGGCAACGCTATTTCTGCTGCTGTTTCAGTTTGCGGTCTATCTCGGCGTCTATGAGAGCCGCCAGAGCCTCGCAGGACTGAATCCCCTCAATATTCGGACCCTTATTAACAATCAGGGGCTGCTGGTGAGCGGGCTGACGGGCGTGCCGCTAAGCTACCTGCTGATCCGTCTGATACGTCATCCGCGCTATATCAAGGGACTGATGTCCCAGCTCCGCGCGCAAATAGACAAAAAGGTGACGGCCTTTGAGTTTGTGGTGTGGTTTATAGCCCTGGGCGGGTTGCTGGTCATGCTGCTGCTGCCTATGAATGCAAACAGTTCCATTTTCAGTACCAACTACACCTTGTCCCTGCTGATGCCCGTGATGCTCTGGGGGGCGATGCGCTTTGGCTACAAGCTGATGTCACTCATCTGGACGCCGGTCCTGCTGGTGTCGATTCACTTTTTTTATCACTACATTCCGGTGCAAGAGGGGTATGGCATTCAGCTGGCGATCACCTCATCCAGCTATCTGGTCTTTTCCTTCGTTGTGACGTACATGTCGATGCTGGCGACACGTCAGCGGGCCATCAATATTCGCTCCCGCAGTCAGGCTTTTCTCGATCCGGTGGTGCATATGCCCAACCTGCGGGCGCTGTCGCGCGAGCTGGCCAGTCATCCGTGGTCAGCGCTCTGTTTACTGCGCGTGCCCGAGCTGGAGGTGCTGGGACGCAATTACGGCGTGATGCTGCGGATCCAGTATAAACAGCAGCTGGCGCAATGGATAAACGGCACCCTTCGGCCCAATGAGCGAGTCTATCACCTCACCGGGTATGACATGGCGGTGCGTCTGGAGGCGGAGTCGCATCAACAGCGCATTGAAACGCTGGACGAGCATATCAAGCAGTTTGTTTTTATCTGGGATGGTATGCCGGTACAGCCTCAGGTCGGCGTGAGCTATTGCTATGTACGCTCACCCGTCAATCATCTCTATCTGGTGCTGGGGGAGCTGGGCATCGTGGCCGATCTCTCCCTTTCTACCAACCACCCGGAAAATCTTCAGCAGCGCGGGGCTGTTCATTTGCAGCGTAGCCTGAAAGATAAGGTCGCGATGATGAGTCGTTTGCAGGCCGCGCTGGAGCAGGACGCTTTTACCCTGCTGGTTCAGCCCGTTCGCGGGCTGCGCGGTGATTGTTATCACGAGGTGCTGCTGCGAATGCGTGATGATAACGGGGCGCTGATCTTTCCCGAGCAGTTCCTGCCCATTGCACAGGAGTTTGGTTTATCGTCGCGTGTTGATTTATGGGTACTGGAGCATACGTTGAGTTTTCTAGCACAGCACCGCCAGCGTTTGCCGGGCCAGCGCTTTGCGATCAACCTCGCACCTTCTACCGCCTACCGGGCGCAGTTCCCGCTTGAAGTGAGCCGCCTGTTAGCCAAATACGCCGTTGAAGCGTGGCAGCTGATCTTTGAAGTGACCGAAAGCAGCGCCTTTGGTCATGCGGATCTGGCGGCGTCGACCCTCAGGAAATTACAAAAAATGGGCATCCGGATCGCCATTGATGATTTTGGCACGGGCTACGCCAGCTATGCGCGGTTAAAAAGCGTGGACGCAGACATTCTCAAAATCGATGGCGGTTTTATTCGCAATATTGTCAGCAACAGCCTGGATTACCAGATTGTGGCTTCCATTTGCCATCTGGCCCGGATGAAGAAAATGCTGGTGGTGGCGGAATATGTGGAAACGGAAGAGATACGTAGCGCGGTGCACGCGCTAGGTATCGATTATGTGCAGGGCTATTTGATTGGGTTGCCGACTGAGCTTGATACGTTGCTCAACACGCAGCCTTCTCAGGAGAGCGCCTGAGCCGTTACGCTGCCGCCTCAGAACTCTCTTCTTCAATCTTCAACAGCCAGCCGGTAACCGCTTCCCAGTACTGCTGCTCTTTTTCCAGATCCAGCAGCACCAGCGCGTTCTGGCTAAACCAGTCGTGCGGGAAGCTCAGCGTCCAGTGATAGTCATCCGTTTTTAGCTTCAGCGTCGGCGGCGTGGTGGTTGCCTGTCGCTGATTATTGAGCAACACGCCCAGGCGCAACAGCTGAATGAGCGGCAGGAACTGCTTTTTCTTAAATAACGTAAAGCGCGGCAGATCGTCGAGCTTGATGGCTTTGCGGTGATAGCGCACCAGCGTCGCCATCATGGTTTGCTGCTCCTGGTTGAAGCCAGGCAGATCGCTGTTTTGCAGAATATAGGCTGAATGGCGATGCATTCCGCTGTGGTTAATGTTCAGCCCCACCTCGTGCAACATGGCGGCCCATTTCAACAGCGCGGCCAGCTGCGGATGCGCCAGCTTCGGATTCTGCTCCTCCCACTGCTCGTACATCTGAACCGTGGTTTCGAGCACCCGTTTCGCCTGTTCGCGGTCGATGTTGTACTGGTTGGCCAGGCTCTGCGCGGTGCGGCTGCGAATATCCTGATGACGGAAACGGCCTTCCATCTCATACAGCACGCCTTCACGCAGGGCGCCGTCAGAGAGGCGCAGCTCTTTGATCGCCAGCGCGTCAAACACGCCGCAGAGGATCGCCAGCCCCGGTACGAACACGGCTTTACGTTCGTCGGACAGACCCGGCAAACTCAGGGCGTCGAAGCTCTTATGCTTAAGCACCTCTTCGGTGAGTTTCACCAGGCGCTCAGGCGTAATAAACCCGTCTTTTTCACCCATTGCCAGCAGCACTTCATGGGCCGCTTTAATCGAACCCGATGCGCCCAGCGCCACGTTCCAGCCCTGAATACGGTATTGCCAGGCCAGATTTTCGAGTTTTTGTACGGCGGCCATGCGCGCGCGCTGGAAGTTTTCGCGGGTGATGACGCCGCCCGGGAAATACATCTGCGCGAAGCTGACGCAGCCCATACGGCGGCTTTCCACCAGACGCGGCTCGAAGTCTTCGCCAATCACCAGTTCCGTGGAACCACCGCCGATATCAATCACCAGCTTGCGGCCTTTTTCCGGCTGCGTATGCTCCACGCCCATAAAAATCAGGCGCGCTTCTTCGTTACCGGAGATGATCTCAATCGGGTAGGGGATAACCTTTTCCGCGCGCTTAAGAAACTCCGGCGCGTTCAGCGCCTGGCGTAGCGTATGCGTCCCGACGATGCAGACGCTGGACGGCGAAAAGCCTTGCAAACGTTCTGCGAACAGCGACAGACAGTTCAGCCCGCGCTCCATGGCCTCTTCGCTCAGCATGTTACGCGCGTCGAGTCCATCGGCCAGATGCACACGCTGCTTCAGACGACCGATGATCTGCATCGCGCCATCCACCTCGCGGGCGATGACCATATGGAAACTGTTTGAGCCAAGATCGACCGCGGCGAACTCCTGCGGGCGTGGGGTATTATCGTTTATTGGCATAGGTTAATCGGATTGCTCAAGTGATTTAATGTAATCGTAAATCGCCAGCTGCGAGCGCACTTTACGGCGGTTGCCGCGCGGTACGTAGCGATTACTGAGTTCTTTGTCGATATAACGTGCTTTCACCGTATCGCTGAACAGGATCTCGATAATGTCCAGGATACGCTGCTTAAGGCGAGGATCCAGCAGCGGTGCCGCCACTTCAATACGGTAATCAATGTTACGCGTCATCCAGTCGGCGGACGAGAGGTATACGCGCTTATCACCGGCGTTATCGAAAATATAGACGCGATCGTGTTCAAGATAGCGATCCACAATGCTGATCACGCGGATATTGTCGCTGATGCCTTCCAGTTCCGGAATGAGCGAGCACATGCCGCGAATGAGCAGATTTACCGGAACGCCGGAGCTGGAGGCTGCGTACAGGCGGTCCACCAGCCCTTTGTCCACCAGATTGTTGAGCTTCAGCGTGATGCCGGACGACAAGCCGTTCTGCGCATTGGCAATCTCTTTATCGATCATATCGTACAGCAGGCGCCGTGAGTTCTGCGGTGACACCAGCAGATAATCGAAGCTCACCGGGCGGTACGGGTTCTCAATGAAGTTGAACACCCGACGCACTTCGTTGGTGATGCGGGCATCGGCAGTCAGCAGCGAATAGTCGGTGTAGATTCTCGCGGTTTTCTCGTTAAAGTTCCCGGTACCGATATGGGCGTAGCGCACCACGTCCTCGCCCTCTTTACGGGAGATCAGGAACAGCTTGGCGTGAATTTTCAGCCCTGGCGCGGAGAAGATGACGTGTACGCCCGCTTCCGTCAGTCGGCGCGCCCAGTGGATGTTGGCCTCCTCGTCGAAGCGAGCCTGGAGCTCAACCACCACGGTCACTTTCTTGCCGTTGTGCGCCGCGTGGATCATCGCATCGATGATACGGGAATCTTTCGCCACGCGATAAATGTTGATTTTGATCGCCAGCACGTTCGGATCGAACGAGGCCTGACGCAGCAATTCCAGCACGTGTTCAAAGGTGTGATACGGATAGTAGAGCAGCACATCCCGTTCGCGGATGGCGTCGAACCCGTTGCGGAACTTATCGAACCAGATATGGCGCAGGCGCGGCAGCGGTTTGTTCACCAGATTGGCCTTGCCGACGTTCGGGAAGCCAATGAAATCTTTAAAGTTGTGGTAACGCCCACCGGGGATAATGGAGTCGTAGCGGGAGATGGTCAGCTTATCGCGCAGCATCTCCACCATCGCGTCCGGCATATCGCGTTGATAGACAAACCGCACCGGCTCCGCCGTCAGGCGCTGCTTGAGGCTGGAAGACATCAGCTCCATCATGCTGGCCTCCATCTCATGCACCAGATCGTACTCGGCGTCACGGGTCATCTTCATCGAGTAGGCGTTGAGCGCGTCGTAATCGAAGAAGCCTTTGAAGATATCGTCCAGGCAGTAGCGCAGGATGTTATCCAGCAGGATCATCGGCTTACGCCGGCGCGGGGTTTCCGGCGGCAGGTTTACAAAGCGTGGGACTTTATCAGACGGTATTTCCAGCAGCGCGTAGTTAATGGTCTCACCCCGAATGATTTCTACCGCCAGATAGGTGTAATCATCTTTCAGGAACTGCACCAGATCGGTTTCACGGTTGATCAGAATCGGGGTGATATGCTGGCGCAGATAATGTTTGAAATAGTGGCGCAGCCAGTTTTGCTGATTCGCGGAGAGCTGGCGTTCGTTGATCAGGAAGATTTGGTTGCGTGCCATTTCCAGCAGCAGCTCGTTATAGAGGCCATCAAATTCCTGATCGGCTTTCATGACGCGAGACTGGATTTTTCCAAGCAGATGCCGGGAGTGGGAGTTCAAGCCCTGTTCTTCGCTGATGATGATTCGGCGTTTCAGTTCGGCGAAGCGAACCTTGTAGAACTCATCCAGATTGTTGGAATAGATGCCTAAAAAACGCATACGTTCAATCAGCGGGTTGCTTTTATCGGCCGCTTCCTGAAGTACACGTTCGTTGAATGCTAACCAGCTTAGCTCTTTCTCAATGTATAACTTTTCCTGACCCATTACAGCTCACACTCCAGTTCAATCACAGGACGTGGTAAATCCGTCTCGTCCTTATTATGGCGAGCATTTCCACGATATGTCCAACAGTGCCAGAAAAGTATGACAGTTATTTTTTTGTTGGGGAATTTAGAGGGTTGGGGGA
>NZ_JADCKV010000021.1:50712-142782 GCF_014982105.1 Enterobacter cloacae complex sp. P18RS | reverse complement strand
GGAGGCGCATTATAGGGAGTAATTCCGAACCTGCAAGGATAAAGTGAAAATTATTTACTGACCGCTCATTTTCCAGGCAAATCACATCCCAGACCTCAATTTTCGCCTGGTTTTTAAACAAAAACGAGCCGCAAGCGGCCCGTTTTTGCGTTTTGTGACTTACTGCACTGCCACAATGCGATCGTCGTTGGCTTCCAGACGAATAACTTTGCCCGGAACCAGCTCCCCAGAGAGGATTTGCTGTGCCAGCGGGTTTTCGATCTGCTGCTGGATAGCACGTTTTAACGGACGCGCACCATAAACAGGATCGTAACCATTCTCGCTCAGCAGTTTCAGCGCATCGTCGGAAATGTGGATTTCATACCCACGCTCTTCCAGACGTTTGTACAGACGCTGCAACTGGATCAGCGCAATCGACGCGATGTGTTTCTCGCCCAGCGGATGGAACACGACCACTTCATCAATACGGTTGATGAACTCCGGACGGAAGTTTTGGCTGACCACACCCAGCACAAGATCTTTCATATGGCTGTAATCCAGCTCACCGAAGCGTTCCTGAATCAAATCGGAACCCAGGTTCGAGGTCATGATCACCACCGAGTTACGGAAGTCGACCGTTCTTCCCTGCCCGTCCGTCAGACGCCCATCATCCAGCACCTGCAACAGAATGTTAAACACGTCAGGATGAGCCTTTTCCACTTCATCCAGCAGGATGACGGAATAAGGACGACGACGAACCGCTTCCGTCAGGTAACCGCCCTCTTCATAACCGACATATCCCGGAGGCGCACCGACCAGACGCGAGACGGAGTGTTTCTCCATAAACTCGGACATATCGATACGCACCATCGCGTCATCGCTGTCGAACATAAAGTTAGCCAGCGCTTTACACAGCTCGGTTTTACCGACACCGGTTGGCCCCAGGAAAAGGAACGAGCCGATTGGACGATTCGGATCGGACAGCCCCGCACGGCTACGACGAATGGCGTTAGATACCGCTTCGACCGCTTCGTTCTGTCCAATGACGCGCTGATGCAGATCCTGCTCCATACGCAGCAGTTTCTCACGTTCGCTTTCCATCATGCGAGCCACAGGAATGCCCGTCCAGCGCGCCAGCACTTCGGCAATCTCGGCATCCGTCACTTTATTACGCAACAGACGCATGGTTTTGCCTTCCGACTGCGTGGCAATCTCTAGCTGTTTTTCCAGCTCAGGGATCTTGCCGTACTGTAGCTCGGACATCCGCGCCAGATCTCCTACGCGACGGGCCTGCTCAATGGCAATTTTCGCCTGCTCCAGCTCCGCCTTGATTGTCTGGGTGCCAGAGAGGGAGGCTTTCTCAGCTTTCCACTCTTCTTCCAGCTCAGAATACTGACGCTCTTTCTCGTCCAGTTCTTCGTTAAGCATATCGAGGCGTTTCTTACTCGCTTCATCAGACTCTTTGTTCAGCGCCTGCTGTTCCAGCTTGAGCTGGATAATGCGGCGATCGAGTCGGTCCAGCTCTTCCGGTTTCGAGTCAATCTGCATACGGATGCTGGACGCCGCTTCATCGATAAGGTCGATGGCTTTATCCGGCAACTGACGGTCGGCAATGTAACGATGCGAAAGCGTCGCCGCCGCAACGATGGCCGGGTCAGTGATCTGCACGTGATGGTGCAGCTCATAACGCTCTTTCAGACCACGCAAAATGGCGATGGTATCTTCAACGCTTGGTTCAGCGACAAACACCTTCTGGAAGCGACGCTCCAGCGCGGCATCTTTTTCAATGTACTGACGATACTCGTCCAGCGTAGTGGCGCCGACGCAGTGAAGTTCACCACGCGCCAGCGCAGGTTTCAGCATGTTCCCGGCATCCATTGCGCCGTCAGCTTTACCCGCGCCCACCATGGTGTGCAGTTCGTCGATAAACAGGATGACGTTACCTTCCTGTTTCGCCAGATCGTTCAGCACGCCTTTCAGACGCTCTTCAAATTCACCGCGGTATTTCGCCCCGGCCACCAGCGCGCCCATATCCAGCGCCAGTACGCGACGGCCTTTCAGCCCTTCGGGCACTTCGCCATTAACGATACGCTGCGCCAGCCCTTCAACGATGGCGGTTTTACCGACGCCAGGCTCACCAATCAGCACCGGGTTGTTTTTGGTACGACGTTGCAGTACCTGGATAGTCCGACGAATTTCTTCGTCACGGCCGATTACCGGGTCAAGTTTGCCCTGCTCGGCACGTTCGGTCAGGTCGACCGTAAATTTCTTCAAAGCCTGACGTTGGTCTTCGGCTCCCTGGTCGTTCACGCTTTCACCTCCGCGCATTTTCTCAATCGCCTGGGTCACATTAGCGGTGGTTGCACCGGCGGATTTCAGCAGGTCGGTTAAGGTACCGCGTGATTCAAGCGCCGCCAGAACAAACAGCTCTGACGAAATAAAGTTGTCCCCACGTTTTTGCGCCAGCTTGTCGCAAAGGTTCAGCACGCGCACCAGATCCTGCGACGGCTGCACGTCGCCGCCGGTACCTTCTACCTGCGGTAAACGGCTCAGCGCCTGATCGATGGCGGTGCGTAACTGGCCGGCATTAATGCCAGCGGACGTTAATAAAGGACGTACCGATCCCCCTTCCTGATTCAGCAAGGCGCTCATTAAATGAAGAGGTTCGATAAATTGGTTGTCGTGCCCCAGTGCGAGGGACTGGGCATCGGCGAGAGCAAGCTGGAATTTATTAGTAAGACGATCCAGACGCATAACTCCTCCCATAACAGGTCAAATTTGCTACTGGAGATTAAATGAGGTCATCCCTCAATTATTCAAGGTTAATAACCTGAATTATGTGAAAAGAAAACGGCGCGTACCGGATCGTCTTGATTCTTTAGGTTATATCAGCCAAATGAAACTTGCCATACGACCTGTCGTCTTGTCGCGGCGATAGGAGAAAAAATCACCCTTTTCGGTGAAGGTACAGCGATCTCCGCCGAAGATGTGGGTCACGCCGACGTTATTCAGGCGCTGGCGGGCAAGCTGATAAATATCGGCCAGATATTTATCTCCGGAAGCCACAAACGCTTCGACCGCTTGCGGATCTTTTTCCATAAAGGCATCGCGCACTTCGGGCCCGACCTCAAACGCCTGCGGGCCAATCGCCGGGCCAAGCCAGGCGATGAGATTTGCAGAATCGTCATGGAAGCAGGCAACGGTCTCTTCCAGCACGCCTTCGCACAGGCCTCGCCATCCGGCGTGGGCAGCAGCCACTTCAGTTCCTGCCTTATTGCAGAACAACACCGGCAGGCAATCAGCAGTCATCACCGCGCAAACCGTTCCCGGCGTATTGCTGTACGAAGCATCGGCGCGCTTAGACGCATAGGGCTCCCCCGTCAGCTTCAGCACCGCTTTACCGTGCACCTGCTCAAGCCAGACCGGTTTTGAAGGAAGGTTTCCCGCAGCAAAGAGGCGTTTACGGTTCTCTTCAACGTGCTCCAGGTTATCGCCACAGTGCGCACCGAGGTTCAGAGACTCCCACGCGCCCTGGCTCACGCCACCGATACGGGTTGAACTACAGGCGGCCACGCCTTCAGGCAGTGGCCACGCCGGGACAATCAGTTTGGTCATAACCAGTCCACGTGATCCTTATGTTCTTCGAAATCTGCGCGCATCGCGTCGATAAGTTCCACCATATCCTGTGGGATCGGCGCATGCCATTCCATCTGAATTCCAGTAATTGGGTGATAAAGACGCAGCATCGTCGCATGCAGCGCCTGGCGATCGAATTTACGCAGCACGGAGATGAATTCATCCGATGCGCCCTTTGGTGGACGCGGACGACCGCCGTAAACCGGGTCACCCACCAGCGGATGGGTAATATGCGCCATGTGCACGCGGATCTGGTGAGTACGCCCGGTTTCCAGGCGCAGACGCAGGCGCGTATGAATACGGAAATGTTCCATGATGCGGTAGTGGGTTACCGCCGGTTTACCCATCGGGTGTACGGACATATGCGTACGCTTGGTTGGGTGACGGCTGATAGGCTCTTCCACCGTGCCGCCAGAGGTCATATGACCAATCGCCACCGCTTCATATTCACGGGTAATTTCGCGCAATTGCAAAGATTCCACCAGGCGAGTCTGAGCTGGGACCGTCTTCGCCACCACCATCAGACCCGTGGTGTCTTTATCCAGACGGTGAACGATACCGGCACGCGGTACGTCGGCAATCGGCGGATAATAATGAAGGAGAGCGTTAAGTACCGTACCGTCAGGATTGCCCGCGCCCGGATGAACAACAAAGTCGCGCGGCTTGTTGATGATCAGAATATCGTCATCTTCGTAGACGATATCCAGCGGGATATCCTGCGGCTCGAAGCGGACTTCCTCTTCGATTTCAGCATTGATGGCGACAGCTTCCCCACCAAACACTTTCTCTTTTGGTTTGTCCCAGATCTTGCCGTTTACCAGCACGCGCTGGTCAAGGATCCATTCTTTTATGCGTGAACGCGAATAATCAGGGAACAATTCGGCCAAAGCCTGATCTAAGCGTTGACCGAGCTGATTTTCGGAGACTGTTGCGGTGAGTTCTACTCGTTGTGCCATAAACTGCTTCTTCGTTTAACGTTGGGTTTTACGGCTTTGCCGTTTAATATAGTGTGCTATTGTAGCTGGTCTTAATCGGGAGCAGGAACTGAGTTTCTCCCGGACAAACATTTGAGGAAAGTCAAAACGTCATGACGCGCATGAAATATCTGGTGGCAGCGGCCACGTTGAGCCTGGCTTTGGTGGGCTGCTCCGGTTCGAATGAACAGGTCCCTGACAATCCGCCGAATGAAATCTATGCGACTGCACAACAAAAGTTGCAGGACGGTAACTGGAAACAGGCGATAACGCAACTGGAAGCGTTGGATAATCGCTATCCGTTTGGCCCGTATTCGCAGCAGGTACAGTTAGATCTTATCTACGCCTACTACAAAAATGCCGATCTGCCGCTGGCTCAGGCAACGATCGATCGTTTCATGCGTCTGAACCCTACCCATCCTAACATCGATTACGTGATGTACATGCGCGGCCTGACTAACATGGCGCTGGATGATAGTGCATTGCAGGGCTTCTTCGGGGTGGATCGTTCCGACCGTGACCCGCAACATGCGCGTGATGCTTTCAATGACTTCTCCAAGCTGGTGCGTAGCTACCCGAACAGCCAGTACATTACCGATGCCACTAAGCGTCTGGTGTTCCTGAAAGATCGTCTGGCGAAATATGAGTACTCCGTTGCGGAATACTACACCCGCCGTGGCGCATGGGTTGCCGTGGTTAACCGTGTAGAAGGCATGCTGCGTGATTATCCGGATACCCAGGCCACGCGTGATGGCCTGAAGCTGATGGAGAATGCGTATCGCCAGATGCAGATGACGGCTCAGGCTGACAAAGTGGCGAAAATCATCGCCGCGAACAGCAGCAACACCTGATACCGCTACAATGCATAACGGCAGCCCGCGGGCTGCCGTTTTTTTATTCTTTCAGACTTACGCTGAAGCGGTTTAGCTTCAACACATCCATTCAACTATGACCGCAATTGTTGGCTTCGACAAGGTAAATCTCACCTCTTCCTGCCCTGCCTCACAAAAAAGATTCCCTGACAAAAACCGACAAAATAACGTGATCTAAATCACACATTTTGACATTAGGTCGGGTATGCTGGGATCACCAAGACGGAAAGACAAGAGGTAAAATTTATGACAATGAACATTACCAGTAAACAAATGGAAATTACTCCGGCAATCCGCCAGCACGTCGCAGACCGTCTCGCCAAACTGGATAAATGGCAAACACATTTGATTAATCCACATATCATCCTGTCCAAGGAGCCGCAGGGTTTCATCGCTGATGCAACTATCAATACTCCAAACGGCCATCTGGTCGCCAGCGCAAAACACGAGGATATGTACACCGCAATTAACGATTTGATCAACAAGCTGGAACGGCAGCTCAATAAAGTGCAACACAAAGGTGAAGCACGTCGCGCCGCAACCTCGGTGAAAGACGCCAGCTTCGCGGAAGAAGTTGAAGAAGAGTAATCCTCTAAAATTGAGTGTACCGACAACGCGCCTTCGGGCGCGTTTTTTATTGACAGGATCAAAACAGTGCAGGTACTTTAACCCTATCAATTTCAGGATGACTTTATGAAACAGACACCGTTTTTCTTCGCATTCTTTTTTACCTTCCCCTGACCGGGAGGCGTTTCGTCGTGTGATAAAGAATGCGAAGACGAACAACAAGGCCTCCCACACCGGGAGGCCTTTTTTATTGATAACGATAAAATGAGACAGACAACACTATGACACCGGAAAACCCGCTCCTGGATTTACGCGTAAAAATCAGTGCACTCGACGAAAAATTACTGGCCCTGCTGGCAGAACGCCGCGCGCTCGCCGTTGAAGTGGGCAAAGCCAAGCTCGAGTCCCATCGGCCGGTGCGCGATATCGATCGCGAACGTGATTTACTGGAACGGTTGATTCAACTCGGCAAAGCGCATCATCTGGATGCGCACTACATCACCCGCCTGTTCCAGCTCATCATCGAAGACTCCGTTCTGACGCAACAAGCCCTGCTCCAGCAGCATCTGAACAAAACCAACCCGCACTCTGCTCGTATCGCTTTCCTCGGCCCGAAAGGGTCCTATTCTCACCTGGCAGCTCGCCAGTACGCAGCCCGCCATTTCGAAGAGTTTATTGAGAGCGGCTGCGCGAAATTTGCAGACATTTTCAACCAGGTCGAAACCGGCCAGGCAGATTACGCCGTGGTGCCTATTGAGAACACCAGTTCCGGCGCCATCAACGATGTTTACGATCTGCTCCAGCACACCAGCCTGTCGTTAGTCGGCGAGTTGACTATCCCTATCGATCACTGCGTGCTGGTCTCTGGCTCAACCGATCTGAGTCAGATCGAAACGGTGTACAGCCACCCGCAGCCGTTCCAGCAGTGCAGCCAGTTCCTGAACCGTTATCCGCACTGGAAAATTGAATACACCGAAAGCACCTCGGCGGCGATGGAAAAAGTGGCGCAGGCAAACTCTTCTGCCGTCGCGGCTCTCGGTAGCGAAGCGGGCGGCGCGCTGTATGGCTTACAGGTGCTGGAACGCAATCTGGCCAACCAGACGCAGAATATCACCCGTTTCGTGGTTCTGGCCCGCAAGGCCATCAACGTGTCGGACCAGGTCCCGGCGAAAACCACCCTGCTGATGGCGACCGGCCAGCAGGCGGGTGCGCTGGTTGAAGCGCTGCTGGTGCTGCGTAATCACAACCTGATCATGACGAAGCTGGAATCCCGCCCAATACATGGCAACCCGTGGGAAGAAATGTTTTATCTCGACGTTCAGGCCAACCTGGAGTCTGCGTCCATGCAGAAAGCCCTGCGCGAACTGGGCGAGATCACACGCTCCATGAAAGTGCTGGGCTGCTATCCGAGCGAAAACGTGGTCCCGGTCGATCCGGCTTAACGTTCGATAAAGCGGCTTTTCTTCATCCCTGCCACATTTACAGGCAGGGTGAAGATGGCACCGGAAAGCGGATATTTCGCCAGCTCCTCCGCCTCCATATTTTCCCGCGTGGTGGTGATAAACAGCGTTTTCATATCGTCGCCGCCAAAGCAGACCATTGTCGGGCAGCGTACCGGCAGCCGGTACTCTTCCAGCTGTTCGCCTTGCGGTGAAAACCGTGCGATACGCCAGCCGTCAAACAGTGCGCTCCAGTAGCAGCCTTCCTCGTCCATTGCCGCTCCGTCGGGCATACCTTCTCCCTCGCTAAACCGGCGAAACTCTTCGCGCTTACCGGGTTCCCCCTGCTCATCAAGCGGCGTACGGTAGATCACACCGTTCGGCGTATCAGAAGTAAACATCCATCGTTTGTCAGGACTAAACGCTAAACCGTTATGCCCGTGAATATCGCACTGGATCACTTTCGGCGTCAGGTCGTTGTCAATACGCATCAGCATGGCGCCGTTATAATCTCCCGGCCCCCAGAAGGTGCCCGCATAAAACCGTCCCTGATGCTCGGTACCGCCATCGTTAAAGCGTGCAAGCTGCGGGTTGGATGGGTTATCGCAAACTTTACGCTGTAGCAGGCCGTGCTTATCGGTCAGCCAGATGGCGTTTCGCATCGCGACGATAAATCCGCCGCGTTCACGCAGGGCAAAACACCCAACTTCTTCATGGAATGAGAGCACCGAGTGCTCTGCGGTGGGCAGATGGTACCGATGGATCTCCCCTTCCAGGATATCCGCCCAGTAGAGCGCCTTCTCTTCTGCACTCCACGTCGGGCATTCGGGCAGATGCCCGGTATAGTTCAACAGCAGCTGCGGTTCAGCCATGACAGTTCCCCAAAATGAAAAAAGCCAGCAATGCTGGCTTTCAGTATATACATCATCGCATTACTGGCGACTGTCATTTGCCTGGCGCAACAGCGTGCGGCTTTCACTCTGGAATCGCGTGGCGTAATCACCGAACCAGTGCTCCACTTTACGGAAACTGTCGATAAAGGCTTGTTTATCGCCGTGTTCCAGCAAGGTGATCGCTTCGCCAAAACGCTGATAATAGCGCTTGATCAGCGCCAGATTATTTTCAGACGACATGATGATGTCGGCGTAAAGCTGCGGATCCTGGGCAAACAGTCGCCCGACCATCGCCAGCTCCAGACGATAGATTGGCGAGGAAAGCGCCAGCAATTGTTCAAGCTGAACGTTCTCTTCCGCCAGGTGCAGCCCATAGGCGAAGGTTGCAAAGTGGCGCAGCGCCTGAATAAACGCCATGTTCTGGTCATGCTCTACCGCGCTAATGCGGTGCAAACGTGCTCCCCAGACCTGGATCTGTTCCAGGAACCACTGGTAGGCTTCCGGCTGCCGTCCGTCACAGTAAACCACTACCTGCTTCGCCAGGCTTCCGCTGTCCGGGCCAAACATCGGGTGTAACCCAAGCACGGGGCCAGTGTGCGCCGCTAGCATTGCCTGTAACGGACCATTTTTAACGGAGGCCAGGTCCACCAGTATGCAATCTTCCGGCAGCGGAGGAAGTTTCGCGATTATTTGCTCCGTCACATGGATCGGCACGCTGACGATAACCATTCCGGCGTCTTTCATCAGCTCCGGCGCGTGCGACCAGTCCTCTTTCTCCAGAATACGCACCTGATAGCCAGAAAGCGTCAGCATTTTCTCAAACAGACGCCCCATCTGCCCGCCACCACCGACGATAACCACCGGGCGCAGCGACGGACAGAGGGTTTTGAAGCCCTTGTCGTTTTCGCTGGAATAGGACTCGCGCATCACGCGACGCAGGACGTCCTCAATCAAATCAGGTGATACGCCCAGGGCCTGCGCCTCTTTACGGCGGGAGGCGAGCATAGTGGCCTCGCGCTCCGGAACGTAAATCGGCAGTCCGTATTTACTTTTAACCTCGCCGACCTCAGCAACCAGTGCCATGCGGCGCGCCAGAAGATCCAGCAACGCCTTATCCACTTCATCAATTTGATCGCGTAATGCGGTCAATTCAGCAACCATAACTACCCTCTTATGCCAGACGCGTCGCCAGCTGGCCGTTCAAATCTTTGTGGATCTCACGCAGCAGCGCATCGGTGGTTTCCCAGCTAATGCAGGCATCGGTGACCGAGACGCCGGGCTTCATCGCGCTACGCGGCTGTTCCGATGACTGATTGCCTTCATGAATATTACTTTCAATCATCAGGCCGATAATTGAACGGTTGCCATCTTTAATCTGAGCAATCACAGATTCTGCAACCGCAGGCTGGCGACGGTAATCTTTATTCGAATTACCATGACTGCAATCTACCATCAGCGCCGGACGCAGTCCCGCCTGTTCCATCTCTTTTTCACACTGCGCGACATCCGCCGGGCTGTAGTTTGGCGCTTTACCACCGCGCAGGATCACATGCCCGTCCGGGTTGCCCTGCGTTTGCAGCAGGCATACCTGGCCCGCCTGGTTGATCCCGACAAAACGATGGGGCATGGCGGCGGCGCGCATGGCGTTAATCGCCGTGGCCAGGCTGCCGTCGGTACCGTTTTTAAAACCAACCGGCATAGACAGGCCAGACGCCATCTCGCGGTGGGTTTGTGACTCGGTGGTGCGCGCCCCAATCGCAGACCAGCTAAACAGATCGCCCAGGTACTGCGGGCTGTTCGGATCCAGCGCTTCGGTTGCCAGCGGCAGCCCCATGCTGACCAGCTCTACCAGCAGGCGACGCGCAATCTTCAGGCCGGCTTCCACATCAAACGAGCCATCCATGTGCGGATCGTTGATCAACCCTTTCCAGCCAACGGTCGTACGTGGCTTCTCAAAATAGACGCGCATCACCAGATAGAGGCTATCGCTGACCTCCTCCGCTAATGCTTTAAATCGACGAGCGTACTCAATGGCGGTTTCAGGATCGTGAATAGAGCAAGGACCACATACCACCAGCAGGCGCGGATCGCGGCCAGCGATAATGTCAGAAATGGTCTGGCGCGAGTGCTCAATCTGAGCTTCCTGCGCGACGCTCAGCGGGAATTCCGCCTTCAGTTGATCCGGGGTGATTAACACCTGTTCGTCAGTGATATGTACGTTGTTCAGCGCGTCTTTTTGCATGATTGCGATCCTGTCAAACTCGTTTGCGATAGTGGTTTTCCTCGAAGAGGTGACACAACGATATCACATTAAGTAAAGATTTCAATCCAAAATACGTACACATTACTTTACACCAACCCTTTAATTGCAAAAATAATGGCCTAAAATCGTAAAGTTAAAATTACACACGCACGCCTGTAAGCCAGGCTATGCTCACAAAAAGGAGAATAGCCATGCGTTCAATTGCTTTTATGTTGTTGTCGCTGATTTTGTCGGGTTGCCAGATCAATCCTTATACTTTTCAGCCTAACTGGACCAGACCGGACTGGTTCACGGCCGGTAAAGAAGACGCTATGAATGGTGTTCCGGTTAAAGATAACCAGGCTCTGGCCGATAGTTTTAATGACCCTCAGGTTGATCGAGCGGAATATCTTCGTGGCTACGCTGACGGACAGAAAAAAATATGCGAAGAGGGCTTTATTCACGCCTGGGGATTAGCGGGCAAATCATTTCCTGCCAGCTGCGATGCAACTGAAAATGCAGTAAAACTGCATGAATCCTGGCAACAAGGATTGGATGAAAGTATGCGTTCCAGCAGGCTTAATTGAGCCTGCCTTAATTCCTCTGAATATAGCTCACTGTAAGATTTAGCTTAGGTCAAAACAGGGATATTTCTGACATAATGACGGCTTTGATAAACAATGGTATTCTGCCGACAATTCTTAAGGACATCTATTTCCGGGGCGGTTTGGCGGATTCTGATGAGAAATGCAATCTTGATCGCTTTGCTCCGACTCCCCCTGGTGCTAATACTGTTCATTTTAGTAGCCCCTGCAACGGCAGGCTCGTTCACGGAAACGGATAAATCAGTACGTTCGATTGTTTCTGGCATTGTGAGCTACACCCGATGGCCAGCACTGTCCGGCCAGCCTAAGCTCTGTATTTATGCCTCTTCCCATTACAGACAGGCGCTCAGCAGTGAAGATGAACACAACCCGTTGCCCTATAGTCCTGTCATTGTGCATAGCGATCGGGAAGCACTCGCAGCAAGGTGTGATGCCCTCTATTTCGGGAGCGAGTCGCCGGCAAAACAACAGGAAATAATAAATCAATATCAGGGCCAGGCGTTGCTATTAATGTCAGAACAAAATCCTGAATGCGTTATTGGCAGCGCATTTTGTCTGATAATAGAGCACAACCTCGTCAGGTTTTCCGTAAATCTGGATGCGCTGGCGCGCAGTGGCGTAAGAGTCAATCCGGATGTATTAATGCTCGCACGGAATAAGAAGCATGAATAAGGAAGTCGCACCAACACCGCGTCCGACGTTTAAAAGAACGTTGCGACGAATCAGCATGATAAGCGTCATTATAACGATGACGTTTATATGGTTGCTGCTGTGTTTCGCTTCCGTGGTGACATTAAAGCAATACGCGCAAAAAAACCTCGAACTTACCGGCGCCACCATGAGCCACAGCCTTGAAGCCTCTCTGGTGTTCAACGATGCCGTGGCGGCAAATGAAACGCTGGCGACCCTCGGCAAGCAGGGGCAGTTCGCCGTGGCGGAAGTGCTTAACGCACATCATAAACGGTTTGCCTGGTGGTCATGGAACCCGGCGGATAATACCGACACGCTGGGCGCGCTGGTCAACCGGTGGTTGTTCCCTGTTCCTGTCGCACAGCCCATCATACATAACGGCAATGTGATTGGCGAAATTCGTCTGACCGCGCGAGACAGCCTGATTAGCCACTTTATCTGGCTCTCATTTGCGGTCCTCACCGGCTGCATTCTTTTTGCCTCTGCCGTCGCATTGACCATCACTCGCTCGCTACATCATGGCATGGTTGTTGAAATGCAAAACATCACTGACGTTGTGCATGACGTTCGCACTAACCGCAACTTCTCTCGCCGGGTAACGGAAGGCCGCATTGAAGAGTTCCACCAGTTTGGTGAAGACTTCAACAGCCTGCTGGATGAAATGGAAGAGTGGCAGCTCAAGCTACAGGCGAAAAACGCTCAACTGTTGCGTACCGCCATGCACGATCCGCTCACGGGGCTTGCAAACCGCGCCGCGTTTCGCAACAACATTGCGGCATTAATGAACGACGCTTCAGCAAAAACCAATTCTGCCCTGCTCTTCCTGGACGGTGATAACTTTAAGGTTATCAATGACACCTGGGGTCATGCCGCGGGTGACTGCGTACTGATCGAAGCCGCCAAAAGGATGGTCGAGTTTGGCGAAAAACGTCATCAGTCTTACCGTCTTGGCGGCGATGAATTTGCCATGATCCTTTACGGCGTCCACACCGCACGTGAGGTCGAATTTATTTGCGCTGCTCTGTCGCAGCAATTTATCCGTCCGTTTGATCTGCATAACGGGCACACAGCATCAATGTCCCTCAGCATTGGCTTTGCTCTGGCGTGGGAAAATGCCTCCGTTGAAGCATTACTGGAGCAAGCCGATCGCAATATGTATCTGGTCAAAAACCAGCGTTCGAAAACAATATCCTGAAAGGAAGACGATATGTTAAAGCGATACTTTGCGCCGTTAATACTGGCATCACTGGTAATGTCCGGATGCCAGTCATCCCCTGAAGGGAAATTCACGCCAGAGCAAATTGCGGCCATGAAATCCTACGGCTTTAACGAACTGAATGGCGACTGGTCTCTGGGCCTGTCGGATAAGATCCTGTTTGATAAAAATGACGCCAGGCTGCGCCCGGAAAGTGAAACGCAGATCCAGACTATGGCCTCACGCCTGGCGGCAACCGGTCTGAACCACGCCAGGATGGATGGCCATACGGATAACTATGGCGAAGAGAGCTACAACGAAGCGCTTTCGTTAAAACGTGCCAATGTTGTGGCGGATGCCTGGGCGAAGGGCGCGAATATCCCGCGCAGCAATCTCACTACGCGGGGCTTAGGCAAAAAATACCCTGTCAGCAGCAACCGCACTGCGCAGGGGCGAGCTGAAAACCGCCGGGTTGCGGTAGTCATCAGCACGCCTTAAGGCTATTTAACGGCTGTTCCGGCGAGCGACACGCCTGAACCTGCTCGCCAGCGCAGCCAGTCAATCACAATAAAGACCGCCAGACTGACGCCCATTACCGGCAACGCCAGCCCCAGCAGGAGGCTTATCAGGAACGTCACTCCCCTTCCCCACAGCGGCAATGCCAGCCAGCTTTGACAGAGCGTCTGTACCGGGTTAGCGGCTGACGTTGCAGGGCGACGCATCCACCACATCCGGTATCCCCAGATAATTAACACACACAGCGCAACGCCAAACGCGATGAGCAGCAGCTGATTTGCCAGACCAAACATGATCCCCATATGGAAATCCACGCCCCAGCGGGTGAGTTTAGCCATCAGCGGGAAATCCCCGAAGCGAGTGCTGTCCAGCACCTTCAGTGAGTGGGGATCCACGGCAACGGCATCAACCTGCGTTGGCCAGCGGCGATCGATTTCCGTCACCGTCCAGGCCTGGTCGGCCCTGCTTGCCGGACGGATCTCAACGTTGTTCGCATCAATCCCTGACTGGCGGGCGACCTGCAATACGTTGTCAAAAAGCGACAGTTTGACTGGCATTTCAGGCATCGTCATTCCCCCGTGATGACCACGATGTTCGGCGTGTTCATCCCTCATTTCCGGCGCACCGGAAAGGGTGGTGTTTACCTGCGGCGTCAGCCAGTTCATCTCTGCACGCAGCTTATCGACGTTGCCACCGGCCCATTGTGACCAGGTTAACCCGGTGACTGAGAACAGCAGCATTCCCGCCAGTAACGTCCAGCCTAAGATCACATGCAGGCGGCGACGATTCTGGAAACGATTGTTAATACGGCGCTTCGGTCGGGTGTAGAACCACAGCGCGATCCCGCCCAGGGCAGCAACCCACATCCACGAGGCGGCTAACTCGCTATAGAGGCGCCCGATGTTGCCCAGCATCAGCGAGGTATGCAGATAATCGATAGTCTGACGCAGCGGTAAAATCCCGCTGGTGCCGTACACGGTCATATCCCCTCGAATCTCAAGGCTGGTGGGATCAATAAAAATAGCCCGATGCTCGGAGGGACCCAGCGCCGGGTCGGCAAACATCACGCGGGTCGTTTCGCCCTCTTCCAGCCCCGGACGTACAGCATGTAAACGCAGCGCTGAACCCACGGCCTTTTCCGCCACGGCAATTTGTTCAGCAAGAGGCTGCGCCTCACCCACGGCATCCGTGTGGAGTGCATGATGGTACAGCGCCTTTTCAAGCTGCGGCGTGGCGACATACAGTGTTCCGGTCAGCGCTGCGAAGAAGATAAACGGACCGACAAACAGCCCGATATAGAAATGGAGGCGACGCAGCAGGTTTCCCCATGCCGCGCGCGGAGTGCAGGTAGTCATACTTTTCCTTTTTAAGGCAAAAAGTGAGTGATTTTGTTTTAAAGGGAGAAAGCAGACCGACGCGGCGGCGCGCGGGTATCGGGGTAAAGCCAGGGGAAAAAGTGCCAGTGGCTGACCGCCTGACGAGGCGGTTTCACGCGCAGCCGCTGCAACACCACGCTGAGCAGAACGATAAGCGCCAGCATCACGCCCGGCACATGCGCTAACAGCACGCAGTAGCCGCATGCTTCCGCATGGTCAACTGGCATAGAATGCGGCATATCACCATGATGCTCGTCCATCGACATCATGCTCATGTCATGGTGCATACCCGGCATGGCGCTCATGGGATCTTTTTGCAGCGAGACGGAGATCAGCGGCGCCACGACGATCAGCAGGATCGCAAACAGCGCGGTCAATGCCGCTGCGCGTTTCCAGTTACGCTGATGCAGTACGTTATCCACTTACCCTCCACCCAAGAGGCGAACATTGTAAATGATTTATGACGGAAGGGTTAACGCGAGAGGTGCGATGGGATAAAAAAAGGGCCAGCCTTTCGGCCAGCCCTTTCTAACAGGATGTCGCTTAAGCGAATCTTAGTTCAGACGCTCTTTAATACGAGCAGACTTACCAGTACGCTCACGCAGGTAGTACAGTTTAGCTTTACGTACAGCACCACGACGTTTAACAGCAATGCTGTCAACTACCGGAGAGTGAGTCTGGAAGACACGCTCAACGCCTTCGCCGTTGGAAATTTTACGAACAGTGAATGCAGAGTGCAGACCGCGGTTACGAATAGCGATAACCACGCCCTCGAATGCCTGCAGACGTTTTTTGGAACCTTCAACAACCCATACTTTCACTTCCACGGTGTCACCTGGACGGAAGGAAGGTACGTCCTGCTTCATCTGCTCTTGTTCAAGTTGCTTAATAATGTTGCTCATAATTTAATCTCTTATCCTGGGTAAACTGATATTCGGGTGCGTATTACGCATTCCCATCATGTTCATGCTGCTGGTGCACGTGTTCAGTTTTGAACTCGGCCAGCAACTTTGCTTGCTCTTCAGTCAGAGCCAGGTTTTCCAGAAGTTCAGGTCTTCTAAGCCAGGTTCGGCCCAGCGACTGCTTCAAACGCCAGCGACGTATCTCGGCATGGTTTCCAGACAGTAATACTGCCGGGACTTCCATCCCTTCTAACACTTCAGGACGAGTATAGTGTGGACAGTCCAGCAATCCATCGGCAAACGAATCTTCCGTTGCCGAAGCTTCATGGCCCAGTACACCCGGAATGAACCGGGCAACGGAGTCAATCAGCGTCATTGCTGGTAACTCACCACCGCTGAGAACGTAATCGCCGATAGACCATTCTTCGTCAATCTCGGTTTGAATTACACGCTCATCTATCCCTTCGTAGCGACCACAGACCAGAATCAGCTTTTGATTCGTCGCCAGTTCGCTCACGCCCGCTTGATCAAGCTTGCGTCCCTGAGGTGAAAGATAAATCACCTTCGCGCCTTCACCTGCCGCGGCTTTTGCTGTGTGAATGGCGTCCCGTAAGGGTTGCACCATCATCAACATCCCCGGTCCGCCGCCGTAAGGACGATCGTCCACGGTACGGTGCCGGTCGTGCGTGAAGTCACGAGGACTCCAGCTCTGGATGCTCAGCAGGCCATTCTTTACTGCCCGGCCAGTTACCCCGTAATCGGTAATCGCGCGGAACATTTCAGGAAACAGGCTAATTATGCCAATCCACATAGCGCCGTCTTTTACCGTTTATCCGGAGAATTTAAAAACCAGGATCCCAATCTACTTCAATGGTTTGAGTAGTGAGATCGACTTTCTTGATAACCTGTCCATCGAGGAACGGAACCAACCGCTCCTTGATGCCAAATGCATCTTTCAGGTTTGCCTTAATGACGAGAACGTCATTTGACCCGGTTTCCATCATGTCGATGACTTTCCCCAGGCTGTAGCCTTCAGTGGTCACTACCTGGCAACCCATAAGGTCTTTCCAGTAGTAGTCACCCTCTTCCAGCTGTGGCAACTGCGACGAATCCACGACAATTTCACAATTAGTCAGCGCATTCGCGGCATCACGATCGTCAATGCCTTTCAGCTTGATGATGATGTCCTGATTGTGGTGACGCCAGCTTTCCAGCTCGACCTCTTCCCACTTACCGGCTTTCTGGATAAACCAGGGCTGGTAATTAAAAATGCTATCAGCGTCTTCAGTGGAGGAAAACACTCTGAGCCAACCACGGATACCGTAGCAAGAACCCATTTTTCCCAATACGATCGGTTCAACAGGTGCTTTATTGCTCATCATGACCACCGTGACAGATTAAGCTGCTTTGTTTGCTGCTTTGATCAGCGTAGCAACGCGATCGGAAACAGTAGCGCCCTGGCCAACCCAGTGAGCGATACGATCCAGATCCAGACGGGTTTCTTCTTCTGCGCCAGCGGCCAGTGGGTTGAAGAAACCAACGCGCTCGATGAAGCGACCGTTGCGTGCATTACGGCTGTCAGTCACAACAACCTGGTAGAACGGACGCTTTTTAGCGCCGTGACGAGCTAAACGAATAGTTACCATAACATCCTCTTGTGTGAATAAAACAACCGGGCCCCATCGAGGAACGGAGCCCGGGTGTCATATTAAAAGCCCGAAAATTTTACTCATTTTCGGGCAAAAAGCAATCTCAAAAGCGATTAACGCCCAGGAAAACCGGGAGGCATCATGCCTTTCATGCCGCGCATCATCTTCGCCATGCCGCCTTTCTTCATTTTCTTCATCATGCGCTGCATGTCGTCAAACTGTTTCAGAAGGCGGTTAACGTCCTGCACCTGCATGCCGCAACCGGCTGCGATACGGCGTTTACGGGAACCTTTGATGATTTCTGGCTTCGCGCGCTCTTTCAGCGTCATCGAGTTGATGATGGCCTCCATACGCACCAGCACTTTGTCATCCATCTGGGATTTGACGTTGTCCGGGATCTGGCCCATGCCTGGCAGTTTGCCCATCAGGCTTGCCATGCCGCCCATGTTTTTCATCTGACGCAGCTGCTCAAGGAAGTCGGTCAGATCGAAACCGTCACCCTTTTTCAGCTTGCTGGCGAGTTTTTCCGCCTGCGCGCGGTCAACCTTGCTTTCAATATCTTCGATCAGCGACAGCACGTCGCCCATGCCGAGGATACGGGAGGCAATACGATCCGGATGGAACGGCTCCAGCGCTTCGGTTTTCTCGCCCACGCCGAGGAACTTGATTGGCTTACCGGTGATATGACGAATAGAGAGCGCCGCACCGCCGCGGGCATCGCCGTCGACTTTGGTCAGCACCACGCCGGTTAACGGCAGGGCTTCGTTAAACGCTTTTGCGGTGTTCGCCGCATCCTGACCGGTCATGGCGTCAACAACAAACAGGGTCTCTACCGGATTGATAGAGGCATGCACCTGCTTGATTTCGTCCATCATCGCTTCGTCAACGTGCAGACGACCGGCGGTATCCACCAGCAGCACGTCGTAGAATTTCAGCTTCGCCTCTTTCAGCGCCGCGTTAACGATATCGACAGGCTTCTGCGCCACGTCGGACGGGAAGAAGTCTACGCCAACCTGCTCGGCCAACGTTTCCAGCTGTTTGATCGCCGCCGGGCGATACACGTCCGCCGACACCACCAGCACCTTTTTCTTGTGCTTTTCGCGCAGGAATTTCCCCAGCTTACCGACGCTGGTAGTTTTACCCGCACCTTGCAGACCCGCCATCAGCACGACGGCCGGCGGCTGAGCCGCCAGGTTTAGCACCTGGTTCTCTTCGCCCATCGC
The DNA here is from genome assembly GCF_014982105.1 of Enterobacter cloacae complex sp. P18RS. Classification (NCBI taxonomy): domain Bacteria; kingdom Pseudomonadati; phylum Pseudomonadota; class Gammaproteobacteria; order Enterobacterales; family Enterobacteriaceae; genus Enterobacter; species Enterobacter cloacae complex sp. P18RS. Next base: position 124,024 of record NZ_JADCKV010000021.1, on the reverse strand, counting down.
CGAAACCAGCTCGTTACGGACGATTTTGACGAACTCCTGACCCGGAGTCAGGCTCTTGTTCACTTCATGGCCAACCGCTTTCTCTTTCACGCGGTTGATAAAATCACGCACGACCGGCAACGCGACGTCTGCTTCCAGCAGCGCCATGCGCACTTCGCGCAGCGTTTCCTTGATGTTCTCTTCGGTGAGGCGTCCACGGCCGCTGATGTTGCGCAGCGTGCGCGACAAACGATCGGTTAAATTATCAAACATTGTCTCTCGCCTGGGGTAGAAACGTTAGGTCGCCTGGGCGACACATACACAGAATTTTGCCGGAGTATAACATGAAGGCGCCTTTGTTGTTATGCAACGGTTGGAGCAGGCGTCACGTAACGTTATACTGCTTCTCTTTCTTATTAAGACAACTGTCGACGCCTATATGCCTGTTTTCGCACTGATCGCCCTTGTTGCCTACTCTGTCAGCCTCGCGCTGATCATTCCTGGCCTGCTGCAAAAAAACAGCGGCTGGCGGCGCATGGCTATTCTTTCGGCAGTGATCGCACTGATTAGCCACGCGTTTGCGCTGGAATCACGGATCATTCCCGGCGACGGCAGCGTGCAAAATCTGAGCGTACTGAACGTCGGCTCGCTGGTCAGCCTGATGATCTGTACGGTCATGACCATTGTCGCGTCTAAAAACCGTGGCTGGCTGCTGCTGCCGATAGTCTACGCCTTTGCGCTGATCAACCTGGCGTTAGCCACGTTCATGCCCAATGAGTTTATTACTCACCTGGAAGCCACGCCGGGGATGCTGGTGCATATTGGTCTGTCGCTGTTCTCCTACGCGACGTTGATCATCGCCGCCCTTTACGCCATGCAGCTCGCCTGGATTGACTACCAGCTGAAAAATAAAAAGCTGGCGTTTAACCACGAAATGCCGCCGCTGATGGTAATTGAGCGTAAGATGTTCCACATCACCCAGGTCGGTGTGGTTCTGCTGACGCTGACGCTGTGCACGGGCTTGTTTTATATGAAGAACCTGTTCAGCGTGGAGAATATCGATAAAGCGGTCCTCTCCATCATCGCGTGGTTTGTCTATATTGTCCTGTTATGGGGCCATTATCATGAAGGCTGGCGCGGTCGTCGCGTGGTCTGGTTCAACGTAGCGGGTGCGGGCATTCTCACGCTTGCCTATTTTGGTAGCCGCTTCATACAGCAATTTGCTGGCTAAGTAACAAAAGGAGTTCCCCCTGGAACACATCTCTACCACCACGCTGATCGTCATTCTGGTCATCATGGTGGTCATCTCCGCTTATTTCTCTGGCTCTGAAACCGGCATGATGACGCTGAACCGCTACCGGTTACGTCATCGCGCCAAGCAGGGTAACCGTGCCGCGCGTCGTGTCGAAAAGCTTCTGCGTAAGCCGGACCGGCTGATTAGCCTGGTGCTTATCGGTAACAACCTGGTCAATATTCTCGCTTCTGCACTGGGCACCATCGTCGGGATGCGTCTGTACGGCAACGCAGGCGTGGCGATTGCCACAGGTGTGCTCACGTTTGTGGTGCTGGTGTTTGCGGAAGTGCTGCCCAAAACCATCGCGGCGCTTTACCCGGAAAAAGTCGCCTACCCCAGCAGCTTCCTGTTAGCACCGCTGCTTATTCTGATGATGCCGCTGGTCTGGCTGCTGAATATGGTGACACGGGTGCTGATGCGCATGGTGGGTATAAAGGCAGACGTCACCATTAGTAGCGCACTCAGCAAAGACGAACTGCGTACCATCGTGAATGAATCCCGCTCGCAGATCTCCCGCCGCAATCAGGACATGCTCCTGTCGGTGCTGGATCTGGAAAAGGTCAGCGTTGACGACATCATGGTGCCGCGCAATGAAATCGTCGGGATTGATATCAACGACGACTGGAAGGCCATTGTCCGCCAGCTGACACACTCCCCGCACGGGCGTATCGTCCTCTATCGCGATTCCCTCGACGATGCCATCAGCATGCTGCGCGTGCGCGAGGCCTATCGTCTGATGACTGAGAAAAACGAGTTCACCAAAGAGGTAATGCTGCGCGCCGCCGACGAAATTTACTACGTGCCGGAAGGCACCCCACTCAGCACGCAGCTGGTGAAGTTCCAGCGAAACAAGAAGAAAGTCGGCCTGGTGGTGGATGAATACGGCGACATACAGGGGCTGGTGACGGTCGAAGATATTCTGGAAGAGATTGTCGGGGACTTTACCACGTCAATGTCGCCTTCCCTTGCGGAAGAGGTCACCCCGCAAAACGACGGGTCAGTGCTTATCGACGGCAGCGCCAACATTCGTGAAATCAATAAAGCGTTCAACTGGCATTTGCCGGAAGACGAAGCGCGGACGATGAACGGTATGATCCTGGAAGCGCTGGAAGAGATCCCGGCGGCAGGCACGCGCGTGCGCATTGAACAGTATGATATTGATATTCTGGACGTTCAGGACAACATGATTAAGCAGGTGAAGGTCCTGCCCGTTAAGCCTCTACGCGAAAGTATTGCCGAATAAAATGTAGGCCGGGTAAGGCGAACGCCGCCACCCGGCACTACAGGCAGCACGTTATGCTTTCGCTTTCGCCACGGTCACCATCGCAGCGCGAATAGTACGACCGTTCAGGGTATACCCTTTTTGCATCACGCCCAGCACGTTACCCGCGGCAACGTCTTCGGATTCCACCATCGCAATGGCCTGGTGAACGTTTGGATCCAGCGGTACATCCGTATCGGCAATCACTTCAACACCGAACTTACGCACCACATCCAGCATGGATTTCAGCGTCAGCTCAATTCCTTCAATCATCGCCGCGTTATCCGGGTTAGCTTTATCCGCCACTTCCAGCGCGCGATCCAGGCTGTCGATCACCGGAAGCAGTTCGTTGACGAATTTCTCCAGCGCAAATTTGTGCGCCTTTTCAACGTCCAGCTCGGTACGACGGCGCAGGTTTTCCATTTCCGCTTTGATACGCAGTACGCCATCGCGTTCGCGATTCTGCGCTTCTACCAACTGAGCTTCCAGGTTGGCAATTTTTTCATCGCGCGGGTCCACCTGCTCAGCAGACGTGTCTGGCTCTACTGCCTCAACTTCATCGTGCTGTTCCGTGATAATTTCTTCAGGGGCTTGCCCCTCAGGCGTTTTCTGTTCTTTACTACTCATGAATTTCTCCGCGTTTTTCTGCATTCATCTCGCTAACTTCGCTTATTATGGGGATCAGTTTCCTGGATTCAAGGGAACAAGGCAGATTGTCATCATTCATCAGGCACAAGGACCTCCAGAAAATGAATAATCATTTCAGGTGTATTGGGATCGTCGGCCATCCGCGTCACCCTACCGCATTGACGACACATGAAATGTTGTATCGCTGGCTGTGTGGTAAAGGCTATGAAGTGATGGTCGAGCAGCAGATCGCCCAGGAGTTGCAGCTTAAAAGCGTCAGAACCGGCACGCTGGCGGAAATTGGCCAGCAGGCGGATCTCGCCGTGGTGGTCGGTGGCGACGGCAATATGCTGGGCGCGGCGCGAACGCTGGCTCGCTATGATATTAAGGTTATTGGTATTAACCGTGGCAATCTCGGTTTCCTGACCGACCTCGACCCGGACAATGCGCAGCAGCAGCTGGCGGACGTGCTGGAAGGCCACTATATCAGTGAAAAACGGTTTTTACTGGAAGCCCAGGTGTGTCAGCAAGACTGCCAGAAGCGCATCAGCACCGCCATTAACGAGGTGGTTCTCCATCCCGGTAAAGTGGCGCACATGATCGAGTTCGAAGTCTATATCGACGAAATCTTCGCTTTCTCGCAGCGTTCTGACGGGCTGATTATTTCAACCCCGACGGGGTCAACTGCCTACTCGCTTTCAGCCGGAGGCCCAATCCTGACGCCATCGCTGGATGCCATTACCCTGGTGCCGATGTTCCCGCATACGCTCTCGGCGCGTCCGCTGGTGATCAACGGCGACAGCACCATCCGCCTGCGTTTTTCCCATCGCCGTAACGACCTGGAGATCAGCTGCGACAGTCAGATTGCGCTCCCCATTCAGGAAGGTGAAGATGTCCTCATTCGCCGCTGCGATTACCATCTGAACCTGATTCACCCGAAAGATTACAGCTATTTCAACACATTAAGCTCCAAGCTCGGCTGGTCAAAAAAATTGTTCTGATTTTGCATCCAGCACTTTACTGTATATAAAACCAGTTTATACTGTATACAAACACAGTTATGGTTTTTCATACAGGAAAACAATTATGCTGGCACAACTGACCATCAGCAACTTTGCCATTGTTCGTGAGCTTGAGATCGACTTCCATAGCGGAATGACGGCGATTACCGGAGAAACCGGTGCAGGTAAATCCATTGCCATTGATGCCCTCGGCTTGTGCCTCGGCGGTCGTGCCGAGGGGGATATGGTGCGCACAGGCGCCGCCCGTGCCGATCTCTGCGCCCGCTTCTCGTTGAAAGACACACCTGCCGCCCTGCGCTGGCTGGAAGCGAACCAGCTCGAAGACGGACGTGAGTGTTTACTTCGCCGCGTCATCAGCAGCGATGGCCGCTCCCGCGGTTTTATCAATGGTACAGCGGTTCCCCTTTCCCAGCTTCGCGAGCTGGGCCAGCTGCTCATCCAGATCCATGGTCAGCATGCGCACCAGCAGTTAATCAAACCCGAACAACAGAAAGCCCTGCTTGATGGCTACGCAGGTGAGTACGCGCTTACTCAACTCATGGCGGAGCACTATCGTCAGTGGCATCAAAGCTGCCGCGAACTTGCGCAGCATCAGCAGCAAAGCCAGGAGCGTACCGCGCGCGCCGAGCTGCTGGAATATCAGCTGAAAGAGCTGAACGAATTTAACCCGCTGGCGGGTGAATTTGAGCAAATCGACGAAGAGTACAAGCGTCTGGCCAACAGCGGTCAGCTGCTTTCCACCAGCCAGACTGCCCTTAATATGCTGGCGGATGGCGAAGACGTGAATTTGCAGAGCCAGCTGTATAACGTGCGTCAGCTTGTGACCGAACTGACCGGCATGGACAATAAGCTTTCTGGCGTACTGGAAATGCTGGAAGAGGCCGCGATTCAGATTTCAGAAGCCGGGGATGAACTGCGCCACTACTGTGAACGTCTGGATCTCGACCCGAACCGTCTGTTCGAGCTTGAGCAACGCATCTCCCGGCAGATTTCACTGGCGCGTAAGCATCACGTAACCCCGGAAGAGCTGCCGAATTACTATCAGTCTCTGCTGGAGGAACAGCAGCAGCTGGACGATCAGGCCGATTCCCTTGAAACCTTGTCTCTGGCGGTTAATCTGCATCATCAGCAGGCGCTGGAAACGGCGAAACGGCTGCATGACGTGCGGCAACACTATGCGCTGGAGCTTAGCCAGCACATTACCGACAGCATGCATACGCTGGCGATGCCGCATGGGGTGTTCACCATAGATGTTCGCTTTGAAGAGAATCACCTGACGGCGGAAGGCGCAGATCGCGTAGAATTCCGCGTCACCACCAACCCGGGCCAGCCTTTGCAGGCGATTTCGAAAGTGGCTTCCGGCGGTGAACTGTCGCGTATCGCCCTGGCCATTCAGGTGATTACCGCCCGTAAAATGGAAACCCCGGCGTTGATTTTCGATGAAGTGGATGTGGGTATCAGCGGCCCGACCGCGGCCGTTGTCGGCAAACTGCTGCGTCAGTTAGGTGAATCGACGCAGGTCATGTGTGTGACTCACCTGCCGCAGGTCGCCGGTTGTGGTCATCACCACTTTATCGTCAGCAAGGAAACCGATGGCGAAATGACGGAAACGCACATGAAGCCGCTGGATAAACGCTCACGCTTGCAGGAGCTGGCACGCCTGCTCGGCGGCAGTGAAGTCACCCGCAATACGCTTGCGAATGCGAAAGAACTGCTGGCGGCATAAACTTTTTCGGGATCTCAGGGTCATACAGAACAACAAAAACGCCGCCAGACCGGTTTCAAAGTGGGGCAAGGTCTATTATCATCGGCATATTACATATGAGCCGCGTACTGCTCGGGCCCGAAAAGGAATCAAATCACTATGCGCTGTAAAACGCTGACCGCTGCCGCAGCGGTTCTTCTGATGTTGACCGCAGGCTGTTCCACTCTGGAGAAAGTGGTTTACCGTCCTGATATCAACCAGGGGAACTACCTTACCCCTAACGATGTGTCCAAAATCCGCGTGGGTATGACACAACAGCAGGTCGCTTATGCCCTGGGAACCCCGATGATGTCCGATCCGTTCGGCACAAACACCTGGTTCTATGTATTCCGCCAGCAGCCTGGTCATGAAGATGTGACCCAGCAAACCCTGACGCTGACCTTCAGCAGTGCCGGCGTGCTGACCAACATCGACAACAAGCCTGCCCTGACCAAATAATCAGGCGTCAGCAACGCAAAAAGGTGCTCATTGAGCACCTTTTTTGTATCTGAATTCTTACGCAGAATCGTAGTCCCGGTAAGCGAAGCGCCACCGGGGGAGAAAGCGTTACTTACCCGATTTCTCCGCTCGCTGACGGCGCAGCTCTTTCGGGTCAGCAATCAGCGGGCGATAAATCTCAACCCGATCGCCATCCTTCAGCGCATCAGCAAGCTTTACCGGACGGCTATAAATGCCGACTTTATTCTTCGCCAGGTCAATATCACGGCGAAGTTCAAGGATGCCGGAGGCCCGGATAGCCGCCTCAACGGTGGCACCCTCTTCAAGCATCACGCGCTGCAAATACTGCTTCTCCGGCAGCGCATACACCACCTCAACAGCAATCTTATGCGACACTGTAAACCTCTTTGGCGCGCGTGGTGAACGCCTGAACCATATTCGAGGCCAGCTCTTTAAAGATACGGCCAAACGCCAGTTCGATCAGCTTATTGGTAAATTCAAAATCCAGATGAAACTCAATGCGGCAGGCGTCAGCGCTCAGCGGCGTAAACTTCCACCCCCCCATCAGTTTTTTAAACGGACCATCCACCAGATGCATCAAAATACTCTGATTGCTCGTCAGGGTATTGCGCGTGGTGAACGTTTTGCTGATCCCCGCTTTGGAGACATCCACGGCCGCAGTCATCTGCGTCGGGCCGGATTCCAGCACCCGGCTACCGGTGCATCCCGGAATAAATTCCGGATAGGACTGAACGTCGTTCACTAACTGATACATTTGTTCCGCGCTGTAGGGAACAAGCGCGGTACGGCTAATCTGAGGCATAGCATTTTCCATGGTCACACAACAGACAAATAATAACATTTATCACCTGTTAAAAAAACGCTAAGCCTTATCTCGTGCTAAGATAGCGCGTTAGACCTCACAGGACGCAATGAGGTGACTTTTTAAAATCAGATTACCGACGGCTTTACGACACTTATGACGAAGAAAAAAGCACATAAACCTGGTTCGGCGACCATTGCGCTTAACAAGCGTGCTCGCCACGAGTATTTCATCGAAGAAGAATTCGAGGCCGGCCTTGCGTTGCAGGGCTGGGAAGTAAAATCGCTGCGTGCCGGGAAAGCCAATATCGGCGACAGCTACGTGATCCTGAAAGACGGTGAGGCCTTCCTGTTCGGCGCGAACTTTACGCCGCTGACCGTCGCCTCTTCACATTACGTCTGCGATCCTACCCGCACCCGTAAGCTGCTGCTGAACAAGCGCGAACTGGAATCCCTCTACGGACGCATCAACCGCGAAGGCTTCACCGTGGTGGCGCTCTCTTTGTACTGGAAAAATGCCTGGTGCAAAGTGAAAATCGGCGTGGCGAAAGGTAAGAAACAGCACGACAAACGCACTGACCTGAAAGCACGCGAGTGGCAGCTCGACAAAGCACGTATCATGAAAAACGCAGGACGTTGATTCTGCGCACTTATTGTACTATTCAATAAGTTAGCGTTTCGGGCTGGTGTCGAGGAAGTAAAATCTGGTATACTGAGTTCAACACTATTGGGGCTGATTCTGGATTCGACGGGATTTGCGAAACCCAAGGTGCATGCCGAGGGGCGGTTTGCCTCGTTAAAAGCCGCAAAAAAATAGTCGCAAACGACGAAAACTACGCTTTAGCAGCTTAATAACCTGCTAAGAGCCCTCTCTCCCTAGCTTCCGCTCTTAAGACGGGGATCAAAGAGAGGTCAAACCCAAAAGAGATCGCGTGGAAACCCTGCCTGGGGTTGAAGCGTTAAAACTAATCAGGCTAGTTCGTTAGTGGCGTGTTTGTCCGCAGCTGGCGTGCGAATGTAAAGACAAACTAAGCATGTAGTACCGAGGATGTAGAAATTTCGGACGCGGGTTCAACTCCCGCCAGCTCCACCAAAATTCTCCATCGGTGATTACCAGAGTCATCCGATGAAGTCCTGAAAGCCCGCACGGCGCAAGCCCTGCGGGCTTTTTTGTGTCTGTCGTTCTCCGAGCCATTCGACTTAGTCCGGCGATTATCGCTATACGTTCAGGTATTCCGGTTCATGCCGGATCAGCCACAGCCCCCCAGACCTACACCAATGTTCTGCGTGCTAAAGCGCCCGAGAAAAATCTAACGTTGCGTCATGGCCCATGCCATCGTTGAAATCCCCGCACTGCAAATCAAAGCCCAACCCCCCTTCACGCAATCAACATAACCAATTGATATTAAATAGTTATCACCTCATATATTTCCGTTTCCTTTTGTTTTGTCGAACGATCTGTGAACAACACCAAAACATTAACAACAAGGAAACAATAATATAACTACAGAGGTGACCTTATGCTCAATAAAGAACGGCATTATGCAATTTTGACCTGGCTTAACAGGTACGAACGGGCGACGGTGAATCAGCTTGCGAAAGTATTTAACGTCACCAGGGAAACGATTCGCAGCGACCTGAACTTATTAGCGCAGGAAGGCGGCATTGAGCGATGCCACGGTGGGGCAATTATCAAACGCCGTATTTTTCATACCCAATCAGTCAATAATTTAGATAGCAATATCATTCATTTTTTTGACTCCGCGCAGTCAAGAAAAACGATCAAATCCCGACATAAAGGGCGAAAGATGAAAGGTAAAGTCTGTATTCTGGGTTCATTCAACGTTGATATTATTGCTAATGTCGATCGTTTCCCGCAAAGCGGAGAATCTATTTTCTCCGAAAATACCATTATTGGCCCCGGCGGCAAAGGCGCCAATCAGGCGCTGGCCGTAAGCAAATGCAATGTTAAAACCCATTTTGTCGGTAAGGTGGGTAACGATCAGTTTAGTCAGATGGCCTTTGAACATCTTTCATCTTCTGCTATCGACAGCTTCACGCTTTATCAGGATAAAGATCAGAAAACCGGCACCGCGCTTATTTATGTTTGTCAAAGTGATGGTGAAAATATGATTGCCATCAGCCCTGGGGCCAATCGGTCCATTACTGCCGATGAAGTTGAAGCGATTACCCCTGAAGTGAAAAACGCAGATATTTTTTTAACCCAGCTGGAAAATAATCTACCCGCTACCTTTCGGGCCATTGAAATTGCCCGCCGTAACGGGATTAAGGTGGTTTTGAACCCTGCCCCCTGGTCATCTGATGTGGTTAGCTGCCTGAAGAACGTGGACTTTCTGACCCCAAACGAGACTGAGGCCTCATTGCTGTCCGGCATTCATATTGTGGATCTTGCCAGCGCGAAGGAAGCCGCCAGAGCCATTAAAGCGAAAGGGGTAGGTCACGTCATCATCACCATGGGAGCGAAAGGCGCGCTTATTTATGACGGTGAGCAATTTATTCATATCCCGGCGCTGAAAGCCGTATGTGTGGATACCACCGGTGCTGGCGATGCCTTCAACGGCGCATTCGCCGCCGCGATGGCGAAAGGGGAATCCATTATTCAGGCAGCAAAATTTGCCTGTGCTTTCGCGTCTTTGGCCGTCGAAAAAGAAGGCGCATCAAATATGCCTGAATATAAAGATGTCCTGACCCGCCTCGCGCAATATAACGATAAAAACATTCTCACCGAGAAAATTTAACGCACGCATATTTCTGCAAACACAGATTATATTCACGACAACCATTTCAGTAATGGGAGTATGTCCGATGAAAGCCCTGACAGAATCTAAACCCGGCGGCGCGATACCGCAGGTAAATAACATGCTTCACCAGCAAACACTATCCCGCATGGCACGTTGCCGCCAGACGTTACGCCGGTGGTGGCCGTTCTACGTAATGGCCCTGCCTGGGATTATCTATTTTTTTATCTGGCACTATTTACCCATTTGGGAAACCAAAATTGCTTTTGAGCAGTACCGTATTATCCCGCCGAATATCTGGGTCGGAATGGAGTATTTTGCCACGCTGATGTCATCCCCTGTTTTCTGGCAGGTGATACAGAACACCGTGATTATCGGCGCAATGAAGCTGATTTTTATTTTTCCGGTTCCCATTATCGTGGCGCTCTTGCTCAATGAAGTGCGCTCGTCCGGTTACCGTAAATTTGTCCAGTCGGTGATTTATCTGCCGCACTATCTCTCCTGGGTGGTGATCGCCAGCATCGCGATTGCCACGCTCTCGCCGGTTGATGGCGCAGTTAACGACATCATTAAATCGATGGGCTACGATCCGATCCCCTTTATGACCGACAGCGGCTCTATCCGCTGGGTGCTGGTGTTTACTGAAATGTGGCGCAGCGCGGGCTGGGACTCATTACTTTACATCGCGGCGATCCTCGCCATCGATCCACAGCTGTATGAAGCGGCAGAAATGGATGGTGCCGGGCGCTGGCGCAAAATCTGGCACATCACCCTGCCCGCTATCACCCCGACTATCGCCACGCTGTTTATCCTCAACGTCGGGCTGTTCCTGAGCCAGGGTTTTGATCAGGTCTTCAACATGACCAACGACGTGGTGAACGGTCAGATAGACATCATCGACACCTACGTCTACCGCATGGGCCTGCGCACCGGGGAGTTCTCGCTGGCGACCGCCGCAGGGTTATTCAAAGGCGTGATCGGCATGATCCTTATCGTGCTGGCACATAACGTTTCAAAACGCCTGACGGGTAAAGGAGTCTGGTAATGCGCATCTCATCACGAAGCACCCCTTTTGAGCGCATCGAATACGTGCTCATTCTCTCGGTACTGATGCTGCTGGTTGTCGTGACGCTACAACCGATCCTCAACCTGGTGGCGATATCCTTCTCCAGCCCGGCAAACGTGCCCGGCATGAGCGGCCTGGAAATTATTCCGCAGGGCTTTTCGCTGGACGTCTGGAAGCTGCTGCTGACCAACGAAGCCGTGCTGCGCGGGTTTGGCAATGCGATGCTGATTACCGTGGTGGGCACCATCATCAACGTAGTTTTCACCGTGCTGCTGGCCTGGGCGCTGGCGCAAAAACGCCTGCCGGGACGCCGCTGGCTGTTTATGTTTGTCCTGTTCACCATCGTCTTTGAGCCGGGCATCATCCCCGATTTTCTGGTGATGAAAAAGCTGGGGCTACTGAACAGCTACTGGTCCGTCATCCTGTATCGCGCCGTCTTCGCCTGGTACCTGATTATTCTGGTTCGCCTGTTCGAAGAGATCCCGGAGGAGCTGCTGGAAGCCGCCGAACTCGATGGCGCGAATCCGTTCCAGACGCTGTGGTACGTCATTATGCCGGTCGCCAAATCGTCCATTGCCATGATCACGTTATTTTACATGGTGCTGCACTGGAACGAGTTTTTCCGCGCCATGGTGTACCTCAACGACCCGGACAAATGGCCGTTGCAGGTGGTGCTGCGTCAGTTTGTCGTCGAGGGCGATAAGCTGGCGATGGTAGGCGTCGAAAGCATGTCGAACTACACCGATGCCAGCCAGATCAGCATCAAGGCGCTGAAAGCCGGGATGATCACCTTAACCATCGCCCCGCTGATTGCCATCTACCCGATTATTTTGCGCTTCTTCACCAAAGGGACCATGTCCGGCGCGGTGAAGGGTTAACAGGAGCGATGACGATGAAATTATTCACAGCAATCGCCTGCGGCCTGCTGTTATGCCAGGCCGCCTGGGCCGAGCCGGTCACTATCCGGATTGTGGAAAAAGATCTGCTGACCACCAACCGCGAAGATGTCGCGCATATTCAGCGAATTGAGCAGGCGCTGGCACGCCAGGGACACGATATCCACATTGAGATCGTCAACCTGTCGTCTTCCGGCTACTCCGACGTGCTGAACGTGATGCTGCTCTCCGGCACCATCCCTGATCTGATCTATTTCAACGGCAGCGACCAGAAGATGGTCGAACAGGGCATTCTTGAAGACTGGCGTCCGTGGATTGCGCAAACCCGCTATCTGAAAGAGGCGCTGTGGCCGCACAACCAGCTTCGCCTGCAAAACCATCCGACCCTGCTGTATGTCTTTCCCCTGCGCGCGCGCCAGCCGGTGATCCGTGAGGACTGGTTACAGAAGAGCGGATTCAGCGCATCACCCAAAACGCTGGCGGAGTACGTCACGCTGTTCAATGCGATCCACGCCGGTGACTACAACGGCGACGGTAAGACGGATAGCTGGGGGATCACCTCCGAGAAAGACCTACGCGATCTCGACGGTTTTATGAACCCGGCGTTTGGCATTCACGCCACCTGGCTCAAGGACGATCAGGGCAAGCTGATCAACGCCCAGATAAGCCCGCAGGAGCGGAGCAAGCTGGAGTTCTACCATTCGCTGTATCAGAAAGGACTGCTCTCCTCCCAGTACATCACCACCAACTGGGAGCTAAAAGAGGATGAGTTTTATACCGGCAAGGTTGGCGTGGTATCCGTCTCATCGCCGGGCAACGTCGGCGTGTACCAGGAAAAGATGCGCCAGATCCATCCTGACGCCACCCTCACCCTGCTCGACCCACCCGAAGGCCCGGCAGGTAAAGGGCTGGCGGCGACAGATGTTTCCATGGAAACGCGCGGCTTTGCCATGTCCTCGCTCTCGAAACATAAAAAGGAAGTGATGATCCTGCTCGATTTTCTGGCAAGCCCGGAAGGGCAAATGATGGAGCAGATGGGCTTCGAGAACACGCACTACGTTCGTAAGGGCAACACGATAAACGTGACGCCAAAAATTAATGCCTGGTATCCGCGGTTTATCCAGGCCGCCAACTGGAAGCCGCCGGTGGAGTGGCGGACGCCTGCGATGCTGCGCTATATCGACAATTCACAACGTTATTTTACGGCGGATAACGCCTTTATCTTCCCGGCGTCGTTTGCCGCCGCCATCGACTCAACCAGCAGTATTTATAACCAGTGGGCGTACCAGTTTGTCTCTGGCAAAGCGTCATTTGATCAGTGGGATCAGTATGTCAGCGCCTGGAAAGCCGCAGGTGGAAACGCCATGACCGAATATGCAGAGGAAAAATTAAAATGACCGTTACTCAAGCCGCTGATTTATCGTTCACGTCCCGCATTCTGGGCATGCTGTATGGCGTGGCGTTCGGTGATGCCTTAGGCGGACCGGTTGAGAAACTCTCCGCCCGGCAAATCGCGGAGAAATATGGCCGCGTCACCTCCATCCACCAGCGCTGGCACCGGATGGACGAGCCGTCCGCACGGCGCAACAACCGCGTACGCGGCAACGGTATCATCACCGACGATACGCTGATGACGCTCTGCCTGATGGAGGTTTACAGCGAGCTGGGCCGTCACGTTGATGCGTGGGATATGGGGGAGTCTTTTGTGCGGAAGATTGCCTGGGAACCGCGCTGGGTGCCGGAACTGGATCGGGAAGCGCTGGTTATTGAGCGCCTGTTTTATCCGGAAAAATGGATCTTCCATCGTCTGCAACTGGCCGCCTGCGATCCGCGCCAGGGCGGCGTGGGCAATATGGTGAACTGCGGCGCAGCCATGTATGCCGCCCCCATCGGAGCTATTAATGCCTGCAACCCTGAGGCAGCTAACAGGAAGCCATTAATTTCACCCAGGGGCATCAGCAGAGCTATGGGCTGGAGGCCGCCGGGGTCTTCGCCGCCTGCGTTGCAGCGGCATTTATTCCTGGCATCACCATTGAGGCTATCACCAACATCGCATTGAAACTGGCTAAAGACGGCACCCGCCAGGCCATCGCGGCAACGCTTGACGTCGCGCGTCGCTACCGTGGAACCGCATGGGATTATCAACAGGTCGTTGACGCCCTGCACGATGCGCTTTTGCCCTTCTCACCGATGGGAGATGACCTGATGCACGGCCCGGAAAAAGCGGGCGTCCCGACCATGGCCTACCAGCCCTCGCGCCTGATGTCGATTGAGGAACTGCCAATGGCGCTGGCCTTCTGCCTGCTGCGCGAAGGCGAGTTTCGCGGGGCGGTGGAAGACGCCATCAATTCAGGCCGTGATACCGACTCTATCGGGGTGATGAGCGGCGCGATTTTAGGCGCGCTGCACGGGGAAGCCATTGTCGAACCTGAGGTGCTGGCGGGTATTGATAGCGCCAACCGCCTGGATCTGCGTACGGCCGCGCTGCGCTTCAGCGAATCAGCACAAAGCATTATCCAGCAGGATCTCGCTGCGGCGGCGCTTTACCGCCAGCACGTCATGCCATTATTGCAGCCAGGCCACACCGCCGGGCGAGGAGAGTAACATGAGCCAAATCGTTTTAAATAATCTCGGTAAATCCTACGGCAACGTCAGCATCATTAAAGGGATCTCGCTGAGCATTCACGAAGGCGAATTTATTGTGCTGGTCGGCCCGTCCGGGTGTGGGAAATCCACCCTGCTGCGCATGATTGCGGGTCTGGAAGACATCACCTCCGGTGAACTGCTGATGCACGGCGAGGTGGTCAACACTCTGCCCGCCAAAAAACGCGATATCGCCATGGTGTTCCAGAGCTATGCGCTCTATCCACACATGAAGGTGCGGGACAACATGAGTTTTGCCCTGAAGCTTGCCAGCGTCTCAAAAGCGGAACGGATGGCGCGCGTGGAAGAGGCAGCGGAAATCCTCGGCCTGACGCATCTGCTCGATCGCCTCCCGCGGGATCTTTCCGGCGGCCAGCGTCAGCGCGTGGCGATGGGACGCGCGCTGGTGCGTGACCCGAAGGCCTTTTTGTTTGATGAACCGCTCTCCAACCTGGACGCCAAACTGCGCCATAAAATGCGCGGAGAAATTCGTAAGATCCACCAGCGGATGGGTCGCACCACCATCTACGTGACGCACGATCAGACGGAAGCGATGACCATGGCGGACAGGATTGTGGTGCTGAATGCCGGACATATTGAGCAGGTCGGCACCCCGGAAGAGCTGTACCGTAACCCGGATAACCTGTTTGTCGCGGGCTTTATCGGCACGCCGGAAATTAACACCCTTAAAGGCGTGATTCAGCACGGCGAGATTGTGTTCAACAACGGCTACCGCTTCCCCTGCCCCCTCCGCTCACATATTGAAGGGATGGAGATCATCTGCGCCACCCGACCGCACTATATCCGGCTCGGCGAGTCAGGGATGCCAGCGGAAATCGTGCTGATAGAAATGACCGGGGAAGGACAGGAGATCCGGGTGCGTATCAACGATCAGGAGCTGATCGTGGTGTCCCATGAAAAGCTGGATATCAACGTGGGTCAGAAGGTCTTCCTCACCGTAGACGCGGAAAAAATGTTCTTGTTTGATGCCCAGACCGGTAAGCGCCTGCGGTCATAGAATGCTTAATCAATCCCTCCTGCAATCGCAGGGGGATTTCATAATGGCGGTGGGTATATATCAGGCTAGGCCAGGCTAGTTTCCAGCATCGAATCCACCATATCCATCTCTTCACGGCTGAGCAGCATTTCGATATTGACCAGGATGATCATTCTGTTTTCCATCACGCCAAGCCCAAGAAGATAGCGGCTTGATAGCATGGACGCGAAGTCCGGCGTCGGTTTAATCTGATCCATGTCCATCGACAGCACGTCAACCACACCGTCTACCACGATTCCTACAACGCGATTATTGAGGTTAAGGATGATCACTACCGTACTGTCATCCTGCTGAACGTCAGGAAGACTGAAGCGCACGCGAAGGTCAACTATTGGCACTATCACACCGCGCAGGTTGGTCACGCCGGTGATAAAACCTGGCGCGTTCGGGATACGAGTAACGCTATCGCATCCACGTATCTCTTGTACCTTCAGAATGTCGATCCCATATTCTTCGTTACCGAGACGAAAAACCAGATACTCCTGCGCAATGGCGTCCGCGCCCGCAGGCTTTGTCGTTGTTTGGGTCATGCTGTTACTCCTTGCTTGCCGAACGTCGGCCTGACATGGTTTTCCTTTTGTCCGTTCATCGTCGACAGTTCAACCACGTCGAGGATTAGCGCAACGCTGCCATCACCGAGAATGGTCGCGGCTGAAACGCCCGGTACTTTGCGATAGTTCTGTTCGAGGTTTTTTACCACAACCTGTTGCTGACCAATGAGCTGATCGACCCACAGGGCGTAGCGGCATCCAGCGCTTTGGACGATCACCACAATGCCATCTTCAGGTGCGGTCTCGCCGGGCACCGATAGGCGCTGACGCAGCATCACCAGCGGAAGATATTCGCCACGAATTTGCAGCAGACGTTCCTCCCCGACGAAGCGGCAGAGCATATCCTCGCCGGGCCTCAGCGATTCCATTACCGCGCCGAGCGGCAGAACATAGATCTCCTGTCCAACTTTCACCAGCATGCCATCAAGGATTGCCAGCGTCAGCGGCAGAATAATGCGTATCGTCGTGCCTTCTCCCGGCTTTGAAAGGACTTCGACATGGCCGCCCATGGCCATAATGTTACGACGGACCACGTCCATACCCACGCCGCGCCCGGAAACATCCGTCACGCTTTCTGCGGTGGAAAATCCCGCGGCGAAAATCAGCATCCATACGTCCTCATCGCTGAGGGTGTCGCTGATATTCATTCCCTGGGAGCGGGCTTTCGCGAGGATTTTCTCCCGGTTCAGTCCGGCACCATCATCAGTCACCTCAATGATGATATTGCCGCCATGATGTTCCGCCGAGAGGATAAGATTGCCCACTACCGACTTCCCCTTACGGGCACGTTCTTCTTTCTGCTCAATGCCGTGATCGAGACTGTTACGCACCAGATGAGTCAGTGGGTCGATAATGCGTTCGATCAGGCTCTTATCCAGCTCGGCCGAGCCGCCACGAAGAGTTAGCTCTACCTCTTTGTTCAGGCGTGAACCCAGATCGTGCACCAGCCGCGGGAAGCGGCTAAACACATAATCCATTGGCATCATTCGAATTGACATGACTGATGACTGAAGCTCGCGTGTATTACGCTCCATTTGCGCCACGCAGCTGGAGAGCATGTCGTAGCTCGCTGGATCAAGTTTTTTGGAAAGCTGAGATAGCATCGCCTGGGTGATGATGAGCTCACCCACCTGGTTAATGATCTGATCGACTTTACTGACCGCCACGCGGATGCTGCCCGATTCCTGACTATTACTGCGGGCTGGCACCGGCACGGCAGGTCGTGAAGGCGGTTCTGAATGGTCCGCGACTACAGAAGCCTTGTCCGTAACAGGAGAAGTCACTTCAACCGACGCTGGTTGAACGACATGCTCGATAAGGATTTGCGACTCTTCAAGCACAAAACACAGCACTGCGGAGATATCATCGGCAGAGGCGCTCGTGCGCAGCTGAACCACCATGCCATCATCAGCCTTCTCCGTAGCGACAATCTCTCCCATGTGGGATAACTCTTCCTGAAGCATTGCCCGCTCGCTTTCAGGAATTTTCTTCAACGTCACGCAGAGTAAAGGCTCACCATCAGCTGCCCCCTGCTGCGTGGCGGCTTTGTCTTGCAACTCGACTGCCGTCTGGGCATGTTTGTCTTCCAGAGCAATCTTGCGCAGGGCTTCACAAATATAGCGATAACTCGCTTCATCAGGTTCCTGCGAAGACTGATAGGCTTCCAGTTGCGCTTGCATAATGTCTTTACATTCCAGAAATAGATTAACGGTCGTTCGGTTAAGCGAGCGTTCTCCGGCTCGCACCTGGTCAAACAGGTTCTCAAGTAGATGCGTGGTCTCTTGCAGGGCATTAAAGCCAAAAGTCCCTGCCCCGCCTTTCAAAGAATGCGCTGCGCGAAAAATGGCATTTACCTGTTCAGGATTCGGCGATGCGGCATCAATCTCCAGCAAATGCTTCTCCATCTCGGCCAGCAGCTCTTCCGCTTCGGTAAAAAAGATCTCGGTGAAATCATTCATGTCCATCGCTATACCCCCTTACCTCCTGCTGCGTAGTGTTGTTCAGGACGTTTTCTGGGCGATGCATGCGCGTGTCTTCCAGACGGATATCCTGTTCTTTGGTTTTACTTAATACCAAAATGCTAATACGGCGATTCGCCGGACTTGAGGGATCACTGTTTTCTAAAGGCATACGGCTTCCCGTGCCGATCACGCGAAGAAAACGCTCATCGTCAAGACCTGCTTTAACCAGCACGCGGCGCGCGGCGTTGGCGCGTCCGGAAGAAAGTTCCCAGTTACTGTATCCGGAGGTGCCGCCCGCATAGGGAAGCGAGTCGGTATGGCCGGTGAGACTGATTTTATTGGGCAACTCCTGCAACAGCGGCACAAGCGCCTGCAAAATGCCGTTCATATAGGATTCCGGCAGCTCGCTGCCTACTCTAAACATCGGGCGATCCTGGCTGTCGGTGATCTGAATGAGCAGGCCGTCGTTGGTAAGACGCAGCATAATGTTGGATTTAAAGTTATTGAGCCGGGGATCGGTTTCGATCATCTGCTGCAATTTATCTCTGGCCTGTTTCAGGCTCTCCATCCAGCGCTGCCGCTCGCTCTGTACCCGCTTATGATTCGCCACTTCTCCGTCCTGCTTCATCAGATCGTCACCGCCGCCGGGGATGATGCTGTCGCTCAGGCTGGTTTTGTCGCCATTGGCCATAGATGGCTTAAGCGGCATGCGGAAGTAATCGGCGATCATCTCCCGCTGCACCGTGCTGGACTGAGAAATCAGCCACATTACCAGGAAGAACGCCATCATCGCGGTCATAAAATCGGCGTAGGCGATTTTCCACGTACCACCGTGATGAGCATGCTTTTTCTTCTTTCGCTTGCGCGAAATGATTATCGGGGAATCGTTTTTCATGCCGTGGCATCCGCAGACTTAGACTTAAGGCTGGCGCTGGATTTCACTTCCCGCACATGCTCTTCAAGCTCCTCAAAGGAAGGCCGTTCGCTGGTAAAAATGGTTTTTCGGCCAAACTCCACGGCAATTTGTGGCGCATAGCCGTTTAGACTAGAGAGCAGCGTGACTTTTATACACTGAAGGATTTTGACCTGATCGGAACTCATCTGACGCAGCAGGGTTGCGAGCGGCAATACAAACCCGTAGGCAATCAAAATTCCGAGGAACGTGCCCACCAGCGCGTGGCCAATCAGCATTCCGAGCTCGGCTGCGGGTCGGTCCGCGGCACCGAGCGCGTTCACTACCCCCATGACGGCAGCCACAATACCAAAGGCCGGAAAGGCATCGCCGACGGTATTCAGACTGTGGGCCGGAACCTCAAGCTCCTCTTCGCAGGTTTCAATTTCCTCATCCATTAACGCTTCGATTTCATGCGAGTTCATACTTCCGCCAATCATCAGGCGGAAGTAATCGAGGATAAAGTTGCTTAACATCGGATCGCTCATCAGACGAGGATAAGCGCTGAAAATTTCGCTGCCCGCCGGATCTTCAATGTCTTTCTCAAGTGACATGAGTCCCTGAACACGACTTTTTGACAGCAGCAAAAACATAAGCGCCATCAGGTCCATATAAACCGTTTTGTTGTAGCGTTTCCCCACGAACAGCTTCACGATAGCTTTACCCGTCGCCTTAAGGGATTTCATGTTATTACCAACAATAAAAGCGCCGACCCCGGCACCGCCGATAATTAACAATTCCAAAGGCTGGAACAGCGCGAGCAGATTACCACCAGACAGTACGAACCCACCAAATACGGTAGCAATAACAACAAGATAGCCAAAGATAACTAACACACTCTCTCCTTTTTACTCGCTGACCGATGTCGAGTGCCGTGGCATCGAATAAAACGCCATCCTGTGCATTGCCATCGAACATCCGTCAGGCTGTCATAATTTCCGGCGTGGCATAATTGCCTGCGATTCCGCTGAGGTTGACCTGCGATTTCTTAAATGCCCGCGAAGGAGGGCTACACAAACTACAGGTGAACGGGTTTTTGATGAATTCCGTCGTGACCACAAAACCACCGGAACAAACGCTACAGGCCTTACGGGAAATAATACCGCAGTCGATAAAGCGTAATAATGTCCAGGCACGCGTTAGCCCCAGGACAGGTTTATCGTCGCAGCAAGAACCACACTGCTCCAGATAAAGACGGTAGGTTTTCATCAATATTTCAATAGGACGCCCGCCCCCAGTTTTCTGAAGATAAAGGTAAATGTTATAGAACATGGAAGAGTGAATATTCTGCTCCCATGACATGAACCAGTCTTCAGAAAAAGGGAGCATCCCTTTTGGAGGCGGACAGCCGCGTAACTCTTTATACAAGCGCAGTAAACGCCGACGACTTAAAGAAGTTTCAGATTCCAGAACCTGCATTCTTGCCCCAAGGTTAATTAACCCCATGGCAATATTTACCTCTTCAATTTCTTGCAATAAACTTTTCTCGCACATTTTATGCTTCTCCCGTCACAGCAGCATCGGACTCGCTTAATGAATTAAGTAAGTTTGTCGATAAAATGATGCCGGTATGAATTTGCTGAAGAGCTTCAATACGCGAATCTTTCGTCAAATTTTCGATGACCACTTCGTCATCGACGCGTAAACGACAAATCAACTGATTGGTCGCAGCCAGTTTCATCAACTGTGGTAAAGACAACTCTTTTAAATTATCAATCGTGCCTTCGGATAAGCCGAGACGAAAACTGGCAGCAAACTTGTCCTGTCTGATCAGCTGCTGCGCCAGTAATAAATAAGAAAGATTAATATCGTGAATGTTTTGCAGATACTCGTCAAAATTGGACACAAAAAGCTCCCACTGTTTTTCAACCACAAACAAGGCTAAATAGTTAAGGCAAAATGTTTACCCGGTCGATGCAGAGAGTCTTTTGGCATTGATAATCGCTGAATTCAGTCAAGCTGATTCAATAAATTATCGAAAAACTTTTCAATGCCAAAGGATGGCTACATCACAAATCTGACGAAATCATATTCATTAAGAATTTTCCTAGCAAGCTTTAAGAAAACAACGCGCACCAGAAAACTATCATAACTAAATGATTTACCTATAAAAATACACATTGTTAAACATTCTTAATTATCACGCAACGTAATTAACTTTACTTAGGAAATATTGTTAATCTTGTTAATGTTATCGCTATGTTATTCTTTCCTTAACCGATCCATTCTGCTTCGTAAGCGTTTTATCGCTAAACTGTGCAACTGGCTAACGCGCGTTTCGGTAACGCCCAAAATTAATCCAATCTCTTTCATGTTCAGATCCTGCTGATAATAAAACTGCAATATCTGCTGTTCACGCTTGGGGATCATTCGGATATGCTCAGCAATGTTGGCTATCAAGTTTTCCTGAATGGCCTCATTTAACGGATTAAGCTGTGCATTTTCGCCGTCATTACTCTCCCAACTGTCTGAATAGTTTTCCTGAAGCTCATCAATAGAGTACATCTGGCTGCTATTATTATCAGCCAGCATTTGCTGAAATTCCTTTAGCGAAACGCCCATCCGTTCAGCAATATCAGCTTCGGTCGCTTCCCCCCCCTTTTCCTGTTCGATCTGCTGAATAAGTGACACAATTTCCCGCGAATGCGATCGCACGCGCCGCGGAACCCAATCACTTTCCCGAAGCTCATCCATTAATGCCCATTTCACACGCTGTGAGATCCAGGCATTAAGGGCCACCCCTTTTTTAGGGTCAAAGCTATCAATGGCACTCAAAAAACCCATGGAGCCCGCCTGAATGAGATCGTCTAATTCGACATTGGCAGGCAGTCTCTTATGCAAACGCAGCGCTTCTTGCCTGACGATAAAATGGTATTTTGACCACAATGCCGTTTTATTCTCCAGCCCTTCAGCTGTGTATATACCGTCCACGCATTTCTTCCACCTAATCTTCACATTCTCAATTATCAGTTGAAACCACATAATCAAAAAGTGCGATAAGCTTTTATAAAAATGCGCATTCTGTTAATTTAATCATCGCGCTGCCTGACAGGAATAATTGGCGGCACTATTGACGCCAATTATTCTCTTTCCGCAGATGTCAGAACGTTTCCCACTGCGCATTATCATTTTCAACGTGACGCAACGTCATTTTTTCCGGCGCGGGCGTATGACGTTTTTCAACTTTTTCATCTCGCAGGGTAAACTGGGCAACAAGCTGCTCAAGCTCGTCCGACTGAGATTCCAGTTTGCCTGCCGCCATGGCCGCTTCTTCCACCATCGCCGCGTTCTGCTGAGTCACCAGATCCATCTCGTTCACGGCCTGCGAAATCTGATTGATACCCGCACTTTGCTCGTCAGAGGCCGAACTGATTTCGCCCATAATCTGCGTCACCTCAGCAACCGAAGTCACGATGTCCTGCATGACGCCGCTCGCCTGGCTTACCTGGCGCGAACCTGTATCAATATTGTTAACGCTGGTATTAATCAGCTGATTAATCTCTTTCGCTGCATCGGCGCTGCGCTTGGCGAGGTTACGCACTTCTTCCGCAACTACCGCAAAGCCACGCCCCTGCTCTCCCGCTCGAGCGGCTTCAACCGCTGCGTTCAAGGCCAGAATGTTGGTCTGATTGGCGATACTGTCGATGACGCCGTTAATATCAGCAATCTGACGGGAGCTTTCGGTAATCTGCGCCATGATAGCTTCCAGGTTTACCATCACCTCACCGCCATTTTGGGCATTCATGCTTGCCCCTTCTGCCAGACTGCGCGCCGCATGTGCGTTATCCGCATTCTGGCGTACGGTGGTTTTAATTTGCTCCATGCTGGCAGCCGTCTCCTGAAGGGCCGCAGCCTGTTCTTCGGTACGGGAGGAAAGGTCGCTGTTGCCCTGAGCAATCTCCTGGGCGTTAGAATGGATATTCACTACCCCTTCACGGATACCGGTAATGGTGTTGGTCAGGGAGACACGCATCTTCTCAAGCTCCCTGAGCATTTTGCCAATTTCGTTATCAGCGCCAGTCTCTATGGCATGACTCAGATCGCCTGCCGCTACGCGCTGAAGCATCTCAACGGTAGTTTCCATCCGGCGCACCAGCGCAATACGCAACCAGTAACGAACGGCTAACAATACGCAAATCGCGATAGCCATCATAACCACGCTTACCCAAATCATCATCTTGTAGCTGCTTTCAGCTACTGATACATATTCGTACCCCCGGTCAGATGAGATTTCTGAATACTTCTCAATTTTTTGACGCAGCTCGGTACGCAGTTCCATATCACCGTTCATCGAGCCCGGGTATCCTTCCGGTCGCTCAAGATAGCCGAGCTTGGTTTGGACGGTGTTATAAACCAGGTCAAATTTGGCGCGAAGCTCCTCAGCAGCCCTTGTCTCTGCCAGGCTGTTGAATTTCACCTGCGCGAAAGCATCCATCTCCTTGCGCGCCTCTTTCAGCAGGTTGTGGGTATGTTTGATCATCTCTGGAGACAGCGGTTTATGCAGCGACGTCTGAAGCATCATCCCGTTTGTATTCGCTACCACCGAGTTAATGTTATATGCGGCGTTAGTCATGTAGGCGTTGCTGTCATTAACGTCCACAACGCGTTTAAAATTTTTATTAATCGTCACCGAGTTATAAACGGAAAAAGCCGTAACGCCAAACAGCATGCAAGAGATCATGCCGATAATCAGGCTGATTACGGTATAGATTTTAAGTTTATTTAACATAGGTCCTCATAAGCCGCACATAAATATGCGGCTAAAACTTTCAGAAATAAGATGGAAAGATAATGTTATTTATTAAATAAATTCATTTTTTGCATTGACTGAAATACCATCATGGATGCGTTCAGCGCAAATTCTGACATTTTAGAATCCATAATGAGCGAGGTCATCGTGCTATAGTCAGCGCCAATGGCCGTCTGAACCTTGGTTATGGTGTCGTTGATCATGACGTCGCCACTCATATCAAGCGCGTCCAGTTGCTGAAGGTTGGTCCCCAGTTCCGCCTGCGCCTTACCCAGACGATCGATGCCGCCGGAAACCGCTTCGCTGGCGGCGCTCAACGCAGCATTCAGCGCATCACGGTCGATGGGATCGCGAGAAAGTTCTTCTACCGCTTTATCAAGAACAGAGAATATATCCCCGAAAACATCGCTGCCCAGGTGGCCCGTCTGCATATCCGTACCATCGGCAACGGTTTGTCGACGAGCGGTATCACCGCCGACATAGTTACCCGCATCGTCAAACGGCGCCGTATCGCTTTTAAATCCGCCAAAAATATAGCGCCCGCTCCCGTCGCGATTATTCGCGAGATCCATCAGATTGCCGCGAATACCTTTAATCTCTGCACCCAGCGCCCGACGATCTTCATCAGAGTAGCTTTCCGTTTTCGCCGCTACGATTTTTTCGGTGAGGGTGGTGGTCAGCAAATTGCCCACACCGTTCAGGATATTATCTTCATGCTCAAGTGAACTCCGCACCGTTGAACGTACGTTGCTGTAAAGCTCAAGCTTCGCCAGTGCGTCCTGATAATTTACCGCATCGGTAGCGGACTTTGGATCATCCGAGGCTCGCAGCAACGATTTTCCAGCAGAGAGTTGAAGATAAATATTATTATTATCACTCACGCGCTTTGACATGCTCTCGGCGCTCTGTTTAAACATATACAGCGTACTTAATCGCATCGGATAGCTCCTTATTTAATCGAAAGCAGCGAATCAAACATGGTGGTTGCGGTCTGTAGAATTTGCGCATTGGCCTGGTAATATTGAATAAACATCTGCATATTGACGGTTTCTTCGTTCATATCCACACCTGAAAGCGCCTGCTTCGCATCATATTTAGTTTGCAGGTCGATCTCAGCCGAGGAAATGCCCGATTTTACCGCCCGCGCGTTAGAACCAATGGTCCCCACCAGGCTTGAATAAGCCTCCGTCAGCGTGCTGCCGCCAATCAGTTTCTCATTCTGGATCTTAAGCATCTCTTCCAGATTAAGATTATTTCCCACCCCGCCCCCGGAGGCATCCGCTGCGGCAAAATCCTGTGCGCTGTTGATCGCGCGGCCAATACCCTCCGCAGCCCCAGCCATAGGATTAAAGGAAAAACTGTCCCCGGCGCTTGCGGTCACACCGGAGAGATCAATCTCAATGCCGTCAAACTCTAGCGTGGCGGAACCGGCCGGCACCTGCTTCACCAGGCGTCCGTCCTCCCCCATTACGTTCCAGTTTGTTCCATCAAAGTCGATGCTGTAATTTTCAGATTTTACGTTGGTGTAGTCCGTCACGCTGATAGCGTCGAGCGTTCCCCCACCGGCATTGCCTGCATTTGCCACCGCCTTCATAGGTGGCAGAGAGAAAAGATCGCCCCCCGGCACACCCGCTGGCGTCTCACCCAAACGGTGCTGCTCGTTCATGCGGCTCGCCATCATAAAGGCGATCTGGTTTAGCTCGTTTTTAGCGATCTCAAGATCTTCGCTGCGGAACTTAAACAACCCGGCCAGGCGGCCTTTGGTAATGCTCGCTTCGTTAACTGGCGTGGTAGTGCCGTTGCTATCAACGTAAGAGACAACGATTCTGTCAGGATCGCTTTCAGACGCTGTGGCCTGTAGCTTGCTGGCGTTTTCGCCAAAGACAAGGGGGCGACCATCCTGAAGCGTTACGTCGACGCGGCCAGATACGCTATTCTCGGTTACATCTATACCGATCTGCTCACTCAGTTTTTCCAGTAATGCATCACGTTGATCCAGCAGGTCCGCAGGCGGCGTACCGTTCTGCGCCTGTACGCGTTCCAGCTGTTTATTCACTTCTGCCAGCTGGTCGCTGATGCTATTAATTTCTTTAACGCTGGTTTCGATATTGGTGTTGGTGCTCTTTTCCAGCGCGGTGAGGCGCTTGCCGCTGTCATTGAAGCGCTGGGTCAATACGCCGAGTGAGCTGAATACTGCGGAACGGGCCGGGCCGTCATCTGGGGTTGCGCTCAGCGTCGCCATCGACTTGAACAGGTTATTGATAGAGACAGAGACGTTGTCGGATTCATCGCCCAACATATTATCAATGTCGCTCAATTGCTCCATGCGGCCGTTAAGCGAGGCCCAGTTTGAGACGGAGCCGCGTAGCTGCTTGTTGGCAAAAGCATCGTAAGCGCGATCGACGCCAGTTACCGTCGCACCGTAGCCATAAAATCCGTTTCCCGTGGTCATGCCACCGAGCTCACCAATCACAAGGCTGCGGCGGCTATAGGTATCGCTCATGCCATTGGTCAGGTTGCTGCCTACCACACTAAGAGCGGATTGCGCTACGCTAAGGCCACTTTTCGCGAGACTAAAGAGGTTGTTCATAAGGCACCTGGATATTCCGTTATTTCCAGCCCGATATTCGGGCAGGGTCAAAATTATTGCTCTGCTTTATTCATCGGTGATTGCGAATTTATCTAAAAACTTTTTTAAAATATTTTCGCGAGGTCGTTTTTATAGGCTTCTACACCCTGCTTAATATCACCTTTTACTTTCTGAATAATGGTGATCAGTTTTTTCGCATAGGCAGGATCGGTTGCGTATCCCCCCGCCTGAAGCGCTTTGGCCGCCTGCTCCGGCGAACGGGAATGCGCAACGCCCGCATAGCGCGGGTTCTTAGTGAGTAGCTTCGTATAATCGGCGAGCGCATGTTCATAGGAATCGTAAACGCGAAACGAGGCCTTTATCTTTTGCTTCACGCCGTTGATGTATTCGGTGGTCATCACCTCTGTGGTCTTGCCTTGCCAGTCACCTCCGGCCTTAATACCGAACAGGTTATGGCTGGGGCGGCCGTCAGCGGTGGGGATTTCACGCTGCCCCCATCCTGACTCCAGCGCCGCCTGCGCGAGGATCAGTTGCGGATGAACCCCGCTCTGCCTGGCGGCGATCTGTGCTGGACGCAGCAGACGAGAAATAAAGGATTGAGCACCCTGCGCTACTTTGCTGAAGGAGACCGACGCAGACGGCGCCAGCGGACCGGTGGCGGATCTGACGGAGGAGGAAAGTCCCGGCAAATTAAGCGGACCGCTGCCGGGCGTCGACACCGATGGGCTATCGATCTCCCCGCCTGACTGGCGCACAATCATATCCGCAAACCCAAGCTGTCCGCTCCCGGCAATATTTTGCGCCACCTGCTGGTCGTGCATCGCGGTAAACATATCGGTGGACTGGCTGTGCATGAGGTCATCTTTGATGGTGGCATCGCGCATGCTCTTCATCATCATCTGCACGAAGATCCCCTCCATCTGCTGCGCCGCCGCCCTGAGCGCCCCGGGTTCAGCGCGGCGTGCATCGCGCTTTAGCGCGTCGAGAGAGCGAACGTCAAAGGCTGGCTTATCCAGACGATCGAAAGCATTCATCACTCCACCTCCAGCTTCGCACGCAGGCAGCCTGCATTTTTCATTGACTGCAAAATGGACATCAGCTCATTTGGCGTCGCGCCAAGCGTATTGAGTGCCCTGATCACCGCGTTCAGATCCGTGCTGCTGCGCACGCTTTGCAGCGAGCCGCCGCGGTCGCGTACTGAGATATCGGTTTGTGGCACCACGACGGTCTGCCCTCCCCCGAGGGGAGTATCCGGCTGGCTCACAACATTATTCTGTGTAACCTCTACCGTCAGCGATCCATAAGCTACGGCACAGGCATCGAGGGAAACATGGCGGTTCATCACCACGGCGCCGGTACGAGAGTTAACAATGACCTTCGCATCCTGTATCCCCACCCGCAGCGGAATATCCTGGATATTGGCGAGGAAACGCACCCGGGAAGGACCATCCGGCGGTGCAAACAAACGTACAGTACGGGCATCTTCAGGGATTGCCGCCCCACCGCTATAGCGACGATTAATCTCGTCGCTGATCTGCTGCGCCAGCGAGAAATCTGACTCGTTAAGCTGTAGGCGCAGCGTGTTTTGCGTGGCGAAGTCATTTGGGACTTCGCGTTCAACCGTCGCCCCACCGCTAATGCGACCGCCGTTAAGCTGGTTAACCTGCACGCGACTGCCGCCAGCCTGCGCGCCAGCCCCGGAGATCAGCACATTGCCCTGCGCCATCGCGTAGATCTGGTTGTCCGCCCCTTTAAGTGGCGTCATCAGCAGCGTACCGCCACGCAGGCTCTTCGCATTCCCCAGAGAAGAGACCACGATGTCGATCTTATCCCCTGAGCGGGCGAACGGCGGCAGTTCGGCCGTCACCATCACCGCGGCAATATTTTTCAGCTGCATGTTGGTGCCCGCCGGTACGGTGATCCCAAGCTGGGACAACATATTATTGAGGCTCTGGCCCGTAAACGGCGCCTGCATCGTCTGGTCGCCCGTGCCATCAAGCCCTACCACCAGCCCGTAGCCCATTAGCGAGTTGGAGCGCACCCCCTGCACCGTGGCCAGATCGCGAATTCGCTCGGCCTGCGCCGGCGTGTACAGCATCGGAATGCTGAGCAGCAGGCCGAGAAATAACAGAATGGATTTTGTATTCATCGTCGTATCAAAAAGGAGAAAGGTTCAGGAACAGGCGTTGCAGCCAGCCCATCGTCTGCGCTTCGTTGATGTAGCCGTTGCCGACATACTCAATGCGCGCATCCGCCACCTGAGTTGAGGGCACGGTGTTGGCCCCGCTGATGGTGCGAGGGTTCACCACACCCGAGAAGCGTATAAACTCGGTCCCCTGGTTTATGGCTATCTGCTTCTCACCAACCACCTGTAAATTGCCGTTCGGCAGGAGTTTATTTACCGTCACCGTGATGGTGCCGGTAAAGGTGTTGCGCGCCGCCGCCCCGCCCTTGCCGGAGAAGTCGCTTTTGCCCTCCGCGTTAAAGTCAGCTTTGCCGTTACCCAGCCAGCTGTTCGAGCTGCCCGGCATGGCCAGTAATCCCATTCCGGCCGATCCATTACGGTTGGCACTGGCGGAGGAGCTCTTGCTGGCGCTAACGTTTTCCTGAAGCAGGATCGTCAACGTGTCGCCCACGCTGCGCGGCCTGCGGTCTTCAAACATCGGCTGATAGCCATAGTTCATGGCCTGTCCTGCCTGGAACAGCGAGCCGCCGGTTGTGACCGGTGCCATCGGTAATGGTTCTGCCGACGTTGGTCCGTCCACGAGCGGTTTTTGCAAAATATGCGCGCAGCCGCTTAGCAGCAGCACGCCCGCCAGCAGTGCAGGACGCGATAGCCCTGTTGGACTGTATGTAAAAAGTGTTTTCATTTACGTGTCGATAAACCATCTATCCGCCCGAGCCTGCGCCCGGAGCGGTAAGAGAGAGGAAATTAAAGCTGGGTAAGCCTCTGCAACATCTGATCGGATGCAGAAACGGCCTTACTGTTGATCTCGTAGGCGCGCTGGACCTGGATCATATTGACCAGCTCCTCAGCCACGTTGACGTTAGACGTCTCAATGTACTTCTGCTTGAGCGTACCCGCATCTTCAAGGCCCGGATTCAGTTCATTCGGTGCGCCGGAGGATTGCGTTTCACGATAGAGGTTGCCGCCAATGCTTTCGAGACCGGCATCGTTGACAAAGGTCGCCAGGGTCAACTGCCCCACCTGCTGCGGCTGAGCCTGACCCGGGAGCGTCACGCTGACGATACCATCAGGGCTTATCTGCATCTCTTTGGCGTCCTGCGGTACTACGACGCCCGGCAGAATGGGATGGCCTTCTGCGTTTACCAACTGACCGTTTTCATTTTTATCGAAATGTCCGTCACGGGTGTACGCGGTGCTGCCGTCAGGCAACTGCACCTGGAAGAAGCCTTTGCCTTCGATAGCGACATCGGTATCGTTGCCGGTCATGTTCAGGCCGCCCTGAGTATGCACGCGCTGGGTAGAGACCGGACGCACGCCGGTACCCAGCTGGAGGCCGCTTGGCAGCGTTGTCTGTTCGGAAGCCTGTGCACCGGGCTGGCGCATGGTTTGATAAAGCAAATCCTGGAACACCGCTCGCTGGCGCTTAAAGCCGTTGGTATTGACGTTCGCCAGGTTGTTTGAAATCACGTCCATATTGGTCTGCTGTGCTTCCAGACCGGTTTTTGCGATCCATAATGACCGAATCATCTGTACTCCTTGCGCGGGTTAGCCCACGCTTAATAGCTGGTTGGCCTTTTGCGCGTTTTCATCCGCGGTGCGGATCACCTTCATGTTCATCTCGAAGCTGCGTGCGGTGGCGATCATCTCCGTCATGGCCTTCACCGGGCTCACGTTACTTCCCTCAAGGGATTCAGGACTCAGACGCATGGCGTCATCCTGGGGTAACGCATTGCCCGCCGCCGGGCGAAACAGCCCATCGTCGCCGTGGAGCAGGGTGCTCATGGGAGCATTAACCATTTTCAGTCTTCCGACCGGCACGACGGCCGTTGGCTCATCACCCGCGCCAAGTGCAGAGACGGTACCGTCCTCCGCAATGGTGATCTGCGAATGGGGAGGAACCACCAGCGGTGCGCCATCGCCCATCAGCGGCTTCCCGCCAACCTGCAATGCGCCATCCCGATCGATCTCAATGCCGCCGTTACGGGTGTACCCTTCACTACCGTCTGGCAAGGCTAC
Organism: Enterobacter cloacae complex sp. P18RS; assembly: GCF_014982105.1. Classification (NCBI taxonomy): domain Bacteria; kingdom Pseudomonadati; phylum Pseudomonadota; class Gammaproteobacteria; order Enterobacterales; family Enterobacteriaceae; genus Enterobacter; species Enterobacter cloacae complex sp. P18RS. The sequence continues at coordinate 93,387 of NZ_JADCKV010000021.1, read as the reverse complement.
CGCCAGCCAGCCGTTCTGCGGAAGTGCAACATCGAGACTGCGTCCGGTGTGGGTAATCGGTCCCATGGTGTCGTCGTTATACGGCGTCGATTCCGCTACCAGCGCGCGAGTTTTCAGGGTCTGCCCCTCAACCGGCACAGCGCGAAACGCGGCCAGTTGAGCACGAAAGCCCGCCGTGGCGCTGTTAGCCATATTGTTCGACGTCACGGCCTGGCGGTTGAGCGCCGCGTTGGCAGCACTCAATGCGGTATATATTGCGCGATCCATCCGCCGCCCTTATCGCAGGTTAACCAGCGTCTGGAGTAGCTCAGACTGGGTTTTGATGGTTTGCGAATTCGACTGGTAGTTACGCTGGTAGACAATCATATTGACCATCTCCTGACCCAGATCGACGTTAGACTGCTCAAGCATATTCCCGTTAATCGTACCGAAGCTGCCGGAGCCGGAAGTACCAAGGAAAGGCTGGCCGGACTGCGGCGTTTCGCTCCAGACGTTATTACCTTCAGCCGCCAGCCCACCGCTGTTGGCGAAATCAGCCAGTACGATTTGTGCCACGGTCTGACGCTGACCGTTACTGTAGGTCGCGACCACTTCTCCGCTGTCGCCAATAACAAAGCTCTGATATTTACCCGGGGCCTGACCGTCGATGGTGTCAACTTTCACGAGGCTATCGGTGGCCCGGCGGGTCAAGCTGGAAAGATCCATGTCGATACTCAGCGGCGCGGAGCCATTAAACGCGGCCCCGTTAATGGTCATTTTGGTACTGGCCATCGCCGCCGTGTCCATATTGCCGTTGCTATCGAACTTTAAATCCAGGGAGGTCACATCAGGCGTGCCGGGCGCGGTTTCATCGCGCGCGTAAGCTTTCCACTCGCCTGCCGCGGTCTGCACGAAGTAGACCTTTACGGTGTGTTTATTGCCCAGCGTGTCGGTCGCCTCAATCTGGCTCTGGTAGTTGTAGGTTTTCGGATCGCTATAATCGAACGAGTCGGTGATGATGGTGGTGTCATCTGACTTCAGGTTACCCGTAAGGGATCCGGCGGTGGACGCCGCGGGGGGCATGTCTTCCGTCGGTATACGAATGGGTCCTACCGGTGCGCCAGGGGCGATTGTCGGCGGCGTACCGGTCGCCTGGTAGCCGGTCAGGTACAAGCCATTGGTGCTGTTGATGATATTGCCGTTCTGATCCTGCTTAAACTGGCCGTTACGTCCGTAATAGACGGTGCCACCTTCGCTTACCATGCGGAAAAATCCTTTTCCCTGTAAGCCCATATCCAGCGAGCTATTGCCCGCCGTGAGGCCACCGTCGCCGAAGTTCTGGGTCACGCCCGCAACCTGAACCCCGAGACCCGTCGTTCCGGCGAAGATGTCGGCGAAGGCCACGGAGCCTGCTTTAAAACCTGCTGTCTGGGAGTTGGCGATATTGTTTCCAACCACGTCCAGCGCTTTGGCGGCTGCATTGAGGCCGCTAAGACCTTGTGAAAAGCTCATATTGAAGTTCCAGAGAGTAAATTATTCGCTATTTTTGGATAACAACCACGTCGCCCATGGTGATGGGGTCATGATTGAGCAGGTGCAGTACCGCGCCGTTGGCCGTCATCGTGACGCCAGACACCTGCTCCTGAATCAGGCCGGATATTTCCGGGTTATCGCCTTCCGGATTTTTCGCCTCAAAGGAGAGCGTGTATTCCCTGTCCTGAGGCGGCCCCGGCTCCGGCTGGAAGTTTTCCAGATCGTCGAGGGTGTAAGTCTTCACACCGGATTTCACGTCCTTCAGCTGCGCCGTATAGGCATTGCCTTCATCATCCGTCAGCGTGACGGTGACCGTTTCTGCATCGCCCGATAACAGGAAACTAAAGCTGTCTGATGGCTTCTCCTCCCCGTCCAGTGGCTGCGTGGCGTCACCAAAGGCGACTTTCGGATCGCCCTCGATCAGTACCCCACGGCCAACCCAGGAGGCGGCGCTCATACTGCCCAACTGCGCCATAAGCGCCTGAACGTTGCCGACAGATGCGTTGAGTTTTTCCACTCCCGCGGCGGTATTGAACTGTGCCAGCTGGGAGGTCAGCTGGTTGTTATCCATCGGGTTAGTCGGGTCCTGGTTTTGCATCTGTGCAACCAGCAGCTTCATAAACTGCTCGGAGAGGTCGGCTGCACTGCTGCCCGTGCCGTAGGTGCTGGTATTGCCGCTGGTGTCGTTTACCGTTGAAACTGTCATATCCTGCCTTACTGACCGAGGGTTAAGGTTTTCTGCATCAGGGCCCTGGCGGAGTTCATCACCTCCACATTTGCCTGATAACTGCGTGAGGCGGAAATGGTATTGACCATCTCATTGACCACGTTGACGTTAGGCATACGTACATATCCCTGTTCGTCCGCCAGCGGATTACCGGGCTCATAGACCAGGCGATCGGGCGCTGTACTTTCCACTACGTCGCTGACTCTGACGCCGCCGATGCCCTGGCCGGCAGAGGTGTCCGCTTCAAACATGACCTGACGGGCGCGGTAAGGCTGTCCGTCCGGTCCGGCAACGCTGTCTGCGTTCGCCATATTGCTGGCACTCACGTTGAGACGTTTTGACTGCGCGGCCATCGCCGAGCCTGAAATATCAAATACGCTAAATAACGACATTTATTTACCCCTGACTGACTACCGTCATCATTTTCTTAATATCTGCACCGAGGAATGTCAGGCTCGATTGATATTTCATGGCGTTATCCGCGAAATTAACTCGCTCGCGGTCCATATCCACGGTGTTACCATCAGCACTTGGTTGATCCGGTACGCGATATAGCAACTGAGCATCATCAAAAGGCATTTTTTTACCCTGCATATGCTTGCTGGACGTTAAAGCCATTGTGACAGGCCCTGATGCAGGTTTATTCCCTAACGCATTTTTAAGTTGCTGAGAAAAATCAATATCTCGCGCCTGATAGCCTGGCGTATCGGCATTCGCAATATTCGATGCCAGGACTTCCTGCCGACGCGAGAGCAGACCTAACGCTTGCTGTTGGAAGCGAAACGCATCGTCAAGTTTATTCATCATGCACTCTGGCCTCTGCCTTGCTTTATATAAACCGCGATAGTGTAGACAGCGCTGATGAAATATCACACTGCAAAGACCTGACAGAAATAGGCGCTATTAGCGAAATTAAGATAGATATTTAAAACATGCGGAACTGATTCATGAAAACGGCAGCAGAAGTGTCGTTATTTAACGCAATAAAAGCGTTTCTATCACGTATATAATTTAGTCAGAATAAGCATACCCGTTTACTTTACTGGTTTTACAATAAGGCAACAAGATGAAGCTTCCATTATTACGCGTAACGCTGGTAACGCTCCTTTTCGCGAGCCCGCTGTATGCCAGCGTGCCATCCGCGACAACGGCGAAACTTCGATTAGTGCAGAAACTGGAGGCGCTGGTTAAGCTCACGGAAAATCCAGGCAATATCGTTCGTACCGTTACGCTGCTGGCCTCGCCCGGACAGCTATCAGCGGTGTGCGAAAATCCTGACCTGAGCCTGGCCGGGCATGATGACCGCCTCACCGGCAAACGCACCGCAGTGGCGCGCTGCGGCATGCGTAAGTTCTATCTGCCGTTTAGCATTAGCGCCCAGGGAACCTTCTGGGTCGCCAGTCATAGTCTGAAGGGCGGGGAAATTGTGCAGCAGGGCGATATTACTCCCATGACCGGCAGCATAGACGATTTGCCCGTTGGTCTAATGTTTGAGGCGAGGGACATTGTCGGCCAACGCCTTTTGCGCCCCCTTTCCGCGGGCAAACCGGTGCTGCAAAACCAGCTGCGCCAGCAGTGGCGTCTTCGCGCCGGGCAGACGGTAGAACTGGTCATGTCGGGACCGGGTTTCTTTATCCGCAGCCAGGGCAAAGCGCTAAACAACGCTGCGGTTGACGATACGCTGCGCGTGAAAACCACGGGTGGACGTAACGTTACGGGAAAAGTGGGTCGTGACGGAGCCGTGACAATTTTTTTAGAACAATAATTTTAGTTTTTTCGTGTATTTCCGAAGACTAGTGTATAGGCAAGAGCAGTAACGATTACTGGCGAGGATAAACATGAGCATCGAAAGCACCCAACCCACCGCACCGATTGGCAATCTGGCTGGCGGACAGGAACTGCGTACACGCGGCACTACTCAGGAAAATAGTGTCGCGACGGGCGAAGCGCGCGGAAACAAAACCGAAGTGACCCTGAGCGCGCTGACAAAAAAAATTCAGACCGATGACAGCCGTGACGTGGATTATGCACGGGTGGATAAAATCCGTGCCGCAATGGCCTCCGGGGAACTCACTATCGAGCCAGAGAAAATTGCTCAGGCGCTGGTGCGACATATTTTTGAGTATTAATAACGGCAGGATTTTTTAACATTATGGATAAGCTGTACCCGATACTGACGCAAATGAAAACGTCCCTGGACGAGCTGGAAGCCATCATGATTGAAGAGGTCAATCAGCTCAGCCGCGTACAAATAAATCCCGTTTCGCTACAGGTATTATCGGATAATAAAAGCCAATTGCTTTCGTCGATTCAGTACTATGATGAAATGCGTCTCCAGCAGGAACAGCTTTCCGCCCTTCAGGCGCCCTATCACCATCACAGCAGGCTGTTCACCAGCTGGAAGCTGATCAGAGAACGGGTGCAAAGCACCAAAACGCTGAACGCGCAGGTCGAAACGCTTCTGCAAAACCATATGAAGAAGAATCAATATATGCAGAAGGTGGTAGACCGCGTGGGTCACGCCAACACGCTCTACGGCCCCGCCGGGGAATCCAGCCAGGCACCTGCGGGTCGTAAATACAATATCAGCATCTGATTCGCCTCTTGCTTACCCGTAACCGAGCTCGCCCATGGCGGGCTTTTTTTACGCGCTAACGTCATCTTGCAGAGGGATTGAGGCGGGACATGCTCCCGCCTTCAGGGGCGGGAGCGTCAGACAGTGTGGTATGCCTGGGCAGACGCGTTTGATTTAAGTAGAGCAGAAATGTTATTGCTGAGATGACCTAGCCGGACAGACATCCGCTGGCGCAGACGTTCGTCCTGGGCAAGAAGCTGCGCAAGCTGTGCGCGGGCGTCTTCAGCAAGCGGCGAGAGATTGAACTCACAGAGCGCCTGCATACCCCGGGCGTAGGCTGCAACCTCTTCGTTAAAGTACTCCCACGCCTCCTCGTCTGCTAACTGCTGTAGACGTTCGTTACTCTGCAACATCAGGGCGATTTGCCGCGTGAGTTTATCAGCCATGCTTCACCTGACGCGCCTGTGGGTCGATGGCTTTCCACGTCTCGGCCATATCCACCATCAGTGAGATAAGATGCGGGAGCATTTCCCCGGACTTATTAAGGTTCGCTTCCAGCAGAGAGCGCGAAATATACTCGTACAGTCGCTCCAGATCGGCGGCAATCTGTCCCCCAACCTCATGGTTAAGCCCGGCGCGCAGGCCATTATCAATAATGTTGATTGCACGGGAGATCATCTCACCCCGGCGAGCGATGTTTCCAGACTGGAAGTAGATCTCGGCGCGACGCATGGCATTGATTGCTCCGTCGTAGAGCAAAACGATGAGCTGGTGCGGGGTGGCGCCAGCAATCTGGCTGTCCAGAGAGACGGAGGAATAGGCGCTGTTGCCCGTTTTGGTGTACATCTTCGGTTCCTGCCGGGCAGTTGGCCTGCCCGGATGCGTTAAGTTTAACCCATGATCCCAAGCAGCGCGGACTGAAGCTGCTGGCTCGTACTGTTCATTTGCGTCAGGGCCTGGTCGAGACGCTGGAATTCCTTACGGCTGCGGTCAAGGCTGTCCTGAATGCGTTCCTGCATGCGGGCTATCTGTTTTTCAACGCGGGTATTTTGTTCCTTTACCCCCTTGAGAGCGGTGGAGATCGCCCCTTCAACCTTCGGGATCGAATCGTTATCGCCCAGATAGGTGGTGAACACCTCCTCCATGCGATCCTTGATCCCGCCCGTTGAGCCGGTGCCTAAAAACAGAGCTTCCACTTCCTTTGGATTTTTCTTCAGCGCTTCGTCGAGCTTTTTATTGTCGATGGTGAGTATGCCCAGGGTCCCGGTACGCTCCTCGCCGGGTTTGGTTTCGTTGAACTTCACCTCAATACCGAGCGCACCCAGAGATTTGTACAGATCGTCGGCATCGCCATAGCTCCCGGCGACAGCGGACTTCATCTGGCTGGTCAAACGGCGCAGGGTACCGTCACCGAAAAGCGCGCCGTTTGACGCATTGGCCTGCGGCAGTTCATCGCCGGTCGTCTTTTCCGGTTCGTTGTATGCACTGGCGCTGGATGCCGCGCTAAGATAGGCGTTATAGACATTCACAAACTCTTCAATCAGGCTTTTAACCTTAGAGGTATCGGCGGTGATCGACAGTGTTTCTGATTTCAGTTTTGATGCGTCGTCAGGATCTTTTTCTGAGACCTCGCGCAGATCGAGGGTGATCCCGTCAATGGCGTCAGAAATGGTATTGGAGCTGCGTTCAATCTTCGTACCATCAACGTAGACAATGGCATTCTGCGCCGGCGTAATCTCCCGGGCATTATCTGCCCCCGGCGTGACTGCCGGGTCGTAATCCAGCACTTTTGCCAGCTTACTGTCGCCGCTTACGCTGATGCTAATTTCGCCATCTTCGCCGGTCTTTTTCGACGTCACGACCAGCTGATATTTGCCATCTTCGGCAGGCATTACCGTCGCGGTAACATCGCCATTTTTAGCATTAATTTTTTTAGCAATCTGTACCAGAGAGGTTTCATCATCTTTCAGCTCCACCTCCATCGGCTTGCCTTTGCCTGCGGTGATGGTCACCGTACGCGGACCGGCGCCGTCACCCAGCTGGGTGTCGTTCGCATTTTGCGGTGCCGTCCCCACTTTATTGGCTTTTGCTAGCTGCTCAACCTGGACCGAGTAACTATTCGGGATCGCTCCCTTACCTGCCGTTGCGTTAAATGCCTTGTTGGTGCCAATGCTGACCCCGTTGAACCCTTCATCCTCCAGTTTTTTCAGCGCCGTTTTCACCGCATCCAGACTGCTGGAGATTTTACCCCAGGAGGAAGTTTGTCCTTCATAATTGCTCTGCTTCTGCAAATAGGGGTTTAATTTTTTATTCTCAGCTACCTGGAGCTGCGAAATCATACTTTCAATATCTAACCCGGAGCCGCCGAGGCCTGACATAGAGAACGAAGCCATGATTTGTATTCCTGTTACAGTGAAGATAGATATAGCGATATCATCGGGGTTTCGGCCATAAAGTTTAATTTTTTACAGTTCAGGCGACAACGAAACCACCACATTAATACACTCTTACACGCTTATCAGGCTATTGACTGTGGTAATCGGGAGAATTGCCATCACTTGTGAATGCTTTTCCTGGAATATAAAAAATTATGAAAAAATAATTTAGTCATTTCTTTTTCATCCGATTAATTCAGTATGCGCAACAGACATCGCATATTTAACTGGCGAATGCCGTCGTTACTTTATTTAAAAGGATATTGATATGGCCCAGGTCATTAATACTAACGCATTGAGCTTGATGGCTCAGAACAACCTGAACAAATCTCAGACTTCTCTGGGTACTGCAATTCAGCGTCTCTCTTCCGGTCTGCGTATCAACAGTGCGAAAGACGATGCAGCAGGTATGGCGATCTCTAACCGCTTCACCTCTTCTATCCGCGGCCTGACCCAGGCAGCACGTAACGCCAACGATGGTATCTCCCTGGCGCAGACCACCGAGGGCGCGCTGGAAGAAGTAACCGAGAACTTACAGCGTATCCGTGAACTGACCGTTCAGGCAAAAAACGGTACTAACTCCTCTGACGACCGTGACTCCATTAAAAAAGAGATCTCTGCACGTCTGGACGAAATCAAACGTATTTCTGAAACCACCAACTTCAACGGCGTTAACGTTCTCGATGGCTCCAAAGATAAACTGACCATCCAGATTGGCGACAAAGATGGCCAGACCATCGACATCGATCTGAAGAAACTGGACATCGACTCTCTGGGTCTGGACGGCTTCACTGCTGCATTCGATAAAATTGCCGGCTCTGCGGGCGCCACCAGCCAGTACACCAAGAAAGCTGACCTTAAGGCTGATGGTGATGACATGGGTATCGATACCGGTGCTACTGGTATGTGGAAATACAACGAAGCTGATGATGGCGCTGCGCTGGCAACCGCAATTGGCGCAGGTGCTGCTGCGGATGTTGAAGTTTACAGCACTGGCGGTGAAGTGTTCGCCTACGACACCGTGAACGAAAAGATGTTTAAACTTGATACAGCCGCAATGACCTTCAAGGATGATGGTTCCGGTACTACTGCTCAAATCGACGCCGTCACTGCCGCTAACGTAACGGAAGTCAACGCGCTGGATGCCGATATCCTGTTGAACGGTCCATCTACGCTGAGCGATGCCACTAAGCTGAAAGAAGGCGCGACCTTCAAAGCTCAGGATGGTTCTGAAGTGACGCTGGATCAGGCTAAACTGGACGAGATCTCCAACGCGGCCTTTGGCGCTGACGCTGCTGACAGCAACATGCAGCTGTTCTCCGTGAAAGACGGTGCAAACACCAAATACTTCGCGCAGAGCACCGACGCAAGCGGTAACACCGTGGTGAAAGAGCTGACCTTCGCAGATAACGCAACTGCCCCTACCGTTGCGGATGCAGGCGCAGCGAACTCCGCGTTCATCAACACCGCCGCTAACGCTGCCGCAGCCGACGACCTGCTGGGTAACCTGGATGCAGCCCTGACTGAAGTGACTAACTTCCAGGCTGACCTGGGTGCGATTCAGAACCGTTTCAGCTCTATCATCGCGAACCTGAACACCACTGTTATCAACACCACCGAAGCCCGCTCCCGTATCCAGGATGCTGACTTCTCCGTGGAAGTGTCCGCAATGAGCCGTTCTAACATCCTGCAACAGGCCGGCGTATCCGTTCTGAGCCAGGCTAACCAGGTACCTCAGAACGTTCTGAGCCTGCTGCGCTAATCCCGAAAAGCCTCAACATTTTACGCGTATTTATTGCGCGTTAGCCCTCCCTGTCGGAGGGCTTTTTTCGTTTTGAACCTCGCTAATCGTCCTCAATCCTTCTCCCCTGCCCTGACCGTCTGTCAGGCAAGTCACAACCAACCAAAAACATTACAAATAATATGGTTAAAAAGGTCTCGCAAAACAATATAAAAACGCGTTTACCCTATTTGGAGACGATCGGTAATCGACCATAAATAGCATGCGTAAAGTGCCATTGAATACGAAATGAAAGAACGAACGCATCTCGTTTATTTATTATGAACGCAACCTTCCGCTAAACAGCTCTTCTCAACATTGTTTAAATGATATGACCAGTGAGATAAAATTAACCAACTCATTTATAGCGACTGCCGATATTTAATGTTAAAATCGTTTTCGCTGCACAGCGTGCAAAAGGAGAAATTCCCTCCTGTTACTTATACATTTTTAAGCGTTTAGCTTATCTAACTTGAGCAGTCAGCAAATGCCCGTCAGTCATTGCCCTTCACGTACTAAGCCTCAGAAAAATAGGAATATAAGCGTCACCCCACTGCTATCGTGCCGCCAGGTTCAGCGAGAGGAATCACCGCATGCGCATCAAAATGGGAGGGCATTTACTTTATTTATCACACAAATACGCCAACCGAGGCCTGGCCATTTTTAACATCGGCATTAATAACATTAATATCGTTGAAATTTACCTTTAGCGATCCGCGAATAGTTGCGATATAAGCCTTAGGTAGCCCGAAATTGTTGCGCATTGTTAACGAAAAGACTTTACCCAATTAACATAAATACCCATTCAATTCACCTTATCTTTCATTACGAAGTATCAAGATATTATGGTCAATTACATTGCGATTGGATCGTTAGTGACGCTGGATTTACACACGAGGTTACTAACACGAACGCGCGACGGCGAGTGCGTGACGCTGCCTGCCAGCGCCTGCCTCTGCCTTGCCGCCCTGGTGGAAGCGCAGGGACAAATTTTGTCTCAGGAACAGTTAATGGATATCGGCTGGCGTAGCGCTGGCGTTGAGGTCACGGATAATAGCGTGCGCGTTATGGTGAACAAGCTTCGACGAGCGCTGGCCTCGCTAGAGATGCAGGATGCTATTGCGCTGGTTGCCGTAACGCGAAGCGGCTATCGCCTGATTATTCGTGAAGAGAGCCCGCCGGAACCCTCGGCTGAAAGCGTTGAGATCCTCCCCCCACCACAGTCGCCTGAAATGCCGGTGGAGGTTACGCCTTCTCCCCCCTCCGCTACGCCAGCACCTCGTCGAAAAAGGCTTTTGCGAAGCGCTGCGTTCGCGGTCTGCGGCATGCTGATCGGTATTCTTATTGCCTTGTCCGTCAAAAATGCGTTTGTCCCCAGCCCGCAGAGTATCGAGTTTATCCTCTGGCAGGGAGAAGGGATCCCCCCCGGCCATATCGTGATGGTGCAAAAAAACCGAATAAGCCAAACAGAACTTATCCAGGCAACGCTGCACACCTATAGCGAATATGTGCTGGAAAGACGCGTCCATTACAGACCGGGTAAAATTTTATACATCACTACCGGTACGGGAAAGATAGATAAATATCAGGCAGTTATTGCCTGTCAAAAACCCATTCAGGAGCAAAAGAATGACTGTGAATCGTTCTATTTTCATCTTTATTAAACGCCCGCAGATCCTCTTTGCTGGCGGCCTGATGACAGGTTTAGCGTTAACAATCGGGTACACGATCGCCACGTCGCCGCTGAAACAGACGTGCTTTGCCCCAGCCTCGTTTTACACTATCAAGGACGAAAACAACGTGACGCTGGCGCGAGGAATTTATCGCTCATACCGCGATGGACTTCATGAGGGACACACGACCTATATCGGTAACATCCGCCATTTTCAGGACGGAAAACGCGTAGGGCAAGCTTCGCCCGTACAGCGCAGCGTGAATTATACCATGTCCTTCTCCAGCAACCTGCTGCATCTGACGATGCTTAGCCACGCCCGTCGGCTCGGCGATCAAAGCAACGAAAAAGAGGTGACGGATTATATTTTTCCGCAGCTTAAGAGCGGCGAAACCTCCACCAGTTCCCTCTATTTGCTGGAAAACAGCATCCTGGCATCGGGAACGGAGACGGTAGTACGGATAGCCTGCACGAATTAAGCCCTCAAACCAGCGCCTGTAGTAACCCGCTCAGGATCTCGAAGCCGTGGCTCATAAGACGTTCAAAAAATGGAGCCAGCGTTTCGTCGATGAGCAACAGTGCCAGCATGCCAAAGGTCAGCGTGAGCGGGAACCCTACTACAAAGATCGAGAGTTGCGGGGTAAGTCGGTTTAGCAGCGCAAGCACCATGTTTATGCTCAGCAGCAGGGCTATCACCGGGAGGCCCAGGATCAGTCCCTGACTGAAGATGAGTCCGGCATGATTAACGAGGTAAAACATCCCCCCAGCATGCAGCGGTTCTGAGTTAATGGGGAGAGCCTCGAATGTCTCTGCAAGCAGCGAAAGCAACCACAGATGGCCGTTAAACACCAGAAAGAGCAGCATCGCCAGCATGTTTAGCAGGCGAGCGATCACCGGGCTGTTACCGCTGCCCGGGTCGAAGAAGGTGGCAAACGAGAGTCCCATCTGCATCCCAATGATCTCGCCCGCCAGGCGAACGGCGGCAAACAGCAGTTGCATCGTCAGCCCCATCGCGGCGCCGATGAGCACCTGCTTAGCCATCGTCCAGACGCCCGCCCAGGAGTAAAGTCCTATATCCGCGTCAGAAACCAGCCCGCCCAGCAGCAGCGCGAGGGTTAAGGCCAATGCCGCACGCAGGCGGGCGCTTATCGCTTTTTCGCTAAATACTGGCGCAACATGCAGAAGCGCCGAGATACGCACCATGACCAAAAAGTAATGGCTTATCAGGGCGTAAAGCTGCTCAAGGGGAAGATTAAAAATCATTAGCCGATGGCGTAAGGAATGCTGGCGAACAACATGCGCGTGTATTCAATAAAGATTTTCATCATCCACGGACCGAGCAGTACGCCGACACCCACGATCATCAGGATTTTAGGGATAAAGGTCATGGTCATTTCGTTCACCTGCGTCGCGGCCTGAAGAATACTGATAATCAGACCGGTTGCCAGCGCGACCAGCAACAGCGGCCCCGCAATCATTAGCCCAACCTTGATAGCTTCCATGCCCAATACCATGACGCTTTCGGGGGTCATATCAGGCTCCTATGAGTAAAAGCTTTGTGCAAGCGAACCGACCAGCAGCTGCCAGCCATCCACGAGTACGAACAGCATCAGCTTAAAAGGCAGCGCAATTGTCGCTGGCGGAACCATCATCATCCCCAGCGCCATCAGAATGCTGGCCACCACCAAATCAATAATCAAAAACGGAATAAAGATGGTAAAACCAATCTGGAAGGCGGTTTTCAGCTCGCTGGTGACGAAGGAAGGCACCAGAATACTCAACGGCACGTCCTCCGGGCCGGTAAGGGTCGGCGTTTTAGCAATGCGGGCAAACATCGCCAGATCGGCTTCACGCGTCTGCTCAAGCATAAAGGCCCGCAGCGGTTTTACGCCTTCCTTCAGGGCCGTTTCCATGGTGATTTTATTGGCCTGCAACGGCTGCCATGCCTGTTCATGGATCTGGTTGAGCACTGGCGACATCACAAAAAAGGTCAAAAACAGGGCCAGTCCCACTAATACCTGATTTGGCGGTGCGGTCGGCGTACCAAGCGCGTTGCGCATCAATCCCAGCACAATAACGATACGCGTAAAGCCAGTCATCATCAGCAGTACCGCAGGGATGAACGTGAATCCACTGAGCAACAATAGCGTCTGGATGGGTAGCGTCCAGCCAGCGCTCCCCGGCGAACTGGCCAGCGTAATGTCGCCGTTAGCGGCGAGCGCAGAGGCGACGGGCAGCAGCAGACCAACGCCCGTCGCAGCACGGGCAATCAACAGACGGTTCATTTTTGCTCACCACCCGAACGGTATTTATGAAGAAAGTTATCCAGCATGGCGGGGAAAGCCGCTGAAGGAGTCGCCTGCTCAGGCACCTCTGGCCTAACCTGTACGGTAAGACAGCTAATGTGGGTTGGGGTAACACCCAGCACCAGACGCTGTTCGCCCACGTCAACCACCACCAGCCGTTCGCGCGAGCCGAGAGGTTTACTTGCCACCAGCGATACCGCAGCCTGGCTTTCGCGGGTGCAACGCGCCAACCCGCTGCGGCGAGCGATCCACGCCAGCAGTACCATCAGCATAATAATGAGCATGAGCGTACCGATAACCGATAGCGCGATTGCCCCGCCAGAGAGCACGTTCGTGCTCCCTGCGGCAAAAGGAGGTTGTACTGCGTTCATTAGCGGCTCAGGCGATGCATTCGCTCGGATGGGGTAATGATATCGGTAATACGAATCCCGAATTTATCGGACACGACCACCACTTCGCCCTGGGCAATAAGGTAACCATTGATCAGAATATCAAGCGGCTCACCCGCCAGACCGTCAAGCGAAACCACCGAGCCCTGGCTTAAGCGCAGCAGCTCCTTGATAGTCATTTTTGTGCGGCCCAGCTCAACGGTCATTTTGACAGGGATATCCAGAATCAGGTTCATCTCTTCAGAAAACTGAGGAACCGCCGTTTGCTCTGTACTTCCCGCAGCGTTCTGCTCGTTCAGCGCCTCACCCCAAAGATTGTCCATAGACTTATCTTCAGATCCCGACGAGTTATTCATGTCGCTCATGGGGAAATCACTCCTTATTGAAAGATTTTAATGCTGGCTGATTCATCCGATCGACCTTCAGAGCATATTGATTATTTACAGAGCCATATTTCGCGGTAAATACCGGCACGCTGCCGACGTTCGCTTCTATAAACTCCTGCTTATCCAGTGGGATAATGTCGCCTTTTTTCATCTTCATGACGTTTGACAACCGCGTGTTGATGTCGGCAAATTGCGCCACCAGCTCCAGCTCGGTTTCACGCATCTGGCTTGCCAGCATGCTGCGCCACTCAGAATCCTCATGGCGCGAATTATCCATTGGCGGATTGCTTAACAGTTCACGCAGAGGCTCTATCGTGCTGAAGGGAATACAAATATTGAACTCCCCGCGATGCGAGCCGATTTCCACGGAGAAAGGCGTGGTGACAACAACATCGTTTGGTGAAGAGGTAATATTGGTAAATTTCACCTGTATCTCTGAACGGATGTATTCCGTCTTAATTTTATAAATAGAGCCCCAGGCAAACTCATACGCCTCGCGTGCCATTGTCAGCATACGGTGGATCACCCGCTGCTCGGTCGGGGTAAATTCCCGCCCGTCTGCCTTCGTCGGGAAACGCCCGTCTCCGCCGAACAGGTTATCCACGGCCATAAATACCAGACCGGAGGAGAATGCCATCAGCGCGGTCCCACGCAGGGGATTAAGGTGCAGCAGGTTCAGGTTAGTTGGCACCGGTAAATTGCGGGCAAACTCATGATACGGCTGGATCTTGATATTTCCCGCCGTAATATCTGAACTGCGGCGCAGCAGGTTAAATAGCCCCATCCTGAACTGACGGGCAAAGCGTTCGTTAATAATTTCCAGAGAATGAAGCCGCTCGCGAATCACGCGTCGCTGAGTATTTGGATCGTAAGGTTTTATCCCCGCATCTCCCATGCTTCCATGGAGGTCATCGGGACTCTCCGTATCAGCATTGAGCAGGCGATCGATCTCATCCTGTGATAAAAAACTATCAGCCATTGTGTTTACCGCAGAATAAATTCATTAATCAAAACGTCAGTGACGTTAATCTTTTTGTTGAACGCCAGCGGTTTTTTAAGCTCATTATTGATGTTGCTAATCAGCTGGCGTTTACCTTCATCCGTTGAGAGCGTTTCATACGTTTGCTGAGAAAGCAGCATAAACAATCGGCTGCGATATTCCGGCAGGAATTTCTCAAGCACCTGTACGGACGACGTATCGCCAAGTCGTACGGACAGACCAATGTAGAGCACGCGATCCGACTCGTGCTGCGTCGGGGTCAGGCTAACGGTAAAGGTATTCATCGACACGTATAACGGTTCAACTTGCTGTACCGCCGGGGCTTCGTGCTCACTTCTCGAATTGTTGTCCGTCTGCACGTGTGCATATTTCATCGACCAGAACAGATAGCCTGAAAAACCGCAGGCTGCGAGGGCAATCAGAAACATTAGTATTAACAGAAGCGAGCGCGACCCTCCGCGAGCCGCAGCATTTTTATTTTTGTTACCCATTACGTAAACCCAATAAAATAAGAGAGGCAGCAACCTGCCCCTCGATAAATACGGCGGACATTGTAGTCCATTTAATCAGCAGAATAATCAGGAGATAAAATTTCATTCCTGTCGGCAATTCAGCAATTCAGGCAAAAGTGTTAATGCCGTATATATTTCCTTGCGTCGATGTTAATAATTCCGCCACAGTGTCTTCATCCACGAACACATTATCTGCGCCTTGAGCGGTATGCTGCTCTCCGGAAGGATGACGTCCCTGCTCGCCACCGCCAGTATGTGGTCGATCGGGGCTCACGCTCGCCTGGCCCAACTGAAGCCCGGTTTCCGCTAAAGCCGCCCGCAGGTGCGGTAGAGCAGTCTCCATCATCTGCCGCACCTGGGCATGTTCGCTGACGATATGGATCTGCGCCTGGTCCTGCTGCACGCGCAAAGAGATATGCAATGAGCCCAGCTCCTGAGGATGCAGGCGGATCTCCGCATTGTGCAAATTGTCGCGGCTGAACAGGGCAATATGTTGGCTCACCGACTGTTTCCATTCGGGCGACTCCAGCGGATAACGGACGTTGACCACCTGCTGTGAGACAGGCTGACTGACCAGTCGCGCCGTTGATGGCTCCATCACGACGCTCTGAACCGTGGGATCGCACGTAGCGTGCTGCGATGCGTCTCCCTGATGAGCCGTTAAGCCTGGCATCACGGCGCTGGCGTCCGGGGCTTTCCCCCCTAACGCCTGTGCCTGCATCTGGAGAGGGGTATCTTCGCGTCGGGCGGGCTTCAGCTTAATATCGTCAACAGGGATCGTTAAAGGCGCCTTTTCGCCAGCTACCTCTTCACGTGGCAGAGTCGCATCAGCAAGGGTCGAAGCCTCTGTAGCGCCCCTCGCCTGGCGGGTGACTATCTGCTGAAGCTGCCACTGCGGGCTTTCATCACCGGGAGAGGTGCTGATTCTGACCTCCGCCAGCGTGTCGTCACTCTCCCCCGGCTCAGCTACCGGCGGCAAAACCGGCTGCGGAAGAGGGTATCCTTCATGACTCAACAGCTGCGCCGGAACGTCCAGCCCAGGTAACAACAGTCCCATCTGCGCCAACCTGTCGTCGAGCGTGAGAGCAAAATCCTCGCCGATGAGTTTTCCTTTGCCTGCTCTCGTCGGCGCTCCGCCGGACAGCAGAGCCGTAATATCAATATTCATAGCCTTTCTCTTTTCTGTCCGGCACGCTGGGCGAATTCGTCCATCATTTTTTGCTCCTGGCGGCTCTGTGCCATAGCCAGTGCCGCTTCGCGGCGATCGATGAGCGTCTCAAACGCATTAAGGCGCTGCTTTTTCTGTAGCCACTTCTCTTTGACCCGATCCACGGCTTGTTCGCAGGTGGAAACATGTGATTCGTGCTGCTTCACCACCTGGTTAAGTGACAAAATGAAAGACTGTTGATTAACCAGATCCGCCATCGACATACCGCTGCCCAGCAGGCCCTGACGCAAAGATTGCTGGTACTCGCGCTCATAGTGCTGAAGCTGTTCATGCTGGGCCACAGCTGCCATAAGCGTCTGCTGGACGCTGCCGAGGGCGCGAGTGGTCTCCGTAAGCTTTTCCTGAGCCATATCACGCAGCATGACCATTGGATTATTCACTTTCACGTTTTATCCCGCCTGTTCAACGATGTCTGGGAAAAGTTGGCTCAGTGCGGCAATAGCCTCGTCGTAACCGCTCCGCTCGTGTATTGCCTGATGCAGGAAGGCTTCCAGCGCAGGATACTGGTCTATCGCTCTATCGAGCAGCGGATCGCTGCCCTTCACGTAAGCGCCTACGCTGACCAGATCCCGGTTACGCTGGTAGGTCGACAACAGCTGCTTAAAACGCTGAACCTTGCGGTACTGGACATGCGGAATTAGCTCCGTCATCGCGCGGCTAATAGAGGCTTCAATATCAATAGCAGGATAATGGCCCGCCTCAGCCAGGCGACGAGAAAGCACGATATGGCCATCGAGGATCGCGCGCGCCGAATCGGCGATCGGATCCTGCTGATCGTCCCCTTCGGTCAGCACCGTATAAAAGGCGGTTATCGATCCGCCGCCGCGCATACCGTTACCCGCACGCTCTACCAGTGCGGGCAGACGCGCGAAGACGGACGGTGGATAACCTTTCGTTGCCGGCGGTTCACCGATAGCCAGCGCCACTTCACGCTGCGCCATGGCATAGCGCGTAAGAGAGTCCATTATCAGCAGGACATTCATCCCACGATCGCGGTAATCCTCAGCAATTCGGGTGGCGTAAACCGCACCCTGCATACGCAGGATCGGTGAGACGTCAGCAGGTGCGGCGATCACGACCGCGCGTGAGAGCCCCTCTTCGCCAAGAATGTTCTCGATAAAATCTTTTACTTCACGTCCGCGCTCGCCAATCAGCCCGACGACGATGACGTCGGCGGTGGTGAAACGGGCCATCATGCCGAGCAGCACCGACTTACCGACGCCCGAGCCGGCAAAAAGGCCCATACGCTGTCCCCTGCCAACCGTCAGCAGGCCATTTATTGCCCTCACGCCCACATCGAGCACGGACTTGATGGGATCGCGGTGAAGCGGGTTAAACGAGGGGGTAAACAGGCCGGCTACGGGTTTTCCCGCCGGTGGACGACCATCCAGGGGGCGGCCCTGAGCGTCAAGCACGCGCCCCAGCAGGTGTAACCCCACCGGCAGCTGTTTACCCGCTCCCTTATCGGCCTCTGGCGCGTACGCGCGCGCGCCGGGAAGAATACCGTCAACATGTTCAAGCGGCATAAGATAGAGCGTCTGACCGTTAAACCCGACCACCTCACACTCGACCGGTAAAATAGCCTGCCCAGTCTGACGTTCAACAATGCACAACGCGCCTATCGGCAGCTTCAGGCCAACGGCCTCCATCACCAGCCCGGTAGCACGCGTCAGCTTGCCGTACTGACGAAAGCGCGGGAGCTCTCCGAGCTTCTCTTCCACCCGATCCATGACCGAGAGCCAGTTTTTTAACTGCTGGCTCATTGGGACAATTCCTCTCGGGCGAGCTGACAGAGAGACTGCCAGCGCGTTTCCATGGTGGCGTCATACTCCACGTCCGGCGTGACCACACGACATCCCCCTGCGGCCAATTGGGGATCGCTTTGTAAGGACCACCCCATTGAGGAGAGCGTCTCACCGATCGCCTGGGAGACCATGGGCAGATCCTGCGGGTTCACATGCAGTTCTGTCGGGCCGTTGAGCAGGGTATCCTGCTTCATTAACTGGCGGATCTGCGCAAGCAGAGCATGGTTATCCGCCACGCTCAGGGTGCCGTACAGCTGCTGTACCGCCGTCAGCGCCAGCTGAACCAGACGTCCGGGAATAAGGCTATCGAGATTCGAAAGCGCAAGCTTGCACTGCGTCACCCATTCTCCAGCCTGGAGCAGTAAAGCCTGCCGTTCGTCACGAGCCTGTTCCAGCCCCTGCGCCAGACCCGCCTCACGCCCCTCCTTCAGCCCGGCCTCATAGCCTTCGCGACGGCCTTCCTCTTTGCCTTGCGCCAATCCCTGAGCAATACCCTGCTGCTCAGCCTGCTTACGCAGGCGTGCCAGCTCGGCCTTAAACTGCGCGTCAGAATGGCCGGTATCCTGCGTCTGCAACGGTACTTCAACCGTTTCGTTTAACAGATCCTCAGGCTGCCAGCTGCGCCACTGAGCGGCGCTATTGGCATCAAACGTAGGCATCGTCGCTGCCTCCAATGATGATTTCCCCAGTCTCCGCAAGGCGACGAACGATGTTCAGAATAGTCTTCTGCTCGGCTTCCACCTGTGACAAACGAACCGGGCCGCGCGATGCCAGATCTTCGGTCATCAGATCCGACTGACGGCGCGACATGTTACGGAAGAACTTGGCCCGCAGCGCTTCGTCTGCTCCTTTGAGGGCGATGATAAGGGTTTCACTTTCCACCTCCTGCAACAGACGCTGGATGCTGCGATCCTCGACATCCACCAGGTTTTCGAACAAGAACATTTCGTCGATAATTTTCTGTGCCAGCTCACTGTCGAAATCGCGAACCGCCTCAATGGCGGCCTCTTCCTGCTGGGATTTCATCAGGTTTAAAATCTCCGCAGCCGGGCGCACCCCACCCATTTTGCTGCGCTTAAGATTCTGACCGTGGAGCAGGCCGTTGAGTACCTCCGTCAGTTCCTGCAACGCGGCGGGCTGAACCCCGCCGAAGGTGGCGATACGCAGCATAATGTCGTTACGTTCACGATCGTCGAATTTGCTCAGGACGTCCGCCGCCTGGTTACGCTTTAAGTGGACCAGGATCGTGGCGATAATTTGCGGGTGTTCTTCACGAATCAGATCGAATACCGCCAGCGGATCCATAAAGTTGAGCGTTTCGATCCCGTTTCCACCCTGGTGGGTATCCAGCAAATCCTCAAGCAGCGTTGACGCACGCTCTTCACCCAGCGCCTTGACCAGCACGCTGCGCAGATACTCGTTCGTGTTAAGGCTCAGCGCGGCATACTCGCTTGAGTCATTTTTAAAGTCGCGCAGCACGGAGGCCATTTGATCGTGGGTAAACCCCGCCATGTTGACCATAGAACTGCTGATGGTCTTCACCTCATGCGCGTTTAGGTGCTTAAAGACTTCGGCGGCCAGGACGTCGCCCAGCGTCAACATAACGATGGCGCTTTTCTCTGCGGCATTCATGATTTGAGCTCCTGATTCATCCACTGACGAATAACCAGCGCAATAACCCGCGGCTCTTGTTCCGCCAGTTCGCGCAGCTGCTGACTGTTAAGTTCCGTATCCACACGCTGCTGAGCGCGGTCACGCGCATCCTTTTCGGACGCTTTCTTGCGGGCGGCCAGCTCTTCCTGACGCGCCTCTTTTTCCATTTCCATGCGGCGCAGGCTGGTTTCCTGATGGCGGATCCAGGCCGGATGAACAAGCTTACGCCACATAACCCAGGCGATAATCGCAATAACCAGATAACGCGCAATCGCCATCATCAACTGATAAAACTTATCCTGTTTCCAGAATGGCGGGAGTTCCTCTTCCTCAACCCCGTTAAACGGCGAGTTCAAAATATTGACGCTATCGCCGCGTGAGGCCGTATAGCCGACAGCCTCCTTAACCAGAGCATTAATACGGTTCAGTTCAGCCTCACTCAGCGGACCCGGCTTGCCCTCAGCGCCTTGCGGCAGATGGTTTATCACCACCGCGACTGAAAGACGATCGATGCGCCCCATGGCATTTTTAATGTGGGTTAGCGTGCGATCGACCTCAAAATTGGTGGTCTCATCG
The DNA here is from genome assembly GCF_014982105.1 of Enterobacter cloacae complex sp. P18RS. Taxonomy (NCBI): domain Bacteria; kingdom Pseudomonadati; phylum Pseudomonadota; class Gammaproteobacteria; order Enterobacterales; family Enterobacteriaceae; genus Enterobacter; species Enterobacter cloacae complex sp. P18RS. Next base: position 72,831 of record NZ_JADCKV010000021.1, on the reverse strand, counting down.
TTGTGATTGTTGTAGGGCTGTGAACGGTCATTTCCGGTACCAGCGGTACTGGTTTGAGCGGCAGGCTTGTTAAGCGGCTGCGTAAGTGGCGCAGTGGCAGGCGCTGGCGGCTGATTCGTCAGCGCGCCCGGTACGCCGCCATTGCCGCGTCCATTACCCTGCTCGGACTGGCTCGTCTGGCGGCTTCGAATCACCATTTTTTGCGGATCGGCGTTGGGCTGATACTGCTCCTGCGTATGCTCCTGCTGGGTAAAATCAATCTGCGCCGTGACCTGGGCGCGAATATTTTTGCTGCCCACCAGCGGCGCCAGGATTCGCTGGATGCGCTGCTGGTAATCACTTTCGATCTCACTGGTGTACTTCAGCTGTGACATTTGCAGGCCGCGCAAACCACTTTGGGTGAGCAGCTCACCCCGCTGATCGACGATAGTGACATTTTCTGCCGTCAGCCCCGTCACGGCGCTGGAAATCAGATGGGTAATGGCAATGACCTGTCCTTCATCCAGGGTACGCCCCTGAATCAGGTTGACGGTAACGGAAGCCGTTGGCTGTTTTTGCTCACGCACAAACATCGTCTGCTTGGGTGTGGCAAGATGAACGCGCGCCGATCTGATCGGCCCCAGGTTTTCAATAGTACGCGCCAGCTCTCCCTCAAGCGCCCGCTGATAATTAACCTGTTCGCTAAACTGGCTAATACCAAACTTTTCCTTATCCAGCAGTTCAAACCCTACGGAGCCGCCTTTTGGCAACCCCTGTTGGGCCAGCTTCATACGCACTTCATGGACCTGCCCTTCAGGAACCAGAATAGCGCCACCCGGCGCGTCGATGCGGTAAGGGACATTCATCTGCGACAGCTGGGCAACAATGGCCCCACCGTCTTCATCACTGATATTGCTAAACAACACGCGATAGCCTGGCTCTTTTGCCCAGAACATAAGCGCAATTAATACCGATACGGCAGCCGCGGCGCAAATGACCAGCGATAGCTTCGGGCTGGCGCGAAGCCATGACAGAGCCGATTTAATTCGGTCAGCCGGATTATTCGTTAAATCATTTAATGTGGCACTCATGCCGTGATCCTGTAAGAAATAGCACGCACAATAATGCGAGTCAGCGCCTGTGATATCGCAGGGCTGATAACGACGATTTCAAATTAAGAGAAATTTTCAGGCGGGCATTATCGTCTGAAAGGCCGATTTTTTAAGGATAAATAAGCTTAAAGTAATGTTCGCTTATTGGATTTTATGGCCATTTTGCCTACGTGTTAAACTATCAACGTTTAAAAGATATGTAATAAATGTGTGCTTTTCCCTTATTAATTCAGGAAGTCAACAATGTCAGCAACTTTAATGCGTGGCGTACTCGATCAAATTAACACTCAGTCACAGCAAATAGCCGGCATGAGCCGAAACCAGCCTGCCGCGCTGAAAAACACCCCGTCGTTCTCTGACATTTTATTCAACAGTATCAATGAAATTAATGAAACTCAGGTTAACGCGAAAGAAATGGCGCAGCAGTGGATGTCTGGCAGTAGCGATATTGGATTAAATGACGTAATGCTGGCAATGCAGAAGTCCTCAATTTCTTTTAGCTTCGGTGTGCAAGCGCGCAATAAAATGCTCAGTGCCTACCAGGAAATCATGAATACCCCGGTATAAGGCCTCGCCCTGTCTATGAGTGAATTTAAAGACATTCCCGTGCGCTTATCGCCAAATAAGCTTACGTTATCCGATTCTGAATTACAGCGTATTGGGCAACTGATCTATCGCCGCGCCGGGATTGTAGTCAACGCACAAAAACGAGAGATGATTTTTAATCGTTTATCACGGCGGCTACGGGCGCTGGGGATTGACACATTTCTTGAGTACATCAGCATTCTGGAATCCCACAGCGAGCATCCGGAATGGCAGAACTTTGTCAACGCGCTGACAACCAATCTGACCTCTTTCTTTCGCGAAACCTACCACTTCCCGGTGCTCGCAGAACACGCCCGTCAGCGGCCCAACGGCTACCGCGTCTGGTGTACCGCCGCTTCCACCGGGGAAGAACCTTGCTCCATCGCCATGACGCTGGACGAGACTCTGGGGAGCGCGACGGGAGGGCCACGCGTCTGGGCCTCTGACATCGATACCGAGGTGCTGGCCAAAGCGGAGGCAGGGGTATACCGCATGTCCGACCTACACTCGCTGACCCTGGTGCAAAAACGCCACTATTTTTTGCGCGGCTCGGGTGAGAACAGCGATCGGGTGAAGGTAAAGCCAGAACTGCTGGCCGCTATTCACTATCAGCGGCTCAATTTGCTGGACAACAGCTGGCCGCTGCCCGGACCGTTTGACGCCATCTTTTGCCGCAACGTGATGATCTATTTCGATGCGCCGACGCAGAAGCGTCTGCTTGAGCGCTTTGCCCGCATGCTGAAGCCAGACGGCCTGCTGTTTGTTGGTCACTCTGAACATTTTAATCATCCGCACATTCCACTCAGGCTTCGCGGCCAGTCGGTGTATGAACTTACGGAGGCCTTACGGTGAAACGGATACGGGTGCTGACAGTTGATGATTCTGCGCTCATGCGCAACATCCTGAGCGCAGTGATCAATCAACAGCCAGATATGGAGATGGTCGGCACCGCGCCAGACCCGCTGATCGCACGCGAGATGATTAAGCAGTTGAATCCCGACGTGCCGACGCTGGATATCGACATGCCGAAAATGGATGGGCTGGAGTTTCTCTCCCGTTTGATGCGCCTTCGTCCAATGCCGGTGGTGATGATCTCCTCGATGACCACCCGAGGCTCGAAGGCGACAATGGCCGCGCTGGAACACGGCGCCGTCGATTTTCTGGCCAAACCCGATCAGCGTATCGCCGGAAATCTGGAACTGTGGGGTGTGCAGGTCGCAGAGAAGATCCGCATTGCCGCGAAGGCAAAACTGGGACGTCAGGCTGAAGTGGCCTCGCCGATACTGCGGGGCATTACCGTGGATCCGCAAAGCATTGTGGCGATTGGCTCCTCGACCGGCGGGACGGAGGCGCTGCGCCAGGTATTAACGCCGCTGCCAGCCAGCGTCCCCGGTATCGTCATCGCCCAGCATATGCCTGCTGGATTTACCCGCTCCTTCGCCCAGCGTCTTGATTCACTTTGCCAGATAAAGGTGCATGAAGCGGATGACGGCGAACCGGTACTTCCGGGTACGGCATTGATCGCCCCCGGCGACAAGCATATGGAGATCGTCCGTCACGGAAAAGGGTACGCCGTCAGGCTGACCGACGCGCCCCCCGTCAACCGTCATCGCCCGTCTGTAGACGTTCTCTTTAACTCCGTTGCACAGCTGGTGGGCGCACATGCCAGCGCCGCCATCCTTACCGGAATGGGAGCCGACGGCGCACGTGGGTTGCTGGCGTTGCGGGAGTCGGGCGCGTTTACCCTCGCTCAGAGCGAAGCGAGCTGCGTGGTGTTCGGTATGCCTCGCGAAGCGATTGCCCTTGGCGCTGCCCGAGAAATCGTCGATCTCAATAAAATTAGCCAGCGTCTGCTGGAAAGTTTCAGCCATAAACCACGACGTTCAGGAGAGAACACACATGTCGGATAAAAACCTGCGTTTTTTGGTGGTGGACGATTTTGCCACCATGAGACGTATCGTACGTAACCTGCTTCAGGATCTGGGCTATTCAAATATTGAAGAGGCGGAAGATGGCCAGGACGCGCTGAACAAGCTGCGCGCCGGTGAGTTTGATTTCGTTGTGAGCGACTGGAATATGCCCAACCTTGATGGCCTTGAGCTGCTGAAAACCATTCGCCTCGACCCGGCGATGTCAAAGCTGCCGGTACTGATGGTTACTGCGGAAGCAAAGCGCGAAAACATTATCGCCGCCGCGCAGGCGGGTGCCAACGGTTACATCGTTAAACCGTTTACTGCCGCCACGCTGGAAGAAAAGCTTGGCAAAATTTTTGAAAAACTCGGGTGAATACTATGACCACTCAGCCTGGCGAGATCGCGGAACCGCCAAAGGATCTCTTTTTGCGTATCGGTCAATTAACCCGGCTGCTGCGCGACAGTATGGCAAATCTTGGCCTGGAGCAGGCCATTAAAGAAGTCGCGGACGCGTTCCCCAACACGCGTGACCGTCTCAACTACGTTGTTGGCAAAACGTCTCAGGCCGCCGATCGCGCGCTGACGGCCGTCGAGGTGGCACGACCGCTCCAGGAAAGATTAGGTGAAAATGCCGGTAAGCTTACTGAACGGTGGGACGCCTGGTTTGAAGAGCCACAGCCGCTTGACGAGGCGCGAGAACTGGTGAAAGAGACACGTACCTTTCTGCTGGACGTGCCGGCCACCGCTCAGCAAACCAACCAACAGCTCACCGAAATAATGATGGCGCAAGACTTCCAGGATCTCACCGGCCAGGTGCTACAAAGCCTGATGCAGGTGATTCAGACCGTCGAAACCGAGCTGATCAGCGTGCTGGTTGAAAACATGCGCGAACGTGACGCGGGTATCGAACAGAGCGGTGACGCCCATCTCAAGAACGGCCCGCAGATTGATACCAGCGTCGCCGGGATTGTCGCCTCTCAGGAACAGGTGGATGACCTGCTGGAGTCGCTGGGCTTTTGATGACCCCAGGCCAACACTATGTCTGAAGAGAGCGAGAGCGACAAAACAGAAGACCCCACACCCCACCGAAAACAGAAAGCGCGGGAGGAAGGTCAGGTTCCGCGTTCGCGCGAGCTGACCACCCTTGCCATGCTTCTGGTGGGCTGGGGGCTTATCGTCGGCGCAGGTAGCCATCTGGCGACGCAGCTTGAATCTATTCTGCACAACGGGTTGACCTTTGATCGACTGCTGATCCGCGACCCGCAGAATATGTTACATCGTGCAGCCTCGCTGTTGAGCATGGCTTTTCTCGCCATTCTGCCCTTCGCCGGCGGGCTGTACGTGACCGCAATAACGGCACCGTCGATTATCGGCGGCCTGAACGCAAGCAGTAAGGCGCTAAAGGTTAATCTTAAAAAACTTAATCCCGTCACCGGTATCAAGCGTCTTTTCTCTGCCCAAATGGTATCAGAGATGATCAAAAGCATCCTCAAGGTGCTGTTGGCCGCCACGGGGGGAGGACTGTTTTTACTGCTCAATAAAAGCAGGTTCATCAATCTAATGTATGAACCGTTGGGCGGCGCGCTAAACGACATCAGCAACCTGCTGATTGGCTGCATGCTGTACGTGATTTTGTCACTGATCCCCATGGTGGCCTTCGACGTGATTTATCAGCTCTGGAGCAACTTTAAGAAGCTGAGAATGAGCCGCCAGGAGATAAAGGATGAATTTAAAAACCAGGAAGGTGACCCGCACATTAAGGGTCGCGTCAGGCAGATTCAGCGCCAGATGGCACAAAGCCGCATGATGGCCGAGGTGCCCACCGCCGATGTGGTCGTCAACAACCCGACCCACTATTCCGTGGCGCTGAAGTACCAGGAAGGCACCATGGGCGCACCGATCGTCGTCGCAAGCGGCAGTGGACTTATTGCCCTGCGCATCCGCGAGATGGCTGAAGAAAATCGGGTTCCGATGCTGGAAGCGCCACCGCTGGCGCGTGCGCTTTACCGGCACTGCGAGCCGGGTCAGCCGGTGCCCGGTGAATTATATAACGCTGTTGCCGAAGTCCTGGCCTGGGTATATAGCCTGCGCCGGTGGCGTAAAGGCTTTGGCTTGCGCCCAACAGAACCTAAAGATTTGCCGGTTCCCCCGGCGCTCGATTTTGCACAAGAGAGTAAAGAGTAATGGCTAATATCGCCACCAAATTACGTTTGCCCGGCATCAAGGAGACCCAGTGGCAGGTACTGGCCGGTCCAGTCCTGATCATGACGATCCTTGCGATGATGATCCTGCCGCTGCCAACCTTCGTGTTGGACTTGCTGTTTACCTTTAATATTGTACTGGCGATCATGATCCTTCTGGTCGCCATGTTTACCCAGAATACGCTGGAGTTTTCCGCCTTCCCGACGGTACTGCTCTTCTCAACGCTGCTTCGCCTGGCGCTAAACGTCGCCTCAACGCGCGTTATCCTGATGCACGGCCATAACGGCGCTGACGCCGCGGGCCAGGTCATCGAAGCGTTCGGCCACTTCCTGGTAGGCGGCAACTTTGCCATCGGCATCGTCGTTTTTATCATATTGATAATTATAAACTTTATGGTCATCACCAAGGGGGCCGGGCGTATTGCAGAAGTGGGCGCTCGCTTTACCCTTGACGGTATGCCCGGTAAACAAATGGCAATCGATGCCGACCTGAACGCCGGTCTGATCGGCGAGGAGGAGGCCAAACGCCGTCGAAAAGAGGTGACTCAGGAGGCAGATTTTTACGGCTCCATGGACGGTGCGAGCAAATTTGTGCGTGGCGATGCCATCGCAGGCCTGCTGATCATGGCAATAAACATTATCGGTGGCCTGATTATCGGCGTAATGCAGCATGATATGACCCTCAGCGCAGCGGGAGAGGCCTACACGCTGTTGACCATCGGTGACGGCCTGGTTGCGCAGATCCCTGGTCTTGTGATCTCCACCGCGGCAGGTGTCGTTGTAACGCGTGTGGTCAACGAGCAGGACGTAGGCGAGCAGATGGTCGGCCAGCTGTTTACCTCACCTCGCGTGCTTGCCCTCTCTGCGGCCGTAATTGGTTTGCTGGGGCTAATCCCAGGCATGCCCAATCTGGTCTTTTTACTCTTTACCTCCTCACTTTTAGGCATTGCATGGTGGCTGCGGGGCCAGGAAGGTAAGGCGAAAAAAACGGGCGCCGCCCCCTCCGCCCCTACCCGAGCTGAAGCTGACGTGGCGCAGGTTAATGAAGCGACATGGTCTGACGTACAGATGGAAGATGTACTGGGGCTGGAGGTTGGCTATCGACTGATCCCTATGGTCGATCATGAACAGCAGGGCCAGCTGTTAACCCGCGTACGGGGTATTCGTAAGAAGTTCGCGCAGCAGATGGGCTTTCTGCCGCCAGCAGTTCATATTCGCGATAATCTCGACCTGCCGCCGACTCACTATCGTATTCTGCTAAAAGGGGTGACGATTGGTAAAGGCGAGGTCCAGCCCGATCGCTGGATGGCGATCGATCCAGGCTGTGCAGAGGGAGAAGTGCCCGGTACGCCCTGTAAAGAACCAACCTTTGGACTTCCCGCTCTATGGATCGATGAAGTCCATCGCGAGCTGGCGCAGACGCTGGGCTATACCGTAGTCGATCCATGTTCCGTCGTCGCTACGCACCTGAACCACCTTATCAGCACCCACACGGACGAACTTTTCGGTCGCCAGGAGGCGCAGCAGCTGCTTGACCAGCTCACCAAACAGTCGCCGAAGCTGATAGAGGATTTGATCCCCGGGGTAATCAGCCTGACCACGCTGCACAAAGTACTGCAAAATCTGCTCTCCGAGCGCGTGCCGATCCGCGATATGCGGACCATCATCGACACGCTGGCTGAGTATGCCACTCCTCAGTCTGACGCTGACGAGCTGACGGCCCGCGTGCGCGCTCGCCTCTCCCGGGCGATTACGCAGCAGTGGTTCCCTGGCGACGACGATATCCAAATAATCGGCCTTGATATGTCACTTGAGCAGTTGCTGGTACAGGCAACCCAGAGCGGAAGCGCTATCGAGCCGGGAATTGCCGAGAATTTAATGAAACAGACCGAGCAGGCGTTGCAGCATCAGGAAGCGCTGGGTGCACCGCCGGTTCTGCTGGTGAACCCGGCGCTGCGTTTGATGCTGTCCCGCTATCTTCGTCGCATCTTCCCTCAGCTTGCAGTTCTCTCCAGCCAGGAGATAAACACTCAGCGCAACGTGAGAATGACGTATCTCATTGGAGGTAAATCGTGATAAGAGCCGCCTTGCTTGTTCTGCTGCTTGCGCCACCGGCGTTTGCTGCGGACGGTTCATGGAGCAGCCATAGTTTTGGCGGCACGCTGTCGCGCGGCAAGCAGGTACTGAAAAGTCGTCCAGTTCAGCCCGCCGCGCCCCTTCCGAAAGGGGTTACGCCGACGCATCTGCTGTGGAAGATTACACCGGACGGCCCCACGCCGCCGGGCTTTCGCATTCGCGTCTGTAACAACCTGCGCTGTCTGATGCTCAGGGAACTGGCGGGCGAAATCCCGTTGCCAGCGGGTTTCCCGGCCGCGGGCCCCTTTCGCTTTGAGTATCAGTCGGTAGCGCGCGGCGAAATGACGCCGCCGCTGACAATACTGAAAAATGAAATCACAATAAGGTATCGCGGCAAGGGGCCATCGGCGCCTTAAGAGAGGTTCTGACAAACGGTACCGCTCTGGCGATATCCTGCCTTAAACCTCAGCACCTCATTTATCCCGCCCAGCGCCCCCTCACATGCCAGCGCCAGCGTCATCAGCATCGTCTCATCCTCCTGCGCCGATAACATCTCCATCCCTACCGGCAGCCCGATACGGCTTACGCCACAGGGCAACGTAATGGCAGGCAGGCCGCTGATGGCGGCCAGTTCCGGCGCGCAGCCTGGCGGCATCTTCGCCATACTTTCTGGTAATCGTTGTACGGTGGGATACACAAATCCGTCGATGCGCTGCACCTCCGCCACCTGGCAAAGGTTCTGCCGCAACAGGCGCTGAAAGCGACGCCCCGCCAGCCAGAGCGGGGTTTTCAGCGTGTTACTCGCCAGCATCTGACGTAGAAACGGCGCAAACTCTGGCAGGAAAGCGCCGGAGTCCACAATGCTTGTCAGTCCGGAGGGAGCGCCAGGCTGTTTGCTAAGCCAGTCGTCAATCGCCACGCGAAATTCATACAGACTGAGGCAGGTGGCCTGCCTCACCTCTTCAAGGAAGGGGAGTGAAACCTCCACCAGCGTCGCTCCGGCACGGCGCAACGTGTGCAGCGCCGACTGCCAGACCTCCAGCTGTACCTCATCCTCTCCCTGTAACGCGGTCACCACGCCAAAGCGAACGCCTTTCAGCGAACGCACAGGAAGCGCAACCGGCGGCAGGCCATGGATCACCGCATGCAGCAAGGCGGCATCCTCAACGCTATGTACCATTGGCCCAACGGTATCTTTGCTGGGCGAGAGTGGCGCCACGCCGTCCAGCTGTGAACGGCGAAAGGCAGGCCGTAGCCCCACCAGCCCGGTATAGCTACAGGGAATGCGGATAGAGCCGCCGGTATCGGTACCCAATGCGCCATCCGCCATTCCAGCCGCCACCGCCGCGGCGCATCCTCCGCTGGAACCTCCGGCGGTGAGTGTCGGGCAAAGTGGATTCGCCACATCACCCCCCAGCGAGCTACGCGAGCGCACATCGAACGCGAACTCGGACATATTGGCCCTGGCAAGAATAATCGCCCCCGCTCTGCGCAATCGCTGCACGACCCGAGCATCCGCTGTCGCGTTAAGTGAGGCCAGCGCACGGCAGCCAAGGGTGATCGGCATCGGCGCGCAGGCAATATTATCTTTGACGATCAGCGGCACGCCGTGCAGGGGGCCGATCGGCTCTCCACGCCGACGCTGCTGCTGATGCTGTTCCGCCTGAGACATGGCGTCAGGGTTAACCCCGAGGATCGCGTTGAGCGCCCGGTGCTGCTGTATGACGTCGAGACGGCGGGCAATTTCCTCCGGACAGTCGTCTGGCGGTATCAGGCGCTTCATAGTCTCAGGCTCCCCGTGCTGAAAACCGGGCAGAAGGCTGCCCGGGATACGTTTTAGTCCCGCATGCCGGTAGTAATGGCATCAATGTCCTGCGGACGCAGACGAATTTCCGCCGCCCGTCGGTGCCCCTGCATCCCCTCGGTACGGCTCTGGCGGATCGCCGGTTGTGCGATTGCCGGGATACCCTGCTCGTCAATCCACTGATGGGTACAGATTTTGACGTATGCCCCTACCCACAGACCGCCGGTATAGCGTGCCGCCGCCATCGTCGGTAACGTATGGTTGGTGCCGCAGCATTTATCGGAGAACACCACGCTGGCGTTCTGACCAATAAACAGCGAGCCATAGTTGCGGATCTTCGCTGCCGTCGCGTGCGGATCGCGGGTATGCACCTGCAAATGCTCCGTCGCCATATGGTCAGCAAACGCAATCAGCTGCGCTTCATCTTCGCAGAGCACAATTTCACCCTGCCGACGCCACGCCTCGCCCGCCGTGGCGGCCGTTGGCAGGCTGGCAAGCTGACGCTCAACCTCCGCCAGGGTACGCTCAGCGATATCCCGGCTGGTTGTCGCCAGCCCGACGCGGGTATGAATATCGTGCTCTGCCTGCGCCAGCATATCGGCGGCCAGAATGCGCGGGTCGGCGCTGTCGTCGGCGATAGTAAAAATCTCGCTCGGCCCGGCGAGGGCATCAATGCCGACTCGACCAAACACCTGGCGTTTCGCTTCGTTAACGAAGGCGTTGCCTGGCCCAACGATTTTGTCCACCGACGGAATACTCTCCGTTCCCCAGGCCATAGCCGCAATGGCCTGCGCGCCGCCAACTTTGAAAATGCGGTGCGCGCCCGCCAGATGGCAAACGGCAATCATCGCCGGATGGGCGCCCGGGGGCAGACAGGCGATAATCTGTTCACAGCCCGCCACCGTCGCAGGAACAATCGACATCACGGGTGCGGAGAGAATCGGATACCGTCCGCCCGGCACGTAGCAGCCCACCGTCTGCACCGGGATGATCCGGTGACCGAGATGCACGCCAGGCAGCGTCTCTACCTCCAGCGGCAGCATGGTCGCCAGCTGCGCCTGCGCAAAACGACGCACCTGATTAATGGCAAACTCACTGTCGCGGCGCGTCTGGGCATCCATCCCCTCCAGTGCTTCGGCAATCTCCTGCTCGCTCACCTCAAACTGCGCCGGTACGACCTGATCAAACTGCTGCGAAAAGGCTCTTAGCGCCGTATCGCCCTCGGTTTTCACGCGCTCGATAATGGCGCTGACCTTCTCCGTCAGGGAACGATCGGCCTGCGCATCCTGCCCCTGCGGACGCTTAATCCAGCTCACCTGATTTAACATTTACGCGTCCTCCATCTGGCCGAGTTTGATCTGCGCCAGCAGCGCCAGATGGTCATAAACCACCCACTCATCAACAATTTTTCCGTTGACGATGTGGTAGTGCGACATGCCCATCACGAACAGTCGTTCTCCGGTCGGCTTGCCGAGTTCGCCGTAACCCAGGTGATGTCCTTCGATAATCCAGCGTACGGCCACTTTGACGCCGCCTTCATCGCATGGGTTGGAACAAATATGCTGCGGCAGCCACGCGCCGTCAGGGATCATCCCCACCAGCGCCAGCGTCTGATGGGTTACCGCCGCGGTGCCGTACAGCTCTTTCATCAGCGGACCGTGCCACTGTACGTTAGGCGCATACACTTCTTTGATCTTGCCAAACATCCGGCGGTTGTAGATCTCATGCAGCCAGCGCAGGCACTGCTCCTCCGTATCGGTGTGCGCAATGGAAACATCGCACTCCATCTCCGGCGGATATTGCCCCAGCATGCGGCCGTTTTCGCCGATGTCCATCACGCGGAAGCCTTTATCGAACTGCTCCTTTGCCATATTAAATGCGATTTGATCGGTATTCAGGCCAAGCTGTTTCATCAGTGACATATTGTCGCTGACCACCCACTCCCGATAAATTTTATTCTCGTGGATCATGCAATCCGCCACGGTACGCGTCACAAACGTACGGTTCGTCGGTTTGCCTAAATGGCTGTACTGGGTATGCCGCCCGCTTCCCGTCACCAGGTGAGAGGTATAAAAACCGTCAACATCATTTCCGTTCCAGATAACCTGAGTTGCCATTCCGCGCCGTTCCGGGAAGGCAATTAAGCGTTGCAGCGTATCCTGCACCACCTGTTCGCGGTTATAGAGTGTCCCCAGCGCGTTATACAGCACGCAGTTATGGGTATAGTGAGAATAAATTAAGCCGACATCGCGCTCGTCCCATATTTTATGGGTGCAGCGAACGATATAATCGACAATATCGGTATAGCAGTCATCAAAGCCGCGTAATGATTGCACGCGCGGTCTTTTTTCCGGTACCAGATCGACAAAATCACGACGCTCCACCTGTAATACAGGTTCCTCTTTCAGCGATTTCACGCTGCTTTTTTCGGGTACGGCTGGTGCTTTATTTGTTGCTTCGGTGGAAGACATATAAACTCCTGCTCTGTTTTCAGACAATAAGAACCCGCACCCGTAAGTGAGGGTGAATTAAACACGGTTATTTTTTGCAGCCGGAATAAGGGGGCTGCCGCCCCATTAATTAAATATTTGCGACCAAATCGCTAATTCATCGATCCCCAGATATTCACGGAAAATTAAACCATCACGTAATTCAAGCTGGCTGATACCGGTAATTGATATGGGTTTACGGGTCGGCGCACCAAATTTGCCGTAACCGTCATGCCAGGTTAACAACGACCAGCGCAATGAAAGTCGAATCGGCTCATTAGGATCTTTACGCACAATCAGGTGATGAAGCTGCGTTTCGCTGTCGGCAAATGAAGCGCGATAACCGGAAAGCTGTGCGCCAATTTCCTGTTCGCCGGTGCAGAGGCAGTGCCCCGGCGCGTACAGCGTCGCCGCCGGGTGATAGAGACCGGGCACCACGCCGCTGTTACCGCCCGCCCACATCGTTAAGTAGCGCTCAACGACCCCGGCCAGCGCCCCTTCCACGTCGTCGCCCTCAGGCCCACCCGCCCAGCGGGCGTCAAGCGTCTCAGCAGACACAGATTCCAGCCCAAGCTGCTGGCGCATGGTCGCCAGGTTAAAAGCAAAGTCGCGGACATCCAGCCCCAGTTGCGCCACAATCGCGGCACGATCCTGAAGCAGCCACTCCTGGCGTACGGCACCATCAACACAGATGCGATCGGCCCAGGTGCGGACCCAGACATTTTTCCCGGTCGGCGGGCCAAAAAATCCCTCCCCCTGGTGCTGAATGCGGGCTACGGTACGCTGCGCCGCATAGTACTCGTCCCCCGGGTTCTGGCTGCACAGAATATCCTCCGTCAGCACCGCTCGCTGCGGGAAGCTGTGCATCGCCTCAAGCGTCAGGCGCATAAACTGGGAAAGCTCATGCAGCTGTTTTTCGGGGGTAGTGAAAACCACCGGCGTGGCGTAAAAATCCGCCAGCTGGCCGATATCTTTCTGCTCCCACACCACGTGCGTCAGCGTCAAAATGAACTGCTGGATAGAGTCGAATTGAGGGCTGAAGCCCCGTAATCTGGTCATGTGCGCTCCTTAGACTGGAATAGCGTTAAACCATTGGTTTCGATAACGCCGCTGCGTGGGCGACGCGCCGAGTGGCGTATCACCAGCGTACCGGGCACCGTAATCTGTTCAGGCTCTATGGTTCCGCTATCAATTTGCTTCATTAACAGTTCCACCGTGGCATCCACCATCGCGCCGACCGGCTGCGACGCCGAGGTCAACGCATAAGAGGGCCAGCCGGAAGGGCCGATGTCGTCATAGCCGACAACGGAGACCTCCTCCGGAATGCGCAAACCAAACTCATAGCGCGCCACATCCATTACCGTGACGGCCATATGATCGTTGGCGACAAAGACCGCATCCGGCGCTGGCGACGTCGAAAACAGGGTATAGGCTGCCCGGGTGGTTTGCTGAGCGTCGTAATTCCCGTGCACCACCCGGACATCGGTGATGCCATGTTCTTCCAGCGTGGAAATGAACCCGCGCTGGCGGGCGATATTGACCGGGGAATCAGCCACGCCGCCCACGTAGGCAAAACGCTTGTGCTCCCCCGCCAGCAGAAACTCGGCAATCTGCCGCGCGGCCGCTTCGTTATTACTGTTGACGCTGGAGGCCATGCCACTCTCTTCGCTGCGGTTAAACAGCACTACCGGGATCCCGGCGGCAAGGCACTCCTCGGATAACTCCAGCGACAGCGTCACCGAGGCCAGCACAATGCCATCCACCCGGTACTGCATAATCTGGTCAAAAATACGGTCTACGTTACCTTCCCGGTCGCCAACGAACAGCAGCAGGTGATAGTTCAGCGTATCCAGCTTTTGCGCCAGCGCCTCCAGCACCTGCGAGTAAAAGGGGTTATCAAAGTAAGAAATGACGACACCGATAATGCGCGAACGAGCCGTGTTGAGCGAACGGGCGATCGCATTCGGGCGATAGCCCAGCTCGCGCGCTGCCTTCAGCACTTTTTCACGCGTTGCCGGTGAAATGCTGGCCCCCGGCGTGAACGTTCGCGACACCGCAGATTGCGATACCCCCGCCAGCTGAGCGACCTGTTGGGATGTGACTGCTGCAAAAGTCTTACGTTTCATTACCCCTGATTCCTTATCAACGTCCTGCCCATTTGCGCGTGCTTCAAACGCCTCAGCAAGTGGGTGTTTTTTATACTTACACCACCTTTGCATGCGTATGCAACACAAAAAATTAAAATTCTCACAACAAGATCGAGATCACTTTACAAATGTGAAACCTTTTCGTAACTTCAAATCTTGAATACGTATGCAAAGAGTTTTCATACCGTCAATGGTACCGGAGAGAACAGGAGTCGCCCAAAGGATTGAACCGGTAAACGTCGTCTCTGACTGGTTATAACCCATTAATTCTTAAGAGGTTCAAAACCATGTTTCAAGCACTGTTACGCCGTCGGGAAGCCCGGCTCTTTTTCATCATCAGCATCCTGTTCTTTATCTGCATTCATAGCATTGATGCATTCCTGGCCCCCATGATGATCAACCAGGGCATTGAGCCACAGATCATGGGCATCATCATGGGCGCGTCCGGTCTGGCAACCCTTCTGATACGCTTCCCATTAGGCATTATTTCCGACGTGGTTAAAAGCCGCAGGATCTTCATCCAGATTGGCCTGCTGCTGCCAATTATCGCCTGGCCGATTGCCTGGCTTGAACCCAACGCCATTACGCTGTATCTGGCGAAAGCGGCAGACGGTGTCACGGCGGCGACCTGGGTGCTGTACAACATCCTGTTCATGCGTTACTTCGGTCGCAACGAAGCGCCTGCCGCCGTCGCGCTGCTGGCGCTGGCAGGGCCCATCGGCGTGTTTCTCGGTAACTGTATTGGCGCGGTGCTGATTCACTATTTCGCCAATAACATCGCCTTTTTTGTCTCCTGCATCTCCGCCCTGGTGGCGTTATTCCTGACGACCCGCATTCAGGACGTGCACGACCCGGTTCAGGCCCCTACGCTTAAAGCCTGCATTACCGGCGCGCGCCAGCAGCTGGCCGACCGTTCCGTCTGGCTGATTGGCATCCTGGCAACCGTCGTCATTCTGGTGCCCTTCGCCACCCGCGACACGCTGACGCCGGTCTATGCCGAGCAGCTTGGCGCCCGGGCGGGGATCCTCGCGCTGCTGGGTAACATTCACCTTCTTTTTTACGGGCTGGCCATCGCCCTGTGCAGCTCGGTGTTTTATCAGCGCCTTGGGCTGGTAAAAACCGCCGTGCTCGGCATCGTTTTACAGGTGATTTCCACTTTCGGCATTCCCTTTACCAGCAATATCTATGTGATTTACCTGTGGCAGGCGCTGGCGGGGTTCTCGTTTGGTATGGCCTTTGCCGCATTCATGTCGCTCAGCGTAGTGAATACCTCGTCTGATGAACAATCCACGCGAATGGGACTATTCCAGACCATTTATTCCTGCGGCATGTTTGTCGGGCCGGTAATGATGGGAGTAATGATGCAACATATTAACCTGTCGTCCGGTTATATATTGATTGCCGCCCTTTCCGTTGTGGCCGCTATTGCCACGCCGCTGTCCGCTCGATGGGTATATGCCCGTAAAACGCAAACCTCAGCCCAATTATTAAAAAACGGTGCGTACGCTGCCGCGCCGGATCAATAACTCTTTCTGAAGTAAACACCCTTTCCCGGCTCGCCGGGAGGATAACTGACATCTGAAAAAGGTAAGGAGAAGCGAGTGTCCTGGAAATTAAAAACCGGTAAATCTACCGAAGAGCGCCAGCAAGCCAACCAGCAAATAAGAGAAACGGTTGAACAAATACTTGCGGATATTGAAAAACGCGGAAATAAAGCCATTCGCGAATTATCCATTAAATTCGATCGTTATGACCGTCAGGATTATCGTCTGACGTCCGCGGAGATTGACCGCTGCATAAAACAGTTAAGCCGCCAGGATATTCAGGATATTGAATTTGCCCAACAGCAGGTGGCGAATTTTGCCCGCGCGCAGAAAGAATGTCTGCGGGACCTGGAAATTGAAACGCGTCCCGGGGTGATCCTCGGACATAAAAATATTCCGATTAACGCCGTAGGATGTTACGTGCCTGGCGGAAAATATCCCCTGCTCGCCTCCGCGCACATGTCGATCATCACTGCCAGCGTGGCGGGGTGTTCAAGAATCATCAGCTGTGCCCCGCCGTTTAACGGTCAGCCCGCCCCGGCGATTGTCGCGGCGCAAAAAATGGCTGGCGCAACGGAAATCTATGCCCTTGGCGGCATTCAGGCGATAGGCGCCATGGCGCTGGGCACGGACTCGCTGGCACCGGTCGACATGCTGGTCGGGCCCGGTAACGCCTTCGTCGCGGAGGCCAAACGCCAGCTGTTCGGCCGGGTAGGTATCGATCTGTTTGCCGGTCCGACGGAAACGCTGGTGATTGCCGATGACACTGTTGACGCGGAAATGTGCGCCACGGACCTGCTGGGCCAGGCCGAACACGGCGTCACCACCCCTGCCATCCTGCTGACGAACTCGCTTCAACTTGCCAAAGAGACGCTCAGCGAAGTGGAACGGCTGCTGGAAAAGCTCCCTACCGCCGACATTGCCCGCCAGTCCTGGCAGGACTACGGGGAAATCATCGTCTGCGACAGCCACGAAGAGATGCTGCTGGAGGCAGATCGTATCGCTTCCGAACATGTTCAGGTGATGACCGACCGGGACGACTGGTTCCTGGCTAACCTGACCAATTACGGCGCGCTGTTCCTTGGACCGCGTACTAACGTGGCCTACGGCGATAAGGTGATCGGCACCAACCACACCCTGCCCACGCAGAAAGCCGCACGTTATACCGGCGGCCTGTGGGTGGGCAAGTTCATGAAAACCTGCACCTTCCAGAAAGTCCTCAGCGACGAAGCCACTGCCGAAATCGGCAGCTATTGTTCCCGTCTGTCGCTGCTGGAAGGGTTCGCCGGACATGCCGAGCAGGCCAATATTCGCGTGCGCCGTTATGGCCAGACGGAAGTTCCCTACGCCACACCGGCCCCGGTCAGGGAAAAGGTGTAAGCCATGACGCTTTTGCAAACGCCCTCTTTCACCCTGCACGGCAAACGCGCGCTGGTGACCGGCGGGTCAAGAGGGATTGGCTTCGCCGCCGCCGTCGCCCTCGCACAGGCGGGAGCAGAGGTATGGATCGCCGCCCGGGGCCGCGAGGCGCTGGCGCATGCCACAGGTCTGGCAGCGGAACACAGTCTCGCATTTCACCCGCTGGAACTGGATATTACCGACACTCAGGAGGTGGCGCGTGTGCTGGCGACGTTGCCCACGCCCGACATTCTGGTGAACAGTGCCGGGCTGGCCCGCCACCAGCCGTTTCTTAAGGTGAACGAGGAAAATTTCGATGCGGTGATGGCGCTTAACCTGCGCGCCACCTTTTTTATCAGCCAGCATGTGGCGCGCAGAATGCGGGTGGACGGTAAGGGGGGATCGATTATTCACATCTCATCGCAAATGGGACACGTTGGTGGCCCCGAGCGTAGCGTGTACTGTGCCTCCAAATTCGCGCTTGAAGGGTTAACCCGAACGATGGCGCTGGAGCTGGGCGATGCGGGGATCCGTGTCAATACGCTGTGCCCGACCTTCATTGAAACCGACCTGACGCGTTCGTCGCTCGCCGACCCGGCATTTCGCCGCTATGTGCTGGACAACATCAAACTGCGCCGGCCAGGCAGGCTGGAGGACATTATGGGGCCGGTAGTGTTCCTCGCCTCTGAGGCCGCCGGGCTGATCACCGGCAGCGCCCTGATGGTTGACGGCGGCTGGACGGCTACGTGAGGGATGCAATGGAATATCCGCTTCTGGACAATACCGATCTGCCGCTGGTTCTGCTTGGCGGCACGCTGTGTAACGCCCGGCTCTGGCAGCCCGTCATTGAACGGCTGAACGTCTCAGCGGTGCTGTGCATCACGCTGACGGGCGCAGAGTCCGCGCCGCAGGCGTCACGGCGGTTGTTAAAGGTTCTGCCACCGCGCTTTCTGCTGGCGGGCTTTTCGCTCGGCGCGATTGTCGCGCTGCAAATGGCCGCCGACGCGCCAGAAAGAGTGAACGGGCTGACGCTGATTTCCGTTAATCCGTTGCCCGTTGCGCCAGACACCCTTGCTTCACGCCGGGAAGCGGTACACACCGCACAGGCGCGGGGCCTGGCCGACTGGCTGGTCTCGTCGCTGTGGCAGAGCTATGTCGCCCCGTCACATCTGTCCGATCGGATCCTGCAAGAGACTATTTGCCGAATGGCGCAAGAGTGCGGCATTGAGACCTTTGCGGAGCAAACGGAAATGGCCATTCACCGGCAGGACAACCGGGCTGCGTTTAACGCCCTCTCCTGCCCCACATTACTTCTAAACGGCGCGCAGGACGTTATCTGCACGCCCCATCATCATCAGCTACTGGCAGCAGGCAACGCGAACGTGACCAGGCATACGGTGGAGGCTGGCGGGCATTTTATTCCGCTGGAAACCCCGGATGAGATCGCGCCGCTGCTGCGTCAGTGGATAACGGAGTGCATACAGTGCGCAAAAACAGTTTAAAGACCGCATTTCTGGAAAATACCCCGATCGTTAACGGCTGGCTGGCGATCCCGTCCGGGTATAGCGCGGAAATTATGGGCCATCAGGGTTACGACGCCGTCACCGTCGATTTGCAGCACGGCATGATTGATTTTGCCAGCGCGTTGTCGATGCTACAGGCGCTATCGAGCACGCCTGCCGTGCCGCTGGTGAGGGTGGCAGATAACGATCCGGCGCAAATCATGCGCGTATTAGACGCCGGCGCGTATGGCGTAATCTGTCCGATGATCTCCAGCGCGGAACAGGCTCGCCGTTTTGTCGCTGCCTGTCGCTATCCACCGCTGGGTGTTCGCTCCTTTGGTCCGGCCAGAGGTCTACTCTACGGCGGCAGTGATTATCCACAGCACGCTAACGACGAGATCCTGACGCTGGCAATGATCGAAACCCGCGAAGGGCTGGCGGATCTTGACGCCATCCTTGATACCGAAGGACTAGACGGTGTGTTTATTGGCCCCAACGATCTCTCGCTGACGCTGACCGGCAGCGCCAGCGCCGAATCCCAACATCCCGAAATGCTTGCTGCTATTGAGCGGGTGATTCACTGCTGCCGCCAGCAGCAGAAGATTGCCGGTATTTTCTGCACTTCCGGCGCGGCCGCCGCAGCGCGTATTGCGCAGGGTTTCCAGTTTGTTACCCCAGCAAACGACGTTATGCAGCTGGGTCGCGCCTCACGTGAAGCAATTGCTCTCGCCCGCGGCAACGCCATCCCTACCACCGGTGCATCCGGTTATTAAAAGGAGAAATGATGAAAACTATCCATCTTAGCCAGAGCCAGGCACGAACACGGTTAATCGCCCCCGACGATATGGTTTCCTGCAATCTTGCTTTTATTGATTGCAAGCTGCCCGGTTCGCATCTCAAACAAAACTATTCCTTCATCGGCCCGGGTGTAACTCAGTCCAGCGAGCAGATTGTTAATATCCCCGAGCCGCACGGCTTTAACATTGGCGCGGCGGCTATGCCGAAAGGGGTAACCAATAACCTGCATCTGCATTTCACCGCAGAAGTGTTCCTGATCCATGAAGGGACATGGCGTTTTCGCTGGGGCGCCAACGGCGAGCATGAAGCGGAATTTAGCGCGCCCACCATCCTCTCAATACCGACCTGGATCTTCCGCGGTTTCACCAACGTCAGTAAAGAAGATACCTGCGGCATGGTATTTACCGTGCTCGGCGGGGACAACACGGGCGGCATCATCTGGCACCCGTCAGTGCTGGCGGCCGCCAGCGAGTACGGTATGTATCTCAGCAAGGATAATATGCTGATTGCGCAGGAGGCAGGTGAACCAATGCCCGATCCCGCCACGCTGCTGACGCCGCTGTCAGAGCAATATATTGCCGGTCTGCGTGACTACAGCGTTGAGGAGATGCGCCAGCGTGCGGTAACCGGCGATGATCGCTGCTGGTCAGCGCAGGGACTGCTGGACTCGGTGCTGCCGGGACACGGCGGCGAAATTGCGCCGGTTATCGGTTTCGGCATTTCACAGGATCGGGATTCCGCTCCCGCTATCCTGAGCCCGCACGGTTTTTCCGTCGAATGGCTGCGGCTTGCTGACGACCACATTGTCGGTCGCCATCTCTGCCCGGATATTCAGGTGATCATGGTCTTTAAAGGCCAGCTGGAGGTGACCTGGAACGAGGCGGGTAAGGAAGTCAGCATTATCGCCCCGGAACGTTCGGTGATCTCCATTCCGGCAAACAGCTGGCGCCGCTACCGCGCGGTTGATGGCAATGTGGAGTTTATTCTGACGACCCAGGGCGATCAGCGTAAGCGCCTGTACTGGGACGAAGCGATCCTGCACCAGGCGAGAGAACACAATCGCTGTCTCGATCCTGATGGCTACGTGGCGGATGCCGACATCCTGCCAGCCACGGCCCGTCGGGCCGGAGAAAAAGTAGAAAAAGTGCCAGCAGCTAACTGATTTTTACGGCAAAGTGGCGCAAAATAGGGGGGCAGGGATCGCCTGCACCATCATCAATAATGATGCACATAAAACGGATTGCATGATAAACATGGATGGAAAATCAAATGTACAGACCCATAGTCGTTATCCTCTTTATTCTTCTGACGCTCGCCGCACTGATTGAAATGGGGATTATCTCTTTCGGCTAAACCTCCCCCCTCAGAAAGGCCACATTTGCGGCCTTTTTATTTATGAAATATGTGAAGTCGACAGTTTATTTTTATGCGTAGCAGAATCCAAACCCAAACCGAAAATATATTTCATTAATGCAATTCTTCGAAATATATCATACAGCAGATGATTCACCCTAACTTAAATCATTATTAAGCAGTCATTAATATTCGCTGTAATTATAAATAAAGCCTATGTATTCAGTATTATCCCCCTCTCATTTCTTCCACTACCTAATCCCGACAGCCTGTACGCCAACGCCTCTGTGGCGCGGCCCGCATAGCCAACAAAATATATTCGCGCTATCAATTAATTTTCTCTGCAATCACAGTGCAGGGTTTACAGACACTTAATTTGCACATTCAGATATTTATAGCTATATCATTTTTACAGCAAAACAAATAATACCTGCACAAATAATAAGGTTTATAAATTACGAAAATATAAATAAATAACAGTTACTCATGTAAATAATTAGCTTCGCCCTGATGTTGCCACGTTGATTGCTGGCGGGTCTCGGTCGCTCTAAAGAAAGCAACGGTAAATACTGTTTTATTCACAGTATTTTCGCCGGGAGCGCCCTCATCCCTCCAGAAAATATGGCCACGTCTGACACGCCGTAAACAATAACTCTGCTGGAGTAATAACTGTATGAGCCAAATATCTGTTATATCGAAACTAACTGGCGTGGAAACGACCACGGAGGGAACACAGGTAACACTCGGCCATTCGTCTATTGTTAAACTTAACGTGGATCGCGCCGATATCTCAGGTTACTCCCGCAGCGGAAACGATCTGGTGATTACCCTCCACTCGGGCGAAGTGATTACCCTCAAGAATTTCTACGTCACCGACGCGCAGGGCGTGAGCCAGCTGGTGCTTGAGGAGAGCGACGGTGCGCTGTGGTGGATTGAAGATCCAACCGGTGCCGCCACCTATGAATCCATCGCCTCCACGGACGCCCTACTGGCGGCGTCAGGGAGTGATACCGGCGGCGCCGCAGCGTGGCCCTGGGTGCTGGGTGGCCTGGCCGTCGCAGGTGGGATTGCCATTGCGGCGGGAACCGGCGGTGGAGGTGGCGGGGATGACGATAACAACAGCCCGAATCCCGGCAATCCGGGAAATCCTTCCGAGCCAGATACCACGCCTCCGGATGCCCCCACCAATCTACAGGTCTCACCTGACGGCAAAACCGT